>JAUXSN010000046.1 GCA_030679895.1 Candidatus Moraniibacteriota bacterium | reverse complement strand
TGATTTTCAGCTTTGTCCGGTTTGCGAAAAGAATATTACTGAAAAAGGCGCTCTATGCCCGGATTGCAAAGATTCAAGAAAATCTTTTTTGAATGCGATTATTGCTGCCGTTTCATACGAAAATCCAGCGGTAAAAAAATTGATTTATAACTTGAAATACCGTTTTATCTCTGCTTCTTCAGAGCCTCTTTCGGAATTAATGATAAAAGCGCTGCTCCGAAACGACCTGCCGATCCCCGATTTTATTGTGCCTGTTCCCCTTCATCCGCGGCGTTTGCGCTGGCGGGGATTCAATCAAAGCCGGCTCCTGGCTGAAAAAATTTCCAAAAATCTGGCGCCTATGCTGGAAATAGAGGTGATGGATGTTCTAAAGAGAGACAAAAATAACAAAGCCCAGATGAAAATAAAAAAATACCGCGAGCGGCTTCAAAATATCAAGGATATTTTTTCGTTTGATGCCCAATTCGGCAAGAATATCCTGAAAAACAAGGAAATTCTGCTTATCGACGACATCGCCACGACCGGAGCGACTCTCGAGGAGTGCGCGAAGATATTGAAAGAAAATGGAGCCAAAAAAGTTTATGGCGCCGTTATCGCGAGACAAACAATAAAATGATTGTCAAAGCCGATTTTTCGTGCTAATTTTTATTTTATGGAGAGGTGCCTGAGCGGCTTAAAGGAGCATCCTGCTAAGATGTTGAACCTTCACGGGTTCCCAGGGTTCGAATCCCTGCCTCTCCGCCTTATCATCTGGAGGTGTGGCAGAGCGGACGAATGCACCAGTCTTGAAAACTGGAGTACCCGCAAGGGTACCAGAGGTTCGAATCCTCTCGCCTCCGAATTAATCCATTAAAAAATTACAACATGGATTTCAGAAAACAAAAAAATTTAATCCAAAATAAGCAAGTTATCGCTCAAAAACCACCCGGAGGCGCCGTTGCTCCAGCCAGCGATACGGACGAACCGGTTTTTTCCTGGGAAGCGCCGGAATATGACCACGAGGAAAAGCATCCGAAGTGGTATTGGATTATGGGAGGCGCACTGCTGGCGATAATTATCTATGCCCTTGTTATCAACGCCATTCTTATGGCTATCACCTTTATCCTGATCGGCATGTTAGGATATGTTTATGCCGAGCGCGAGCCGCGCCTCATTCGGATGGAAATTAATTCCGACGGGGTTCGGGTGGATAATTATTTTTATCAATACGACGACCTCAAAAGTTTCTGGATTTTTTACGAAGTCGAGGAAGGAATAAAAACATTGAGCCTCCATAGCAAGAAAACTTTTCTCCCGCATATCCACATTCCCATCGAAAACGCCAACCCAATCCTGATCCGCGAAACTCTTATCAATTATTTGCCGGAAATAAGGCAGGAACTCACCATTATTGACAGACTGGAAAAAATGATCGGGCTGTAATGTTCTTGTCCTCGTCGTCCAACGGATAGGACGTAAGCTTGCGGAGCTTGAAATCGAGGTTCGATTCCTCGCGAGGGCACCAGAATCAAACTTTCCGGTTTTTGGGAGCGGATTTTATGGGCGGCGTTTATCGCCGCCCAGTGCGTTTGGGGCTTTTCTTTCGGATTTTTCGGTTCCGGAGCCAAAACTTTTTTGGCGGACAAAGTGAGGTTCAAGCCGAATATATTTCGGCAAGCAACCTTTTTCTCAAAAAAGTTGCTCTCCCGCGCGATTTTCTCAAGGTTTTCCGCTTCTTTTATCCATTTTTCCATCGGTTCGACCCAGCCAGTCCGCTTTTGTTCAAGAGATATAATTTTTTCTTCCAGCGTTTTCTTTTCAGAAAGGAATTTGGCTTTTTCTTCACGATAAATTTCTCTTTCAATATCTTGCTCTAAATATCCATCAAGAAGTCGCTGAAGTTTAATTTTTATGCTTGAAATCTTTTCTTGAGAATCTTGAACAAAAGCGATTGAAGATTGGGCGGTCTCTCTTTTGTCTTTTTTGAGCATTTGTAATAGTTGATCCGCCCAATCTTTTTTCAAAGAAAATTTTTGAAGAAGTTTTGAAACTTGCTTATTAAGATTTTCCTCGCGGATATACGGCTCGGCGCATTTTGCGGTTTTTGATTTTCTCGAACAGCGATAATAGATGTGTCCCTTTTGAACTTCGGCGGTTATGCCCATTCCACAAGAACATTTCAGCAGTCCACAAAATGCTTTCGGACTATTCTTTCTGTTTTTTCTTGGTTTTCCTCTTTGTTTCAAAACTTCCTGAACCTGATCAAAAATTTTCTTTGAAACGACTGGTTGGTGCTTGCCTTCATGGATTTCGCCAGAATATCTGAATAAGCCAATAAAAAAAGGATTAGATAAAAGATAAGAAATTCTGTCTCGGTGGAGCTTGTTTCCGTTTTTTGATTTTATTCCGTTTTGCGCCAAAAAGTCGGAAATGTCTTCAAAGCGCGAATCATTTTTGGCGTATAATTCAAACGCTTTGCGGATAACAATGGATTTCTTTCTATCAACAATAACCGTTTTTGTTCGAGAATCATTGATATATCCCATGGGAGCAAGCGTGGGATATTCTCCTCGCCTGACTTTTTGGCGCAAACCTCGCTTCGTGTTTTCAGATAATGAATCAACATAATATTTGCTTTGCCCGAAAGCGATATTGAGCATGAATTTGCCCTGCGGCGTGCTTTCAAACCAAAACTGGGGAAACTTCAACTCTTCCAAATGCCCGCAATCCAAAAGATAGATTATTTTTCCACCGTCAACAGAATTGCGCGCCAAACGATCCGGATGCCATGAGATTATTCCGCTGGCTTCACCTTTTTCAATTCGGCTCGTCATGGAATTGAAAACAGGTCTGCCCGGAATTTTGGCCGATTTTTTTTCGATGAATTCTTCAACCACATCAAGATTCTCTCGTTTGGCAAACTCGCGCAATTCTGTGATTTGAGCTTCAATTGATAAAACTTGTTTGTCCTCAACATCCGTAGACTTGCGGGCATACAAAAAGAATTTTTGCATATTTATTTTCTTAAAACTCAAAAGGCCGCCCCGGTGCACACAAACCAAAACGATTTGGAATGTTTCCGAGACGGCCATTAAAAAAATCGTTTTGATAATTTGTGTGCGATTTCAGTATATCATAACTCAAAGAAAAGCAAAAATTCTTTTTGATCTTTTGGGCAAAGCAAATCAAAGACAGAATTTAAAAAATCGCGCGGGAGGCGAACCTCACTTTGTCCGCCAAAAAAAGTTTTGGCTCCGGAACCGAAAAATCCGAAAGAAAAGCCCCAAACGCACTGGGCGGCGATAAACGCCGCCCATAAAATCCGCTCCCAAAAACCGGAAAGTTTGATTCTGGTGCGAATTTACAACGAAGCTCGAACTTTTTTCCAGAAAAACCTTTGATTTTCTTTTATGCTCTGCTTCCGCACCAGCCTGCGGCTGGTTTCAAAAACCGAAAAATTTTCCAACTCCTTTTAAGAAAAACGGGCGCGCGGG
>JAUXSN010000038.1 GCA_030679895.1 Candidatus Moraniibacteriota bacterium | reverse complement strand
GGCTTCTCTGAAGCCCGCCGAGGTCGAGAAGAAATGGATCCTGATCGATGCCGAGAACGCCGTCGTCGGCCGCCTCGCTTCGTTCATCGCCATGCGTCTTCGCGGCAAGCACCGGCCCGACTACACCCCGCACGTCGACTGCGGCGACTATGTCGTCGTGATCAACGCCGAGAAGGTGAAGTTCACCGGGCGCAAGCTCGACCAGAAGATCTACTACCGCCACACCGGTCACCCGGGCGGCATCAAGGAAATCACCGCCGGAAAGCAACTGGCCGGTCGTTTCCCCGAGCGCGTGCTCGAAAAGGCCGTCGAGCGCATGCTCCCCAAGGAGAGCCCGCTGGCCCGCGCCCAGATGACGCATCTGCGCATCTTCAATGGCGGCGAGCACACCCACCAGGCGCAGAGCCCTGAGCCCATCGCGTTCGCCGAGCGCAACTCCAAGAACGTCCGGAGCAAATAGACCATGGCTGAAGCTCAAGGTTTCGAGGCCCTGCAAAGCCTCTCGTCCAATCCCGAGGCCGCCGCGCCCGCCGTTCAGAAGATCGACAAGTTCGGCCGCGCCTACGCCACCGGCAAGCGCAAGAACGCCATCGCCCGTGTCTGGAACAAGCCCGGCAAGGGCACGATCACGGTCAACGGCCGCGATCAGGAAGTCTATTTCGCCCGTCCGGTTCTGCGCATGATGATCGCCCAGCCGCTGCAGGTCGCCGACCGTCTCGGCCAGTTCGACGTCGTCGTCACGGTTCAGGGCTCCGGCCTGACGGGCCAGGCCGGCGCCGTGCGTCACGGCATCTCCAAGGCCCTGACCTACTATGAGCCGACCCTGCGCACGGTCCTGAAGCCGCACGGCTTCCTAACCCGCGACAGCCGCGTCGTCGAGCGCAAGAAGTACGGCAAGGCGAAGGCGCGCAAGAGCTTCCAGTTCTCCAAGCGCTAATCGCACGAGGTTTCCTCGCGTTACAAAAGGGCGCTTCGGGAAACCGGAGCGCCTTTTTTCTTTGGTCAATGTTCGGCGTGCATCCCTCAGAACGCCGCACCGAGTGACACGTTCAGTGAGTAGCAAGGTCCCGGTCAGGTTCGGCGGCGGCAGCGGGTCGCCAATCGATCCCGGCGCGTCGCCAGTGGAGCGTTTGATCTGAAGCCCCGGATTTTCATCGACGGCGAAGCCGGCACCACGGGCCTGCAGATCCGCGACCGGCTGGCCGGCCGCACCGACATC
>JAUXSN010000040.1 GCA_030679895.1 Candidatus Moraniibacteriota bacterium | reverse complement strand
GCGCACCTGGGAGGTCCGGGTCACGCTCACGCAGGGAGAGGACGCCTACGGCGACCTCGGCGTGCACTCCCGCATCCAGATGTGCAGCTCGGGCCCCGGCGACGCCGCGGACATCAGCGTCACGGTGGACTGAGGCGAAAGGCTAGCTCTTGGCCCCCGGGAGCACGCACACGTCGCCCTCGCACACCATGCCGTCGGCTACGGCGGGCGCGCGCTCGTTCCACGCCTGCGTGATCGCGGCCAGGAGCGTGTCGGCGGGCTGCGCGCCGGAGACGCCGTACTTCTGGTCGAGCACGAAGAAGGGCACCCCGCGGATGTCCATGGCGCGCGCGGAGGCCTCGTCGGCGCGCACATCGTTGGCGTGGGCCGCCGGGTCCGCGAGCATCGCGGCGACCTCCGTGGCGTCGAGCCCCACCTCCGCGGCGAGCGCGGTGAGCTCCGCGTTGTCCCCGATGCGGCGGCCCTCGGTGAAGTAGGCGCGCAGGAGGCGCTCCTTCATGGCGCCCTGGAGGCCGTGCCGCGCCGCGAAGTGGAGCAGGCGATGGGCGGCGAACGTGTTCTCCGGGCGCGATTTCTCGAAGGCGAACTGGAGGCCGTCGAGCGCCGCCGTCCGCGTCATCTGCGCCTGCATCTCCTCAGCCTTCGCCCGCGACATCCCGTACTTCCGGGCGAGCAGCTCGCCGTGGGACTCCGTGGACTCCTTCGGCGCGTTCGGATCGAGCTCGAAGCTGTGCCATACGACGGTCACGTCGTCCTTGTTCGGGAAGCGCGCGAGCGCCTGCTCCAGCCGCCGCTTCCCGACGTAGCACCAGGGGCACACCACGTCCGACCACACGTCGATCTGCATCACGGACTCCCTCGGGGGTACACCGACGGCCGGCTCGGCTCGCGGCGGGCCCTCAACAGTAGCCACCGCGACGCTCGCGACGATAGGGGGCGGGGATGGAAGAAGGCCTTCGACGCGAGATCGCCTCGCTCTGCCAGAAGGTGGCGGGGCGCGGCTGGGTGGCCAACCACGACGGGAACGTC
>JAUXSN010000030.1 GCA_030679895.1 Candidatus Moraniibacteriota bacterium | reverse complement strand
TGGACGGCACATCCTGCCGCGAGGTGGTGGTGCCATGCTGCCAGCTGACCAATCCCCGCGCCACGCCATCGCGGGGCAACGCCAGCAGGCCGCTGAGGCGGATTGGCCGTCCGCCCCCGTCGTGGGAGCCATAGGTCACCCGGTAGCAGTCGACGGCCTGCCGCACTGGAATGCCCTGAACGCCGGCAAGCCGCAGAAGGACGGCGCTCTTGAAACGGGAATAGGATTTCAACCAGGTCAGGGTGGCGCCGGGCGGCGCGGCCGGGCGCGCGGGCGCCGCGCAAGCCGCCATCGGCAGGCAGACCATTGTCCCCGTCAGGAATGTTCGACGCTGCACCAGGGCCTCCCCAAGGCTGTCGTCGGTCAGACTAGGGAGCCCGGCGCATTGGCGTCAATGCTGAGCCAGGCCAGCGGCCGCCGGTCAGATCAAGAAAAAGGGCGGGCGCCCTTCGACACCCGCCCTTCCAATGTCCAGCCGTGGCTGAAGTCGTTTAAGCCGCCTTGCCGAAGCTCAGGCCTTCATAGCGGCGCAGGTGATGGTCGACCGAGCCGAACAGGCCCTCGATCATCGTGGCGCGCTTGAAATAGTGGCCGATGGCCAGTTCGTCGGTCATGCCCATGCCGCCATGGATCTGGATGGCGTTCTGGCCGACGAACTTGCAGGCCTTGCCGATCTGCACCTTGGCGGCGCTGACCGCCTTGGCGCGCTCGGCGTCGTCGTCGACCTTGATGTTGGCCATATAGGTCATCGACACGGCCTGTTCGACGTTCATGAACATGTCGACCATGCGGTGCTGCAGCACCTGGAAGCTGGCGATCGGCACGCCGAACTGCTTGCGCTGGCGGGCGTAGTCCAGGGTGCCCTCATGCAGCTTGCGCATGGCGCCGACAGCCTCGGCGCAGGTCGCCGCGGTGGCTTCGTCGATGACCTTGTTGACCAGCGGCAGGGCCTTGCCCTCGTCGCCGATCAGGGCGTCGGCGCCGACGGCGACGTTCTCAAAATAG
>JAUXSN010000028.1 GCA_030679895.1 Candidatus Moraniibacteriota bacterium | reverse complement strand
AATTATACCGAGCGAAATAATTGAAAATCGAATCTTTCTGATTCGAGGAAAGAAAGTGATGTTTGATAGGGATTTAGCTGCTTTGTATGAAATTACAACAGGAAATTTCAATAAGGCGGTAAAAAGAAATATCAATCGCTTCCCGCATGAATTTATGTTCCGGCTTTCCAAAATCGAGTATGATTCTCTAAGATTCCAGTTTGGAATCTTAGAGAAAGGGCAGCATTCAAAATACTTGCCGTATGCCTTCACTGAATATGGGGTTGCTATGTTATCTAGCATTCTAAGCAGCGAAAGAGCAATCCAAGTCAACATTCAGATAATAAAAACTTTTGTGAGAATAAGAGAAATGGTTATCAGCAATCGCATTCTTTGTCTGAGAATTGAAGCAATGGAGAAAAAATACGACGGAAAATTCAAAGTCGTTTTTGAGGTAATTAAGCGCCTCATTGAAAAAGACCGGACTGAACCGGCAAAAATCATCGGCTTCCTGGACAAGAAAAAGGAATAGATGCGCCTGTCACTGTCCTGCTAACCCACTTTTTTGAGAATTATTTCAATGTCGTGATCGGCCGGGATTGGGTGATATAAAATTTTCCTTTTTCCAGCGCCCACTCGATGTCTTGAGAGCGTTTAAAATTTTTCACAATTTCATCATCGCCAGCGCCGCTTCCGCCGCTTCGCGGCCTTTGTTTTCTTTGCCGCGAGAGCGGGCTTCGGCCTGCTTCAAGTTTTGGGTTGTGAGCACCCCAAACCCGATGGGAATATCAAACTTCAGCATCACATCCATAATTCCTCTTGAAACTTCATTGCAAATATAATAGTAATGATCCGTTTTGCCCTTGATCACGCACCCGATCGTCACCAGCGCGTCGTATTTTTTTGCTTGCGCCAATTTTTGGCACGCCAGCGGAATTTCAAATGACCCAGGGACCCAAACAGTTTTTATATTATCCGCCTTAACTTTATTTTCCTCGAGAGTCTTGAGCGCGCCATCGAGCATCGGCTCGGTAATATTGTTATTAAACTGCGAAACAATGACGCCTATCTTCAGCTTCGATCCATCAAATTTTCTAACTTTTCCTTTTTTAGCATTTAGCATACCCGCTAGATTTTAAAATATTAAATATATATTTAGCGATCGCGTCTGTTTCAATGTTCACTTTTGCGCCGACTTTAATTTTTCCGAGATTGGTATTTTCCAAAGTATAGCTGACCAGAGAGACAGTAAACCAGTCTTTTTTTGAATCAACGATCGTGAGGCTGATCCCGTCAACCGAAACCGACCCCTTAGGCGCCAGAAACTTCATGAAAACTTTGGGCACTTGGATTTTTATTATCTTAGATTGCTTCGCATTTTTTATTTCGACTATTTTTCCGGTCGTATCCACATGCCCCTGGACTAAATGTCCGTCGAGAAGATCATTCATCCGTAAACTTCTTTCTAGATTTAATTCTGTTCCTTTTTTATAATCACCAACTGTCGTTTTTTCGACTGTCTCCGGCATATATTCAACCGTAAAATTATTTTTGCTAACTTTTTTGACTGTTGAGCAGACTCCGTTAACAGAAATACTCTCGCCGAGTTTAACTTTCCACCCCTTTGGAATTTTGATCTCAACAAAAAGACTGCCCTTTTGCCAAGTTACTTTTTCAGCTTTAGAAAGTTTTTTGATTATTCCTGTGAACATATATTTTTAATATCATTTTTAATTTGCCTCTTTAGTTCCTCATCATTCTCAAATTTCATAACATCCCTGATTCTATTCCTGATCTCAATCTCAATGTCTTCTCCGTATAAATTGCCTGAAAAACCAACGAGATGCGCCTCCAATAAGTTACTATCCTTATTAACAAATATCCCCACTTTGTATTCTTTATCATCATAATTCACTTTTCCTGCATAAACCCCGCTTTCAATTTTTTTATGAAGTTCAATATTAACCGTAGGAAAGCCTAACTCCTTGCCCTTGCCTTTCCCTCGAATTACTTTTCCACTAATTTTCATTTCTTTTTTCTCAACAAATATATCGGACAAAATTCCGCCCGTTCATAATCATGTGAAAATAGCGTTTTCCGAATGATAAAATGCCTTCTAATAATACTTTGCAGCTCATTTTTTGGAAGATCGGTCCAATATTTATCTCTAAGTGGCCACCATGCTTTCCAGAAGGATTTAAATATTTTCCCCTCTGTTCTTCCTAGGAATCTAGTATCATTTCTTATGTTTTCATACTCTTTTTGCCGGTAACTCAAAGAAACTTTATTATCTTTTCTTAGATACCAAGTCGAATACATAGTGTTATTCATAAAATATTCTTTGGCATCTTTAATAGTATACTTTCCCCTCTTAACTCTTTGTGCCAATCGCCTTAGTTCTTTTACAAAGTTTGGTACCTTTTGAACTCTGTCCGTGTGATAGTAAGCCCTGGTTATAAAAAAACCATTTGATTTTAAAATAGATGATACTTCTTTTAGAAATTTTTTTTCGTGTTCGCCAACATTACCTATCACAAAATCACCAATTACAACATCCACGCTTTTTGGTTTCATCTTTTTAGATATTGAGAGCCAATTACTTAGAACAAATTGTTCCCTTGAGTTTTTGTGGTGTGTAAGATGAGACATAGCCATGAACATGTCCTTTGTCATATCAACGCAAATTATTTTTGCTTTCTGCTTTTTGCTGTATTTTAAAAGCAGATCTCTTATTTCAGGCGTTGCCCCCAACAAAACAACAAGTGGCTCTGAAATTCCTTTAAGCGCAAATTGCAAATATTCATTGAAATGCCTTATATCTTCTGGGCTGGGCCTAGAATATTTGGAATAAAGACTCCATAATTTAGCCATCTTTTGCCAGCGTTCTTCGTGTTTTGCAAAACTATTTATCTTCATTAATTTGTGCCACCGCTTGTTTAAAAATATCTAAAATTTTCTCAAATTCTTCCGGACTTTCGCTCCCAGCTGCAATGCGAACATTATTTTCTCCCAGATTAAACAGCCAGGTCTTGGGATGGCCGAAGCTTCCGCCGATTCCGATGCTATCCCCGCCTAATTCTTTTACTTTGCCTACGAATTTTTCGGCATCAGGAACCTGAATGTAAAAAACGCTGACTAATCCTTCAGGCGCGATTTCTTTGGCGATTTCGGAATTTTTGTGTTTTTCCAAATTGGGATGTCCAACATCCAAAACGTTCCCGGATTTTTCTAGTATTCGTGCGAGCGTGAGCGCATTTCCTCCGTGACGCTTCATGATTTCGGGCATAGCTTCGGCAATATCAGTAGGGATTTCTTTCTCCGCCACGGGCTGAAGATATGTTCCGAGCTTTGCCCTTTCAGCTCTGATTCTTTCTATCTTTTCTCCCTTATTAGAATAAGCGATTCCTAGAGTAATTTTGTCCTGTCCTTTTTGATAATGCTTAGTTCCACTCTCCACGACCACCATCTCCACACCGCTTCCCTCCAATTCTTTAAAAGGATTGCGGATGGCAGGGGAGGATAACGTATTATCAACAATGAGAGACAATTTTTCTCTGCTTCTATTAGAGATAAATTTTGCTATCTCTGCAATGCCCTTTACGGCGATTGACCTCGTGGGTGTCTGTAGAAGTTTCTCAAATTTCTTGACAGCATCTCTAAACACAAAAGGATTTTGACCCTTCCTGAATTCTTCAATATTTTGCAACAATCCTTCCTGAAAATCCTCCGGCAATTTTTTCAGTAGCTCATGTCTTTCAAGATAAAGCTTCAAAGATTTTTTCGGATTTAATTCAGCGTGGTAAAAGTTATTTGCTTCTTTCGCGTTTTTTCCCAACCTTTTGAGATCACAAACTGGCATTTCCGGCGAGTTGCCGGTACTCTCCAGCACGATGAGGCGAGGCCTTTCTCTTCCAATAGCTTGTTCAATTTCTTCGGCATTTCCGGAATCAATTAAAATAATTCTTATACCCCGTTTTTTTAAATCCTTAAAATATTTTGCCGTTTCACTGTAGACATCCTTTCCGCACAAAACAACGTCACCGGATTTTAATTCTTCAGCCTCCATTGCCGTCACAATCGCGCCCATTCCTGAATTGAAAAGCGCCGCATCGGAAGTTCCGATCATTTCCGCCAATTGTTTTTCCCGCGATCTTAATTCGGTTGAATCGTATCTCGCGTAGATGTCGGTCGGCAATCCATCCATCCAATTTTGAATCTGACCTCCCCATTTTTTTGCGTCGGGAAATTCCGTGGTTATTTTTTTTCGTTCCATAATTTATTTTTAGTAATTATTTTAACCTCTTGCTTTTTAAAATCATCGCCCGGCGGATTTTAAAAGCAGAATGATCGAGTATCAAATATAATTCATCGAGATAAAACCATTTGGACTGAAGATTGATCTGCTCCTCAAGCGTTGGCATAACTTCGACATAATTGCCAAGAGCTTCTCCGTTGATATCCCCACTCAAGAACCAAAGATTTTCATCAAGTTCTTTAAGTCCTATTTTTCTTTTCGCTCCTTCCCGCTTTAATAATTTTCTAACTGCCTCATAAGAAAACCCTCTTACCTCATTCGTCCAAACTCCTTTCTCATCAGCCAATTGATAAAGTTCCCAGAGCCTATTCTTAAAATTCTTGAAATATTTTTTCTTTCTTTTATATTTATTAAATAGATCCTCAATAGTCTGCCTTTCATTGAATTCCAAAGTTATGCTCCCAACCATAAAGTATCCTCCAGGCTTGAGAACATTATACAGCCCATCAAAAAACCTTGGCCATGTTTTATAAGCCAAATTGCAGTGGGGTGCATCACCGATTACGAAATCAAATCTATTTTCCCCTAAAACTTTCTCCATCTCGAGCCAATTTCCAACAACTAGCTTTTCTCTGTTGTTTTTCTTTTTTATCAGCTTGTTCATTGCCTCATACATTGACTGGTTGGCATCAAGAAGTGTCGTATCAATTTTGTTTTTTGCGAGCATATCGCGAATTTCCGGGGTAGAGCCTAGCACCAAAGCCTTTAGATTTTTATTGCTCTTATTCAGCTCAACAATTTTCTTTTCCCACCATTTTATTTCTTTCACAGATGGTCTCCAAGGCGGACCGATCTTATTCCAAATCTTCCAGAACTGAAACCACAAAGAATTGTATAACTTTTTTGCCATATTAAGATAAACTATTTTTTAGCTAAAATATAATCGCGGCGGAAAGCCATGAGCGGATGAGATTTATCCTGAAAAACAGCGACAATTTTATAAAATTTATTCAGATAGCTATCATGCTCTTCAGCATCGTCAAAGGCAATTTCAATATATGGCCCCATTTCTATTTTTGTCCATTGCAAGTTTCTGAAATCTTTTTGGCTGATATCACCTCTTTTCACAAATAATTCTATGCCTTTCATAACTTTAAAAAAGTTATATTCTTTTTTTCTGCGGTCATAAAGTCCGGGATTCAAATAGAGACTATGCAAAGAATGGACCCTGTTCTTGAAGTCCTCAAAGTATTTTGGATTTTTCTTATATTTTTCAATCAAATCTTCAAAGCTTAATGGTTTTAAAACTCTGTAAACCCAGCTACCTGAATACAGCAAACCATTCTTTTTGAGAGCTTGATTGACATTAGTAAAAAGATTCCTCCATGTGGCAAGCGATATATTAGTCAAACAGCCATCGCTAAATGCCAAATTAAAATAACTTTTTGGAAGCTTCATTTTCACCCAATCCGCAACAATCAATTTCTCTTTCCTGTTTTTTCGCTTCAGCAATTTATCCATCGCTTTTTTCATTGAAGAATTCACATCAACTAAGGTTGTCTCGATCTTATATTTAGCCAAAAGGTCGCGAATTTCAGGAGTTGAGCCAAGCAGCAACGCTTTAGGATTTTTTTCATATCGCAAAACCATTTTGATCATTTTTTCGCAAAACAAAATATCCTTTTTGCTCGGCCGCCACGGAGATTCTACCTCTGCCCATAGTTTTTGCCAATGAGCCCATGACGGATTAAAAACCTTCTTAGTTTTTTTCTGTTTTTTATTATTCATAAAATCAAAATTAGCTATCTTTAATTTACAGCATTAATGCCTAATAAATCAACTTTTTTATGACTTGAAATAACCTCTGATACAGTTTAGTATTTAAGATAAGGTTTAATTAATTTAAATCATTCTATGTCTGGACACTCACACTTTGCAGGCATTAAACATAAAAAAGCCATTCAAGACGCTAAGCGCGCTAACGTTTTTACGAAAGTCGCTCGACTGGTGACACTGGCCGCGAAAGATGGCGGAGGAAACCCGGATATGAATTTCAAATTGCGCCTCGCGATCGATCAAGCGCGCGCCGTCAATATGCCAAAAGACAATATTGACCGGGCGATAAAGCGCGGAACAGGAGAGCTCAAGGACGCGGCAGCGATTGAAGAGATTGTGTATGAAGCCATGGGACCGGAAAACATTGCTATGCTCATCAAAACTGCGACCGACAACAAAAATCGGACTATTACCGAAGTCAGGAGCACCGTCGAAAAATCCGGCGGAAAAATGGTCCCGGCCGGAAGCCTCCAACACCTCTTCAAAAATGTCGGAGCGATATATATAAACACATCCGGGAAGGATGCCGATGATATTGAATTCAAAGCCATTGATGCCGGAGCCATCGACACTATTTTTCAATGTGAGATTCTGCAAGTCATCACTGCTCCGCGCGATCTCAAAGAAATGAAAGAAAATCTGGAGCAAAAAGGAATTCAAATTGACAACGCCGGTTTGATTTTCATGCCCCTCTCTTCTATTTCAATCAGCGTCGAAGCAAAGATTGATTATGAAAAACTTTTAGGAAAACTAGATGAGCTTGATGACGTTCAGGAAATTTATGACAATCTCTAAGAAATTTGATATTCCGTTTTGGAGCATCAAATATTAATATCACAGATTGTGATTTCCAAATATAAAAAGCAGGGATTAATCCCTGCTTTTTTGTTTATTTGATCGCTATATTTTCAGCTCACGCTGAATTCTATCAATGCTTTTTCAACAACTTTATCGCTTACTTTGAAATTTTTCATATATTCGACTTTCTCATTATAGTTGACATCGACAAAATATCCCAGCTGTTCGCGGAACATTCTTTCATTGAAACTTGTGCCGAACAATTGTTTCGCTTTTTCTGAAATTTCGGAAAGTGTGTGGAAATCCTTCATTATGAAATACAAGTCCACATAATCTTTCCACTTATTTCTTTGCCCCAAAGCGAAAGCTTTCATTGCCGCAAGGGTGAGCAAATCCGGCATACAAATCAGATTTTCAAATTTTTCAGAGCAGGGAATTTTGTACGGAAAATTAAAAAATGTGAATTTTACATCGTGCAAAAGAATTGTCAGTTCTCCCGGGCGATCAACCAGTGTGTCTTCTTTCTTGACGAAGTGGCTAAATATTTTCCTTATCCGAAAATTCTGGAAGTTTTTTTCCGAAAAAAGATCGAAGTCAATCGATCGACGATGACCGATGTGAAACGCAATAGCCGTCCCGCCTACCATATAAAACTTTCCTTTGAACTCTTTGAGAAGCGGCAAAAGCTTTATTTGTTCTCGAGTCAAAATTTCTTTATGCATGTTTTGCAAAATAATGATTGAAAAGATTCACCACACCCGGTCGATAGTTGGTTCTTCCCCATTTCATAGGTTTCGATTTTTCCCAAAATATCTTCGCCACTCGCTTGGTACCCATAATCCTGATCATCTCCTGCACATCGTCCCAGTCACCGAAATTCAAAATATGCTCAACGATGGATTCCTCGTTGAGTTTCGTCACATCTTTCACATACCAAACAAGCGCTTTCCTTTTTTTGATGAAACTTTGGAGCTCTTTCGAGGTTTTCATATTATAATTCTAGCATAAAATGGAGGATTTTTCAATGATTCTGGAAGTCACAAATTGTGATTTCCAAATAAAAAGCCGGGCTGGAGATCCAGCTCGGCTGTTAATCTTCGTAAATTTAACTACAGTTGGCTAAAGATGTTATCGATGATATGTCGTTCCTCGAATCCTCCGATTTGTTGCCGAGGAATACCGGATTCAAGCGATACATCTACGATGCGATCATGATAGACGTTGGCGATCGCCGGAGTTATCCCGGTGAAGTACTTGAGATGAAGAGCAGTAAGCAGATCTACCGGCGGGTCGTCATCTGTGGCGAAAACTTTTCCGGTTAGCCGCTCGTAATCAACACAGAGCGACAAATTGCGTTTCATATTCTCCATTATTGCGCTGCCATGGAGAACGACAAGATGGGAAAGATAAACCCGCTCGATTGCTCCGTTGGGAACTAGAGCAAAAAGTTCCCGAAAGGACGCTAAAGTTGTCTTGAGCGATTCCTCGTTTTCTCCGGGGAGACCGACAATGATCGCGATGGTAGCGCGAACGCCTCCCTGATTAAATAAGGAAGTTATCACGCGGGCCATTTCTGGAACGGACACAAAATCTTTGTTGGTTGAAGAGAGAACCTCACGGTCAAAGCTTTCCACTCCATAAAACAGGTTATAAAAACCCATGGCGTGAAGGTCTTGAGCAAAACCTTTAAGCTGTGCTGGGTTAAGGCTGATGATCTCCGGTAGCCAACCGTATGCCCGAAAGCGAGCATTGATTCCGGCTGGCATTTTTTCCGCCAGTTTTCTCACCCAGCCCGGTGGCGTGTGATTATCTCCGAGGTACAGATTCATCTTTACGCCTGGGAATTCATTTTCCTGGAGATGAAGAATCTGTCTCCAGAAATTTTCGGGAGGCATGAAGTTTGGAGAGTCAACGGCGGAAGTGCAAAAAGCGCATCTGCCGCGGCGAAGCGATTTTAGGCATCCGCGCCAGGAAAAAACGGAATGATGCGGAAGATCCCAATCGCCAGCCGGCTTGAGATATGGCTGGATGCGCTCATCGTGTTCTTTGAACTGGCCGAAGTCCCAAAGCGGTAAATTTCCCAGATCGTAATTATAGTCAGTGAAGATAACCTTGCCGTGCTTGCGAAGCCAGATATTAGATACATTTTCAGGCGCAGACAATGCGAGGGTGGTGATCACATTTTCACCCCATGGATTATCTTGGTTTCCGCAAACATAATTAATGTAAAAATGGCTCTTGAGAATCAGCGAGCCTTTGTTTGCGGCATCGATTCCGCCAAAGATGATTCCAACCTCCGGATTAAGTTGGTTTATTTTGCGTGCGATTTCGCACGAAGGTCCGTGAGTAGCATATGTCGTGGAAAAACCCACGAGATCGAATTTGGCGGCCCTTTTTGCGATTTTTTCCGGCGGCCAGTTTTCGTTGAGAATCGAAATTTTGACCTCCGGAAATTTTTCCCTTAGGCAGGCACCGAGAAGCGCCACGGAAGTTGCCATTGGAGAAATATTGGAACCGTAGGCCAGATGTCTTTCTTTATCTGGAACGATAGCCGTTCTAATTAAAGCGACTTTCATCAACGTGCCCTCTCTTTTTTAAGGAATATGCGATACCAGTGCATTGCATACGAACTCAAAATTTGAGTCCGTATTTTAACGCGCTAGAATTATTTTACGCAAACGTATTGATAAAAATCAGCATCAGGATTTTCTTTTGGCAGATAGTCGCTGTATTGTTCTATTAGTTCAAAACCAGCTTCTTGCAAAAGCTTCTTGAGCTCATCGCGCTTCCACGGATACATGGCAAGGTAAGCTATTTTATTCGTCCTTTCGTCTGTGTATTCGAATTTCACTTTGTCATCAGATATTTCGATCGGCCGGCCATGAACTTTTTCTCCACAATAGACATATTTTCCGGAATAATTGAAATTTCCCTTGAGGATTTCATCGCGATTGTCCAATATATTCTGGCAGTTTCTTTCATCAATAATCAGAATCCCACTTTTTTTCAATATTCGGCGAAATTGTTCAAGCGCTTTCAACCGGGTTTCTTTTGTAAACAAGTAGGTTAGGGAATTTCCGAGAATAATAACTGCGTCAAAAGATTCTATCTCTAGTTCTTTATCTAGTTCGCGCCAGTCAAGGCTTGTAATTTTTAACTGGACATTATTGGCTTTCGCGTTTTGAAGAGCTTTTGCTAAAAACGTTTTATCAATTTCATTGCTCGTCACGTCAAAACCTTTCTGGAGTAAATAAATTGAATCGCACCCGTCGCCCAAAGCGGCATCGAAAACTCTACGAACGTTGTGTTTCCGGAGTTGATCTATTAGAAAACCATTTTCCCCCTCTCTCCTTTTCTTCCAATCTATCAAATCGCCCCACATATCAACAAGGTTTTGGGAGTTGTAATTTTTATGGATAGTGGCATTGCCAAGCAACATGTTTTTGGTTAAATTATCTCCCTCTCAAAAACCGATAAAATATTTAACGTCTAATAATGCCATGAAATTAATGGATTATCAATGATTGGTTTAATTTTGGAACAATATCTTTACATTATATGAATCGTTATTGTGCTTTATAAATAGTAATATTTGACATTTTATGGTAAGTAATATATAATGTTGTCAGAAATTACAACATTATGAACATTCAGCAAACGCTCAATAATTACGGCCTAACTGCCGAAGAAGCGAATTTGTACCTTGCCGGGCTCAAGACAGGCGAGGCGCCGCTGGCGCGGATCGCGAAAATGGCCGGCATAAAAAGACCAACGGCTTATTTGATCGCGAAATCACTCGAGGGGAAAGGCCTGCTGGGAAGTTTTAAGATGCGATCGGGTCTACGCTTCGTTGTCTCCCCTCCTTCGACGTTCGAACAGAACCTAAAAAGAAAACTCAAAGAAGTTTCCGAAATTCTACCGGAGCTTGCCGCAATAGAAAAAGGATCCCAGATAAAACCAAAGATAACCCTGTACGAGGGGGAGGAAGGATATTATACTGCGCTTGAAGATTCACTCGGAACTACGAACGGCGTAATCCGCGCTATCGGATCGCTCAAAAAAATTTATGAAGTGATTACTCCGGAATACGATGTGAATCACTATATCCCGACGAGAGTGAAAAACAGAACCGTTTATCGAGGCTTGCACTTTAAAGACGAAGCGGAAAATATATTCACTCCGGAAAGAAACTCGAAAGAAATGAGAGAAGTAAAATTCCTGCCGGAGAAATATCATCATTCGGACTTTATTCTCATATACAGAAACGCCGTGACCATCTGCACTTCAAAAAAAGAACTTATCACTCTCAAAATCGAATCGGAGGAAATCGCGGAGGCGGAAAAGAGGAAATTTGATTTAATTTGGGATTTAATTAAATAATCACCTATGAATCTAAGAATTTTAGGAATCGACCCGGGCACAGCCACAACCGGCTGGGCGGTTGTCGAAGAAGACAAAAAAAGTCCGCGGCTGGTGGCCTGCGGTTGCGTGAATACTTCGAAGTTTAATTCCGACGCGGACCGGCTGGTTGAAATTGGGCGCGATATCAGCTCGCTCATCAAAAAATATAAACCGCAAGAGGCCGCGATTGAGGATTTGTTTTTTTTCAAGAATTTGAAAACCGCCATCACCGTCGCCCAGGCGCGGGGGGTGATTTTGTATGAAATTAAAAAAAATCTTCTTCCCCTTTTTTCCTATACGCCCCTTCAAGTCAAACAGGCCCTCACCGGCTACGGCCGAGCGGACAAAAATCAAATTCAGATTATGGTAAAAAATATTTTGAAATTGAAGGCGATTCCGAAGCCGGACGACGCGGCGGACGCGATTGCGATAGCGATTTGCCACTTGAATTCGCGGAGAACGAAATTTTTATAAAAGTTCGGCTTTATTATTCGCCTTTTGGATTGACAAAACCCCTAAAATTAAGTAATATTAAATCAGTTTTGGGGATTTTTTTTATGAATCCCGTTAGGCATTCACTGTTTGGATGTCTCGGTGATTCTCGACTGATAAAGAAGTATAAATATTAATGCCTAACGGGATGAACCAATTTATATCCCTCGCCCTATCTAACGGCGTCCCTCTTGATACGCTGATTCTAGTTTTAATCCTGCCGATCATCGTGACCGTGATCGCTTTTTTCCGGCAAGTCGTCGGAATCAAGGCTTTCGGCATCTATACCCCGGCCATCATCACTTTCGCGTTCCTCGCCACCAATGAAATCCGTTATGGAATCACGATTTTCATAACCGTCATTATTTTCGGAACCCTCACCCGCCTCCTCCTCAAACAATTCCGGCTGCTTTATCTCCCCAGAGTCGCCATCATGATCACCATCGTCGGATTTTCCATTTTGGCGCTTCTCATAATCGGCGGGATCTATAACCGAACGGGTCTCGCCAGCGTTTCCATTTTCCCGATTCTCATCATGATCACTTTGGTTGAGAAATTCGTCGCTGTTCAAATTGAAAAAGGCGGACGAGCCGCCGTGGTGCTGGCTATCGAAACTCTTGTTATCTCCGTTGTCGGATATTACATCGCCAGTTGGGATATATTAATAAGATACATTTTGCATTATCCCTGGATCAGCTTGCTTACCCTCCCCGCCAATATCTTCCTGGGCAAATGGACCGGGCTTCGTCTTATCGAATACTTCCGCTTTAGGCAAATAATCAAGCCTCGATGATTCAATTTTTTCGAAACAGCCGAAAAATTTTGGGGATGAACGCCCGTAATTTGGAATTTATCCGTCCCAACAATCTTCGCCGGGCAAAAAGGCTGGCCGATGACAAGCTCCGGAGCAAGCGGATGCTCAAAAAAGCCGACATTCCTGTTCCTGAATTAATCGGCAAGATAAAAAATGTTGACGAACTGGAGAATTTTGACTGGGCAGCCCTTCCGGAAAGTTTTGTCTTGAAGCCGAATAGAGGCTTCGGCGGAGAGGGAATTTTAGTCGTTTACGGAAAGAAAAAGAATCTTTTCAATGTTTGGATCAAGGCCGATGGCTCTCTGGTTACTGTTGATGATCTTAAAACCCACATCAGAAACATTCTTGATGGCAGTTTTTCTTTGTCCGGCGTTCCCGATATTGCTTTTTTTGAAGAGAGGATGAAGCTTTTGAAGCTTTTCAAGCCTTATGCTTATAAGGGCATCCCCGACATCCGGGTGATTATTTATAATAAAGTTCCGGTGATGGCCATGCTTCGCCTTCCGACCAAAGTTTCAGACGGAAAAGCCAATCTTCAGCAAGGAGCGATCGGGGTGGGGATTGATTTGGCGACAGGAGTCACTACCACGGCCGTTTTCGGAAAAAACAAGCTTATCGAATGTGTTCCCGGGACCCGCCTGCTTCTTTCCGGAATCAAGATCCCCTATTGGAAAACTATTTTGACTCTTGCCGTTCGGACCCAGGAAATTTCCGGGCTTGGGTTTTTAGGCGCCGACGTGGCCATTGACCGCGACCTTGGTCCGGTGTTCCTCGAACTCAACGCCCGTCCGGGCCTTTCCATCCAGGTAGCCAATCACGACGGCCTCCTGGGGCGCCTCCGCCGTGTTGAAGGGCTCAAAATAAAAACGGTCGAAAAGGGCGTATCAGTCGGCATGAACCTTTTCGGAGGTGAAATCGAAGAAGAAATCGAGGATATTTCGGGAAAAAGAATTATCGGCCTGAAGGAAAAAGTGAAACTCATTGGAAAGGACGAGAAGGAGATTGAAGTTGAAGCAAAAATAGACAGCGGTGCCGACTTTTCTTCTATGGATAAACTCCTTGCTGAATCCCTGGGGTTTTCATCGACCATGAACGAGTTTGAAAAACTTGGTATTGATTACGAAAAAATAAAAGGATTGGAAAAGCAAGATAGGGAAAAATTTTTCAAAGACAAAAATATTCCAGACCTTGAGGATACGGCCATCATTCATTCTTCGCACGGAACGACTTATCGACCCATGGTCAAGATAAAGATAATCATTGACAACACAGAGGTTCTCACAAAAGTTTCTGTCATAGACCGCTCCCATTTGAAAAATCCATTAATAATCGGCCATCGCGATCTGCACAGATTTCTTATAGATCCTGCCAGAATGGCTAAGTAATAATAAAAAAATCCATGAAAAAGATAGCTGTTGTTATTTATAAGGGAGACGATTGGAATAAAAAGATTCCTCTGGAAAATTCCATTCCAACCCGCGAATCATTCGAGGATTTGTATGAGAGGGGTCGGAAAAGAGGTGTTGAATTCCATCGTGCCAGCTTGGGGTGGTTTGATATGTCAAAATTTCACTTCAAAAAAACTTGGACATTCCGTGATGGAAAGTGGATAAAAGTAAAAAAACCGATCAAACCGGATTTGATTTTTGATAAAGTAATAGGAAAATACGACTATTCCTTACTAGATTTAAAATTAGAGATTCAGCAAAGAATAACCATTTTTAATGACCCGCTTTTCAAAACACTTCTCAACAGCAAGTTGAACCAATATCTCATCTTTGGCGAATTCATGCCAAGATCTTTCGTGATAAAGTCTAAAGCTGATTTGCTGAAAAATATCGGGAAGATTCGTTCGCAAAAAGCAGTTGCTAAGCCATTTTTTGGATCGGGAGGATTCGGA
The DNA here is from genome assembly GCA_030679895.1 of Candidatus Moraniibacteriota bacterium. Classification (GTDB taxonomy): domain Bacteria; phylum Patescibacteriota; class Minisyncoccia; order Moranbacterales; family UBA11712; genus Fen-1326. Next base: position 20,755 of record JAUXSN010000028.1, on the reverse strand, counting down.
ATCATTATTACAGAAAGGACAAGGCTAAAAAATTCAAAGTTGGCCTATCCTTTTCTTCTCCAGGAATTTGTGAAAAGCGAGAAAGGCATTCCCGGATTTTCAAAAGAGAGAGAAGTTGCCGACTTAAGGATTGTTTTTATGAATCACAAGCCCATTTATGCTCTTTCCCGAATTGCTCGAAAAGGATCTTTGTTTACGAATTTTCACCAAGGCGCGACCCCTATTTTGGTTCCCCTTAAATTTATCCCCCAATCCGTCAGAAGAATAACCGAGAAAGTTGTTCGAAAACTGTCGATTTTCCCCCACGCTCATTATTCAATTGATTTTATTTTTGACAACTTCGGAAAACCAAAACTGATTGAAATCAATACAACTCCGGGTTTCGATTTGCTGCAAATCGTCGGAACGGAAGCAATCAAGGAAAAAAATTTCAACGAGTTTATGGAGGTCTTTAATTGACGACTCTTATGAAAAAAAGGAGGAGCAAAATTCGCGTGGCTATGGTTGCTCCAGTGTTCGGAGACACCGGAGGACCGGAAGTAATGGTTCAGAACCTGACAAATGGCCTTTTAAAAAAAGGTGTTGACGTGACCCTTTTTGCGCCGGCTGACTGGAGAACAAAGGCAAAGCACATTCCAACATTACAAAAGAGCCTGAGGCGCAGGAATGATTTCAGCCAACTCACGAAAATTGCAATCAGAGCGTATTGTAATGCATCTCAAATAAAGGTACTAAACTATCAAGATAAGTTTGATATCGTCCATTTGCATCTCCAAAGCCACGCCTATGCAGTTTGCTCGAATACGAAAAACCCGTGCGTGCTTTCATTTCACAGTCCCATAACAAACCCATACTTTCAAATGCTAAAAAGGGCCGGGGTATTCACTGTGGCTTTATCAAAACATCAAAAGGGTAAAAACCGTACGTCTGCTCTTATCTATAACGGCGTTCCAATAAGTGAAATCAAGCCGTCTTTCGAGCACGGAAGTTATTTAGTATCAATAGGAAGACTCCATCCTCAAAAAGGAATTGACCGAGCCATACAAATCGCCCTACGAGCAAAAAAGAAGCTTCTCATTTTTGGACGAATCGGTTTTTCGGAAAAAAGGCAAAGCTACTATAAAAGCAAAATAGCGCCGTTCGTAGACGGGAAACAAATAATTCTTATGAAAGAAGTTTCAAACAAGCAAATATTTGAATATATCAGAAATGCGGAAGCGCTTCTTTTTCCAATAAGAAGGCCGGAAATTTGCCCTATGTCAGTGGCGGAATCACTCGCTTGCGGAACACCCGTTATCGGAACAAAAACAGCGCCGCTCGATAAACTTTTACAAAACAAAAAAACGGCATTTCTTTCCGATAATATAAGGAGCCTCGTAAGCGCGACGATAAATACTCAACAATTCAACAGGAGAGAGTGCCGCAAATACGCCGAAATGCATTTCGACAGTGACACAATGGCTGAGAAATATATTGAGCTCTACGAAAAAATACTAAAGAAAATATAATTAACATTTCTCATGATGGTTCATAAGCGCAATTCACAAAAAATAAGAATAGCTATGATAGCTCCACCCTTCGGGCAAGAAGGGGGGCCGGAAGTCGTGTGCAAACATCTGACAAACGCTCTCGCGAAAAAAGGAATGGATATTACATTGTTCGCACCGGCCGATTGGAAAACTGATGCGAAACATATTTCAACTCTTCCAAAAAGCCTTTGGCGAATGCCCGATTTTAAGAAACAAACGGATGTGTTTCGAAGAAATCTGATTTTCACCAGCCAATTGGAAATTATAAAATACCAAAATAACTTCGATGTCATTCATCTGCATGCTCACAGAAGCGCCTATGCTGTGGCAAAATTTTTAAATAAACCCTGCGTTCTCACGCTACACAATGTAATTGAAAACACGGAATTCAAACAAATCAAAAATGCCGGAATATTTACTGTTGCAATCTCCAGCGGAAGAACAGGAAAAAACAAGGCCACCGCAGTGATTGAAAACGGCATTGACGTAACAAAGATGGGTTATTCGACAGACAAGGGAAAATTTTTGCTATTTGTGGGCAGGATAAGGGAAGACAAAGGCGCCGATTTAGCTATGCGGATAGCCAAAAAAACCGGAAAAAAACTCGTTATTATTGGGCGCATTGGAAACACCCCCGAAAGAAAAATGTATTTTGAAAAGGAAATCAAACCGTATTTGGGCAAGACAGTCATATTCAAAGACCAAATGCCCCAGCACGAATTATATGAGTACATGAAAAATGCCGAAGCTCTTTTGTCTCTGATTAGAACAAGGCTGACACTGTTTCCGCTGATTGTAATGGAAGCATTAGCCGCTGGCACACCTGTCCTAAGCTCAGAAATTCAACTATTGCCCAAGCGCCTTAGGGATTCCCGAGTCTTGTGCATGTCTAACAAATTTGAAGATTGGCTTAAAGCAGCAAAAGAAATCGACCGATTTGATAGAAAAGAATGCCGAAAATACGCTGAAAAAAACTTTGACAGTTCCGTCATGGCGGAAAAGTATATCCAGCTTTATAAGAAAATTATAAGGAGATAAAAACATGAAAGAGCTCGCAATTCTATTTTGGTTTTATAAAAAACCATTAATCTGCAAAAACCATCTTCTGCTCTTAAAAAGAAATAATCCTGGTTTAAGAATATATGGATTATACGGGGGCGACTTAAAGAAAGTGGATCGCTATAAAAAAATTTTAGGCGAATATCTGGATGACTTCTACGCTTCGCCTTTCAAAAATTCTAAGTGGAAATGGATCAATGGAGACTTAATACTTCTGGATTGGTTTAGAAAGCGAGGCAAAAACCTTTCCTGGGAAAGTCTCGCCGTTGTTCAATGGGATATGCTGGTTTTTGGCAAATTAGCAAAAATATTTCGCGATGCTAAAAGAAACCAACTTTACTTTTCGGCCTTCAGAAGCCTTGATAAGGACCTTGAAAATTGTTGGATGTGGACAAAACCCGGGAGTATCCATAGGAAAAATTATCTCAATTTCCGAAAACACATAAAAAAAATATATGGTTATGACAAAAAGATTCTTTGTTGCCTTTTTATCTTCCAAATCTTCACCCGAAGTTTTTTTGAAAAATATAGCCTTGTGAAGAAGAAATATATAGGTATGTTGGAATACAAAATACCAACCTATGCGAAGATTTTCAAAATTCCAATTTTTCAAAAAGATACAGGCGCTCGATGGTTTACTAAAAAATTATCAAAAACTCCCTCCCCTCTCAACGCGGACTCAAACGAAGTCAGTAAAACATTCATAAAATCAGAATTGAGGAAAAAAAATGGTTTTAGAATGTTTCATCCTTTTAATAAAATTTGGAATGACTCCCAGAAATGACAAATTTGCACGAAAATGTCCGCCAAAACACCTCGACCAAGGGTGGTTTTCCCAATTTACCAAGATTTCTTCTTTTCAAATATACGAATATTTTGAAGGAGAATATCATTTCCGTGAAAAGCAAAGGAAGCTTTTTTCCGAAGGAAAAATTGAAAATCCTGTTTTGGATTATCCCCTTCTCAACAAAAAGCATCTGGATGCGAAGGAAGCGGCTCATAAGAGCTTGCTAAACACCATATTAAGCGATGAGAGAAACCTCCTTATTCGTCGCGCCTATCAGAAAAAAATAGAAGAGAAGCTTGCGGAAATTCAGATTTTGAAGGCCTCGCGAGCAAAGGATTGGAGCAGATTTATTTCTGGCTGCAAAAAAATATACGGATATCCGTCTTTAAAAGCTCAGGGGCACACGGCCGCCTGGCTGCAAAGAGAATTTCGCAAGGCAAAAAAGGGAAAAGGACTGGAAATATCAAAAAGGGGAATCGCTAAGCTTGAATTGCTCATTGAAAAATGGCTGGGAAAAATCCCAAAGCATTACCGAATCGTCAAGTTGCCAACTAAATCCCTATTCGGAAAAACACTTAAAAATTTGCAAAGAGAGCTTCAGGTCATTTTGAAACCTGCTCTCGCCAGAAAACCTCCTTATAACGCCAAAAATATCTGCGAAATATTCAATAAAGCCGTGTCTCTTGCAGGAATATCCGGATGGGAAGCGGTTGTTGTTAAGAGCAGTTCGATAAGCATAGGCACCGACCCTTCGACAAAAAAGATTCGGATCCCTCACAAAAAATATCTTTATTCCTCTGATTTAAGAGCGCTGATAGTTCACGAAATAGGAACCCATGTGAGGCGACAATTTAACGGAAAAAAAAGTGCTTTTTCTCTTTTGAGTTTGGGTCTCGATAGGTATGAGGAGAGTGAGGAGGGCCTTGCTACTTTAAAGGAGCAATTAGTGCGCGACAGCTTCGACGATTTTTCCGGATTTCCCGGATTTCTGGCAGTTTGTCTGGCGCTGGGATGCGACGGGGAAAAAAGAAACTTCCGACAGGTTTATGAGGAAATCAATTCGATTTTTTTCCTACTAAAACTAATCGGCGGCGAAAATTCTGCCATAGCCAAGACCGAAGCGGCTCGAGAAGCCTGGGAAAGAAGCGTTCGGACCTTTCGCGGCACTGACTGCTCCACTCCCGGAATTTGTTTCACCAAGGACATAATTTACCGTGAAGGGAACATGAAGCTTTGGAATTTTTTGTTAAAGACAGAAATTAATATCTCTGAATTCGATGCCGGTAAATATGATCCGCTGAACTCCGAACATATCAAGCTTTTGAACTCATTGGGAATAATAAAATCCTATAAAACAAATGCCGAGATCGAAAAGAGAAAAACTTATTATAAATGCCGATGATTTCGGATTGTCTGAAAATTTCAATAAGGGCATCTTGGAGCTCGCAGACAGAAATATTGTGACGAGCACATCGGTCTTGGTTGATGAAAAGCACGCTTTATCAAAGGACATCAGGAAGCACCCGGTTTCAATCGGCCTTCACCTTGACTTATCCGAAAATCTGGAGGATTCCGCAATTAAAAAAGAAATAGGAAGACAAATAAGAAAATTCGTGTCGCTTTACGGAAGATTGCCGTCTCATCTTGACGGCCACAAAAACTGCCATCTTATCCAGAAAATTTTTCCAAAAATTATTGAGGTGGCCAAAAAATATAACTTGCCGATTCGCTCTATCAACGATAAAAATAGAATTGCGATCAGGGAGGCTGGCTTAAGGACGCCTTCCCGACTTGTGTGGTGGAACGTCGAATACAAACATGTTTTGTTTCAAGCCTTGCAAAAAGATTATTCAGGCGTCACGGAACTTCTTTGCCATCCGGGCTATTTCGATCCGAAATCAATTTCGAGTTATAATAAGCAGAGAGAAAAGGAACTAAAAATATTAAGAAGCGTTAAATTCAAGGATTTACTAAAAAACTTCGAGCTGGTCAACTATAGCAATACTTGAATTTAATAAACAGCTGTAGTATTTTGAAAGATATGTGGATATCAATTTCGTAATACAAGCAACATGAAAACACTTATTGATAACACTAAAAATGCCTTAAAAAAGTCGAAAAGGCGCTGGTGGCGAAAGCTTTTAAAGCTGGCGATTTGGCTTTTTGTTTTGGTTCTTCTTCTTTCCATCGGTGTTTTCGCCTATTACGCCAAGGATCTGCCGAGTCCGGGAAAATTGAACAACCGGCAAGTGATCGAGTCTACCAAAATTTACGACCGCACCGGAGAGCATCTGCTTTATGAAATTCACGGCGAAGAAAAGCGCACCCGAGTTTCTCTTTCTGAAATGGGAAAAACCATCCAAGCCGCCGCCCTTTCCGCCGAAGATCAGGATTTCTATAATCACCACGGCGTCCAATTCAAGGCCATCGCCAGAGCGGCTATCTACGATGTTTTGGGCCGGAATGCTTCTCAAGGAGGGTCAACTATCACCCAGCAGCTGATCAAGAATTCGGTCCTCACCCCCGAAAAAACTTTCACCCGGAAAGTGAAGGAGGTTATTCTTTCGGTTGAGTTGGAGCAGAAGTTTTCGAAAGATGAAATTCTTGAGATGTATCTTAATGAAATTCCTTACGGATCAAACGCCTATGGCATTCAGGCCGCCGCTCAAACTTTTTTCGGAAAAGACGCCAAAAACTTGGGACTGGCTGAATCAGCGCTTCTCGCTTCCCTTCCTAAAGCGCCGACCTTTTATTCGCCTTACGGAGACCATCAGGAAGATCTGAAAGCCCGTCAGGAGTATGTCCTCAATCAGATGGCCAAACTTGGCTACGTCACCCAGGGCCAGGCCCAATCAGCCAAAGAATTCGACGTTATGGCGGAAATAAGGCCTTTTCAGGAAAGAATCGCTGCTCCTCACTTTGTTCTTTATGTTAAGGAGCAATTAGTGGCTAAATACGGGGAGCAGCAGGTGGAAGAGGGCGGAATGAAAGTATATACCACTCTCGACTGGCCGAAGCAACAGATCGCCGAGGAGGTTGTCCGGCGCGTTGTTGATCAGAACGGAAAAAAATATCGCTTCTCAAACGCCGCCCTGGTCGCCATTGACCCCAGAACGGGGCAGATTCTTTCCATGGTGGGATCGAAAGACTATTTTGACAAAAGCATCGACGGCAACGTCAACGTCGCCATCCGGGATCGCCAGCCGGGATCTTCTTTTAAACCCTATGTTTACGCGACCGCCTTTAAAAAAGGATACACCCCCAACACTATTCTTTTTGACACGGAAACAAACTTTGGAACCAAAGATAATCCCTATACTCCTAAAAATTATTCCGATGACTTCCGCGGACCGGTTAAAATGCAAGACGCTCTGGCGATGTCACTTAATATTCCGGCGGTCAAAACCCTTTATCTCGCCGGCGTAGACAATTCTATCAACACCGCCCAGTCCATGGGAATCACTACTCTCAAAAATCGCGGCCGCTATGGCCTCTCCCTGGTCCTTGGAGGAGGCGAGGTGAAGCTGGTGGACCATACCGCCGCTTTTGGCTCTTTCGCCGCTGAAGGCGTCAGGCACGACAAGACAGCTATTCTCAAAATAGAAGACGCCAAGGGCAATATTTTAGAACAAGCCGAAAACACAGCCGGAGAAAAAGTCCTGGACACGGATGTCTGCGCTCAAATCGATGCAATTCTTTCAACGAACCATCTCCGCGCGCCCGTCTTTGGATCAAACTCCCCTTTACGTTTCGATGATCGCCCGGTGGCCGCTAAAACCGGAACTACTAATGAATGGCGGGACGGCTGGACAATGGGATATACCCCCTCACTCGTCGCCGGCGTTTGGACGGGAAATAATGATAATTCCCCAATGGCTCAAGGGGCTGACGGAGTTTTCACTGCCGCCCCTATTTGGCGCGAATTTATGGATAAAGCTTTGGCTAATACCGCTATTGAAAAATTTCCTGATCCAAAAGATGTTAAAACCGGAAAGGCCGTTTTAGACGGCAATATTCAGGGCGAAGAAAAGGAAGTCACTGTTTGCAAGATTGGAGACGGAAAATATTGCCTTGCTAACGACAATTGCCCTTCTGATAAAAAGAAACGAAAGAAAAAATTCTTCTCTGCTCATTCAATTCTTTATTGGGTTGATAAAGATAATCCCCGGGGAGATATTCCCAAGGCGCCGCAGAAAGATCCGCAATTCAGCGCCTGGGAGAAAGGCGTCCAGAAGTGGGCCGAAAGCAAGGAGTTTGATGTTCAAGATAATCTTGAGGAATGCAAATAAAGCCGGTTGCTTTTCGCTAATTCAAAAAATCTGCCTCGCTTAGGCGAGGCAGATTTTTATTGCTAGACGCGATCCTTTCCAATCTTATTTCACCTTAATCTCTTTTATTTCCTTGCTTCCAAGAATATGGTTGCTTTTATTTTTAATTTTTTCTCTTTTCCTCCAAATTTCACTCGCCACGGCCGGATGAGCGGTTTTCACGTAAATAATTTTTTTCTTAAGATAAATTTCCCGCAGGTCTTCGGCAAAAAGGTTTTTTATTTCACTCAAAACCGCTTCCTCGAAAACTTTAATGACCGTTTTTTCATCCAATTCCCGCTTGCCCGCCCCTTGAGAGGAAAAAATTTTGCGCTGAAGAATATCTTTAATTGATTTCATCGCGTCAAGATCCTAACTTCTTATCGGCATAATTATATGGAGAAAATCTTCCCTTGGTTTTTCTCCAGCCATTTCGCGCAAAATTACCGGACCGAAAGAGTCGTTAAACCCGATATATATTTCTTCGGAAGAAAGCGCGTTCAGCCCTTCGATCAAGTAGCGATTGTTAAAAGCGATTACGGCGCTTCCCTTTAGAGTCGCGTCGCTTTCCACTTCTGTTACATTTTCGCCTGATTCCATAGATTGAGCTTCTATTTTTATTTTTTTCTCGCCCTCTTTAGCTCTCAATTTTACTTCCCGGCTTTTGCTGTCAGAGAAGATGCTGGCCACTCGCACCGCCCGCAATAAATCATCTTTTTTGAGCCTAAGGCCGGCTAAAAAATCTTTCGGAATTACTTGTTTGTACTCCGGATATTTTCCATCAATAAGCCTTGAGATAAAAAGGGTGTCGTCTATTTCAAAGAAAATCTGATTTTCGCCAATATATATTTTTAGCTTTCCGCTTTCCGGACCAATGCTGCGCGCCACTTCCTGAAGGGTTTTGGCGGGAACAATAATTGAGCTATTTTTAGCGATATATTTTTGATAACTGGCGTTTATACTTTCTTTTTCGAGCTTTATTACCGCTTCTGCCAAGCGAAAACTGTCCGTTGCGGCTAAAATCAGCTTATCTTCTTCAAAACCGATAAAAACTCCCGTAAGTTCTTGCCTGGTTTCCGCGGTAGCCGCGCTGGGAAGAACTTTTGCCGCGCTTTCCTGAAATTTTTGACTCTCAATCTCAAGAATTGGATCAGTTTGAGGCTTAGGAATAAGAGGGAAGTCTTTTGCGTCAAGTCCCTTAATTGAAGCTTTATTCCCCTGATAAGACAGGTAGAGCGTATGATCCTTAACTTCAGCGGCTATTTTTTCATTATTAGTGATATTACTCATAAAACTTCCGATAATTCTTCCGGGGACGGCGATTTTTCCTTCTTTTTCCACTTTAGCCCGCATTAGGCAAACAATTCCAATTTCCAGGTTAGTGGCAGAAATTTTAAGCCTTCCCCTTTCCGCTTCCAAAAGAATATTAGAAAGAATGGGCAGGGTTAAATTTTTTCCGATTATTTTTTCCGCTGTTAGAATTCCTTTTTTAAAATTATCAGTGGTAGAGAGAATTTTCATAAAAATTAAGTTATTTTTTATTAGTTATAATAATTAATTATTAATTTAATTAGTTGTAGTTGTAGAGGGAGAAATAAGTGGGGAAAAGTGATTTTTAAGCAGTGTTTAGGGAGAGATTTAATTTAGGTAAGGTGGTTATAAGTTGTATGGCGGCCTGGGGATAGGCTGTGGAGAAAAGATGGTTTTATTTTAATGTGAATATTTATCACCTTTAATCCCCAGGTTAGCTTAGGGCTTTTATATGGCTTTTCCGGTGGTTATTAGTGTTTTATCCACAGCTTTTTCTGCTGTTTTAGTGAATCTCGTGTCCCGGCCCTATCCTTGATTGTAAATTTTATTCTTTATGCTGTTTATTTCTTGCTCTAAAGTATCGCTTTGCTCGATTTCCTGCCGGATTTTTTCATAAGAATGCATCGCCGTTGAATGGTCTCGTCCGCCTAATTGGCTCCCTATTCCCGGAAAAGAGGCTTGAAGCTCTTCCCGCATAAGAAACATGGCTATTTGGCGAGGCCTTACTATATCTTTTCGACGGGAGCGGTTTATCAAATCCTGGGTATTAACATCATAAAAATCAGCTACGGCCTGGATAATTTGCTTGAAGTTAACGCCCTTTTTCCGGCCGGAATGGATAATGTCGGAGAGAATTTTCTTAACATTTGGCAAAGTCGGCTCAATTTGCTTAAGCTCGCAAGAAACCATTACTCGGCTTAAAGCCCCCTCCAGCTCCCGGATATTATGCTGAATATTGGAAGCAATATAGTTTAGAACTTCATTTCCGATTTCAAAGTCTCTTATGGCCGCTTTGTGTTGGAGAATGGCAATTCGGGTTTCAAGATCCGGACGGGACACATCCGCGATCATGCCGCCCTCAAAGCGGGAACGCAGCCTTTCTTCAAGGGTGGCGATGGCTTTCGGCGGACGGTCGCTTGAGAGAACAATTTGCTTATTAAGTTGGTAAAGAGTGTTGAATATGTGAAAAAATTCTTCTTGAGTTTTTTCTTTTCCGGCGATAAATTGGATATCATCAATGATTAAAAGATCAACGTCGAGGTAGGGCTTTTTAAAATCGCGAATATTTTTAGTTTTAATGCGGTCAACCAGATCATCAGTGAAACGTTCCGAGGTGGAATAAAGAAGTTTTCTGGACGGATCTTCGTTTAAAATGGAGTTCCCGATCGACTGAAGGAGATGGGTTTTTCCAAGGCCTACTCCGCCGTAAATAAAAAGAGGGTTGTATGTTCGGCCTAGCTTTTGGGAAACAGCCAGGCACGCCGCATGGGCCAGCTCGTTATTGGATCCGACAATGAAATTTTCAAAGTTATAGCGGGGATTGAGGTTTATTTGCCCGATGTCTCCGGGGCGGCTTGCGGGAGCGCCTTCGCGAAGATCAACCAGGCTGTTTTTCGGCAGGGTGGACACGGAATCAACCTCTCTCTGGGGAAGCGCTTTTTGACTGGTGGATACGATGCAACGGACTGATTTAATATCTTCCTTGAAACCCTTCAGCGCTCGCAGGATGTACTGGTTGTATTTATTTTCCAGCCATTCTTTCGCAAAACCGTTAGGCACGCTTATTACGACGCAATTTCCTTCAAAATCCAGAATAGCCGTGTTTCTAAACCAAGTTGTGAAGCTGGCAGGCGAAATAGCCAGCTCTACTTCCCCCAGGACTGCCTGCCAAATTTCTTTATTAGTCATTGTAAAGTATAATTAGGTTTTTCTATTATATCACAATTAAAAAAGAGAAATACGCGATTTGTTGATAACTATGTTGATAACCTGTTGAAAGCATAAAAAATTTTAGTAAATATTGCAAGAGCAAAAGAAATTGACCTGCCGCTTTTTTATTGATACAATCAAGAACAGTTAGAAATAATTTAAAGCGATGGCAAAAAGAACGTATCAGCCGAAAAAAAGAAAAAGGGCCAAGCGGCATGGCTTTCGGAAGAGAATGAGGACTAAAGACGGTCGAACCGTATTGGCGAGGAGACGCAAAAAAGGACGAAAGAAGCTTTCTGTTTAATTTTTTGGAATGCTCCCGGCTAAATATCGGCTAAAAAATAAAGAAGCCTTTAATGCTGTTTTTCAAAAAGGGAAAACGGTTTCTAACGAGGTTTTAATAATGAAATTCCGGCCCGGTTCTGACAAAGAAACCAAAATCGGATTTTCGGCGGGGCTTAAGTTTTCCAAGAAATCTTCCAGACGGAACAAAGTTAAGCGCTGGATGCGAGAAGCCGTGCGTCCTTTATCCAAAAGAATCAAGCCGGGAGTTCAAATTGTTTTTTTGGTTAATTCAAAATGCCTCTTTGAGCATTTAAGTCTCGAATTAATTCGAGAAAAAACCGAAAGTTTGCTTTTTAAAGCCAAATTATTGACATGATTCAACTATTCCACCAAATCATCTATCAGCCGATTTATAACTCTCTTATATTTCTTTATAATATTCTCCCCGGCCATGACTTGGGAGTATCAATTATAGTTTTGACCGTTCTGATCCGGTTTATTTTATACCCAATCGCGAAAAAACAGATTGAATCTCAAAAAAAACTCCAGGAACTCCAGCCGGAGATAAAAAAACTCCAGGAAAAACATAAAGGAGACAAGGAAAAACAGGGAAAGGCGCTGATGGCGTTCTATAAAGAAAAAAAGATCAATCCGGCTTCGGGCTGTTTGCCTCTGGTTATCCAAATAGTTTTTTTCATCGCCCTCTACCAGGCTTTTATCGCCGGACTGAATTTTTCTTCCGGGTGCCGGGACCTCTATTCCTTCGTCAGCTGTCCGGAGCAAATTCGCAGCAATTTTTTCGGTCTGTTGGATTTGACAAAGCCCAGTTTCGCGCTGGCGGTTGTCGCGGCAGCCGGACAGTTTATCCAAACAAAAATGATGGTTCCGCCGGCGAGCGGGTCTTCCTCAAAAGGCGACTTTTCAAATATTATGAATCAGCAGATGGTTTATTTGGGGCCGCTGATGACACTCTTTATCGGAATGAAATTCCCGGCAGGGCTGGCTGTTTATTGGATCGTCAACACATTATTCGCTATCGGCCAGCAATACCTGATTATGAAAAAGGCAAAAGTTCCGGAGCAGCCGGCGGAACACAAGGCGTTTTATCGCGACTAACCATCATATAGTTATGACTAAACCAGAAAACACGGAGATGATTAAAGGTTTGATAGACGAAACTCTTAAGAAGATGAGTTTCGATGATTTTATCCTTGGCGTTCGCGAAGAAACGGGATCTGACGGAGAAAATCTTATTTTTAATATTGAAACAAAAGATTCGGATCTTCTGATCGGACAATATGGGGCAAATCTTCGGTCTCTTCAGCATATTTTACGGGCCATAGCAAGAAAAAAAACTGAAGAAAAAATGCGCTTTTCAATAGATGTCAATGATTATCTCAAACAGAAAATAGGTTCCTTGGAAGATTTGGCCCAAAACTTGGCTCGGCAGGCCGTTGTTGAAAAAAGGCCCGTTGTTTTGCGTCCCATGAATGCCTACGAAAGACGAGTGGTACATTTGGCTCTCTCCGGAAACAATCAAATCAGAACAGAAAGCATCGGGGAAGGAGAGGAAAGAAAAGTTGTTATACGGCCGGTGGAAAATATCGAACAAGAAAATACTTCAGAAACTTTATAAATCTGCCTGCCTGCAGTCAGATTAGAAATTGAAATTAATTTAATGTCTTCTCTTCCTCGCCGCATCGCTTATAACGTTGTAATATCGTCAGCGGCCAAGATCACTGGAACCGTTTTAGCTTTGATCGGGATCAGTTTCATCACCCGCTATTTGGGAAAAGAGGGTTTTGGCGATTATTCAACCGTTCTGGCTTTTTTTGCTTTTTTTTCCGCCCTGGCGGATCTGGGCCTTTACTCGATCTCTACCCGGGAAATTTCCCGTCCGGAAAGCAATGAGTTGGAAATTCTGGGAAATGTTTTTTCTATGCGGCTCCTTTTTTCGGTGGTGATTGCTCTTCTGGCGCCTCTTTTTGTCATTCTTTTTCCTTATTCATCCGCGGTTAAATCCGGAATCATGATTGCCGCGGCGGCTTATGTCTTTTCTTCAAGCTATTCGGTCTTAATCGGACTTTTTCAAAAAAGATTGGCTATGGACAAGGTAGCCATCGGCGAGCTGGTTGGAAGAATTTTTCAGGTAGTTATTATTATCCTGGTTGTAAGAAAAAATATCGGTTTTCTGGCCATCGTGGGAACGCTTTTTGTCAATATGCTGGTGAGCTTTCTGGTGATATTCGCCTGGTCCCGAAAGTATCTGGCTTTTTCTCTCAAATTCAACTGGAAAGTCTGGAAAAAATTTCTGGCGCAGTCGTATCCGGTTGGCATATCGGCCGTCATCACGTTCGCCTATTTCAAGCTCGACACCATCCTTCTTTCAATTATGAAAACCAACGCCGAAGTCGGAATTTATAACGCCGCCTACAAAGTTTTGGAAAATATTTCTTTTTTTCCGGCGATGCTTGTCGGTCTTATTATGCCAATAATGTCCCGCTATATTTTTCACGATCAAAACAAATTTCTGCAGGTGGCGGATAAGACTTTCAAGGTATTTTTGATCCTCGTTGTGCCGCTCGTGATCGGGATTTTGTTTTTGGCCAAGGACATAATAAATCTTATCGGCGGAGCCGCGTTTTCCGAGGCAGCCGTTGTTCTAAAAATCCTGTCTTTTGCCGTAGCCTTTATATTTTTCGGAAATTTTTTCACCAACGTGATAATTGCCGGAAACCTTCAAAAGAAGATGATGAAGATTTTGTTTCTCTGCGCCGTTTTTAATGTTTCGCTAAATCTGGTTCTTATTCCCCGCTTTTCATATCTGGGCGCGGCAGTCACTTCATCGCTGACCGAATTTTTGGTAGTGATGCTTACGGGCATCCTGTGCTGGAAAAAGCTGAAGTATGTCCCATCTTTCCAAAAAAGTCCGGCAATCCTGGCCTCCGGCGCAGCTATGGCGGCGTTTCTATTCTTGTTTTCCGGCTTCAATTTTTTTGCGCTGGCTTTTTCGAGCGGTCTGGTCTATTTTATTCTCCTTTGGGTATTCCGGGTGGTTACTACGGGAGAACTTTTGAGTCTGGTCAGCAAAAAGGGCGAAGAAGTCCGCGAGTACGAGCCGGTAGTATAAAAAGAATATTCGTTCGCAGCCAAGATTTCAAATTCTTGAGTTATCAACTGGATGAAGCTTACCATTCAAATCGTGAATTATAACAGCCGCGACTGTTTACGGGAGTGCCTTGACTCCCTCGGTTCTTTCCTGAAAAAAAATCAGGACGTTACGGAGATTATTATTATAAACAATGACGCCGATCCAGTCGGCTATTTTTTAAGCGCTCTGCCGCAAGCGGCGGGCAGATTCAAGATTATTGAAATAAACAAAAATATCGGCTTTGGGAGAGCTCACAACAGGGGCTCTCGCGAGGCGCGCGGGGAATATATTTTATTCCTGAACCCGGATACGAAAATCACGACTGAATCCCTGGAAAAAATACTGAATGTTCTTGAGGCGGACGGAAAATTCGGCATTGCGGGGCCCATTCTTGTAAATTGCCGGGAACATTTTCAAGAAGAATGCTGGGGATTCAAAAAAACTCCGTTTTCCATCATAAAATCCAAATTATTTAATAAGAAATTTTTCCTTGGGGAAGGCGGGATATTTGAAGCTGATTGGATAAGCGGCGGCGCGATGATAATCAGAAAAAATCTCTTTTCGGATCTCGGAGGATTTGACGAAGGATATTTTATGTATTTTGAAGACGTTGATCTTTGCCTTCAGGCAAAAAAGAAGGGCTGGAAAATAGCCGTTGACCCGGCGGCAAAAGTTTTTCACCGGAGCGGCAAAAGTTTTTCAAGCCAGCGGGACAAAAAAAGATATTATTACGCTTCCCAAAACTATTACCTTAAGAAAAATTTCGGCCCTTGGCAGGCGAGGCTGGTGAAGATGCTGCGGCTTCCCATATATATCAGGAACGTATATCTTAATAAGCGATGATCGAATACTTATTTCTCGGGCTAATTCTCATCCTGCCTTTCCAATTCGCTCTTAATCCGGGCGACAACGCTGATTTGGCGGTAACCCGGATCTTAATTCCGATTATTTTTTTGCTGTGGCTGGTGAGAAGCTTGGCAAAGAAAAAAGTCTGGATGTTGAATAAACCCGAAATGTGGCTTTCGGCCGCGTTTTTATTTTTTTTGATTCTTTCGGTGATTCTCGGCGAGGATAGCGGAAGAGGATTTCGAAAATTGGCTTATTTTCTGTCGGTTTTCCCTCTTTTTTGGGTGGCGACCGATATTTTTTGTGAGAATAGATTCAGGGTAAAGGCGCTGAAAATAACAATTATAAGCGGAACGCTGGCGGCTCTCCTGGGGATTTTTCAGTTTGTTCTTCAATTTGTCATCGGACTTGACGCCGAGCTGAAATACGCGAGAATCCTCTCCCCCTATTTTTTGGGGCAAGCCTTTGGCAAACTGGTGGAAAGCAATCCCAGCTGGCTGGTCAATGTTTCCGGAAAAACTCTGATGAGAGCCTTCGGCCTTTTTCCTGATCCCCATAGTTTTTCTTTTTTTGTGAGTATGTGTTTTTTTATCGCGCTGGGATATTTTTTTTATGGAAAAGGCGGACGATTCAGGATTCTTGCCGGTTTGGGGTCGGCGATGGCGCTTTTGGCGGTTCTTTTTTCTTTTTCCCGGGGAGCCTATCTGGGCGTTTTAGCGGGAGCGATATTTTTTATCGTTATTTGTATCGGCCGTTCCGGATACCTGGAAAAAATTTTGATAGCGTTAAGTATTGCGGCGCTAGCCCTTTTTTTATTTTATTCAGGCGCTATTTCAGAGAGGCTGGCTTCGGCCTTTAATTTGAAAGAAGGGTCAAATGTCGAGAGAATGAAGAATTGGGAAGAGGCGGTGGAGATAATCAAAGATCATCCCCTGATCGGCGTCGGGCTGGGGAACTACGCGGCAGAAATCGAGCCGACAATCGGCGAGCGTTCTTCAATTTATGCCCATAATCTTTTCCTTGATATCGCGGCGGAAACAGGGATACTTAACGGGCTGATATTTTTGCTTTTAATTTTTCTTTCTATTTTTCGCGGCGTAAGAAGCGGTTCCGCCATCGGCCTTGGCCTCTCGGCAAGCCTGGTATATTTTCTGGTCCATGGGATTTTCGATACGCCGCTCTATTCTCCGCAGGTGCTGGTGATTTTATTAATAGTATTGGCGCTTGGAGTTAATTTGTCTTTGGAAAAAATAGTTAGCCCCGCCGAAGCTAAAAGCTAAAAACTTTCAAAAAGTTCCTATGCCTTTTATAGAACGTATTCAAAAAAGCTTAGTTCTAGCGATTCTATTTCTTCTGCCTTTCTATTTTGTAAAGTTCAAATTTGTTTGGCTGTCTTTAAATTTGATTGAAATATTAATTTTAATACTTTTATTTTTGTGGCTAATAAGCAAAACTGCTAAACACGAAATACTGGACACGAAATGCAACAAAAAATATTTATTGCCCATCCTTCTGATTCTAATCGGGATTACGCTGTCGGTAATTGCTAATAGAAACTATTATGTCGGTCTCGGAATTCTCAAGGGCTGGTTTGTTTTTCCGATCATTTTTGGAATTATTTTTTATGATGCTCTAAAAAAAGATGATAGCCTGCTTGGCAAAACTTTGCTCGCTTTGTTTTTTTCCGGAGCAGCGGTTTCGGCGGCCGGCGCTGTTTATAAGATTTCCGGGTTTTTGACTTATGACGGACGGCTGCGGATTTTCTATGATTCGCCGAATCAGCTGGCGATGTTTTTGGCGGTTCCCTTTTTGATCGGAATAATAAAGATAGAAAAGTTCGGCTTTGAGAAATTGCAAGCGTTAGCGAGCAAGAAAAAAGCCGAACTTTGGAAAGTTGGTGCGATAATTTCTGGCTTGTTGCTTATATTATTAAATTTATATCTCACAAAATCTTACGGTGCATGGCTTGCGCTTGCGATAGTGCTAATTGTAATATTTTGGCTTAAGTATAGGACTTTCAGACATCGAATCGGCCTCTTGATTTTGATATTTTTAGCTGCCATTATTATCGGCCAAACGAAAAGCCAGAAGCTGGAAGGACTGGCGAATTTTGGCGGGCGCTCGTCGCTGGATTCGCGGGTAATGATATGGAAGTCAGCCGGCCGCATGATAAAAGACAATCCCCTTTTCGGAATCGGGCCGGGAAATTTCCAGAACAAATATCTGGAGTACCAGAAATATTTTCCTCCGTATCTCGAATGGGCGGTTCCCCAACCGCATAATGTGTTTCTGGCTTTTTGGCTCGAAGCGGGATTTATCGGGCTGGTCGGATTTGTTTTATTGTTAGCTCAATTTTTTAAGGACAACAAAAAAGCGATTGAAAATAATCGCTTGTATGGAATATTATGTCTTGCCATTATAATCTATTTTCTCATCCATGGCCTGATTGACACAACGTACTGGAGAAATGATATGGCGTTTTTATTCTGGACAATAATCCCAGTGAACTGCTATCTGGCGATAAAAAATAAAACGTTAGTTCAAAACTAATTTATATAGCTTTCCGTCCGCCTTGTTCACAAAGAACAGGTTTTTTTCATCTTTTGACAAAAAAGGAGAAAGGACGTCATAGGATCCCCCGATTTTTTCCGGATCAACAAGCCGCTCTTTTCTGCCGTTAGCCACTTCAACTTTCCAAAAAGTATCACTGGTTGAAATTTTACTCTCCTGCCAGTCATTGGGGAGAACGGCGGAATCAGGAATGTTTCCAGGAAGAGCGCAGAACAAGAACCGGGAATCACCGGACCAGGCGCACTTGGAGACAAAACTCGGGAAGGCAAGTGTCTTAAGCTGGCCGCCGCTCGAATTCATAATAGCCAGATCAGTCGTATGTCCTCCTTTTTGATCGGTGTAGCTTAAGGCTGACATTTTTCCGTCAGGCGACCAGAGAAGGTCGACTCCGTAGCGGTCTTTGAGCAGTTCTTTTTTGCTTCCTCCGCCAAAAGAAATCAAATTGACGGAAGTTGAAATGAAGGCGTTGGGGCTGGGCCAGAAAGAAATATCGGAAGAACCCGGGATAGGGCTGATTTCCACCCCTTGATAGTTGAATTCGGTCAGGCTGCTCCAATTTTTTCCGTCAGGGTCGGCTGTACTCACGGTGCGTTTTTTTGTTTTTGGGTCGTAGTATTTATAAATTATTTTATCCCCCAGACTCGACCAGGCAACCGAGTCGAGGTTTTCTTTCAAAACGAATACGCTTTTGCCGGAAATATCAAAATACAGAAACCTGGATTTTCCGGGGGCGGGCTCTGTTCTGATAATGGCTTTATTTTTCGGCTTGTTCCAGATTATTTTCTTGAGATTCGTGAATTGTTCCGTAGAAAGAACCTTACCAAGCTTTCCGTCGAAATCGGCTTGATTAAGCTGGCCGTTGCTTTTCAAAAAATAATACAAAGAATTTCCGTCGGCGGACAAAGCGGCGCCAAAAACAGGTTCATCGGAAACCGCGAAAATGGTTGAATTGTTTTTCGCGTCTTCTTTCTGGGAATCAGTTTTGGCCGTTGTTTTGGCGGGCGTCACGCCTTCCTGGGCGTTGCCGGTTGTTGCCTTATCGCTTGCGGCCGGTTTTTTGAAAGCGAAATTATAGATAAAAATAGACCCGACGACGAGCACCAAAAAAAGCGTGGAAATAGCGAATATTTTTTTTGACATATAATCAGGCGGGAGTGAAGCTGGATTATTTTTGATTGAAATAATAGATCAACAGGTTTTTTATCCCTTGCGGAGGATCGCCATCAATGACGTATCCGGCGGTAGGGCCAATTTTCTCCACCAGGAGATATGATTTTTTGTCCGCCTTGTTGTAAGCGATGACAATATTCGTTCCGCCGCAATCATGGGGCCGGCAACCGGACAAAATAAGAATATCGTTTCCGTTTTTCAATTTTGTCGTGGCGGAAGGGAATGAAACCCCGATATCATCGAGCGTAAAATCGCTTTTCACGCTTTGGACGGAGCTTAAGATTTCCGGATCCCCTTCCAGTATATCATAGGAATAAGAACTTTGCTCTTCAATGGGGGACGATCCTTCAGGTACCGCTATTTGATTGGAAGGCGTTTGCGGTTGGGTAGATTGAGGCAGGGCGGGAACTGTTTGGTTTGCAGCTTGAGGAGAAGTAGTGCTTGTTTCAGTTGTTGCTTGATTTTGCTTTCTGCCGATTATCAAAAAGACAACTATTGCCAAAAGGATGACGGCGACGGCGATGAAGAAAATTTTTATTGTTTTGTTCGGAGCAATCATATTTTTTGCTTTTAAAAAGATTGGCCTCCGGGGCAAAAACTGAGGCCGTGATTTTGCGATAAGCTTTTGTCTTCCGTTAGCGCTGCCGAAACATATAAATATACGTTAATTTTACAGGCATCTTCCTTGGATATTCCCAGCACAGCCAGCAGGTCGTTTTCAGCGTCCGCCCTGGCCTTTTCGATATCGCTGGCTACGAGAAGCGTCACAATAAATTCTTTGCTGGTTGAATTGTAGCCGATATTGTAATTTTCCTTGTCAATTGGATAAATGATTCCGTTATCCGCTATCTCCGCATTTCTTGCGAAATTATTGAGCTTTACCCGGCCTGAAGGAGTTTCCTCTAAAAGTTTTTTATCATCGGTTAATTTCAGTCCTGTAATGGGATCAGCAAAGCCTGTGCTTTCTGGAGTCGGAGCAGGGAGAGAAGCAGGGAGGGAAGAATCGTTACTAATATTGGATTGCTCGGCTTTTTGTTTTCTCTGAAAAAGAAAGACGAAAAGGAGGGCTGTCACAACGATAAGCGGAACGACGACATAAAGTATTTTTTTCATAATGTATAATTTCTTTGATTAAGAAATACCACATTTTTTTGCCCCACTCCAAGGCCTCCATCCCTCGGCTTTCCATAGCGCACAGGCAGCCTGAAGGTTGGTTGTCGGATCCGACATCTTTGCCTTGCATTGTTCATACAGGCTAGTATCTGATATTTGGCAATTCGAGTTTCTGCAGCCGTTTGATCCAATGCAACATTTTGCTCCCGTATCAGTGCGTGTAAAGGCGCTCTCACAACCTAAACCAAGATTATGACAGCTAGTATTCATTTGCATAAGCCCATACGAAACAGGTGTTCCTCCGCATTTATCACCTCCGGCTTGGACAACACCTCCCGATTCGGCGTTGCACACAATTGAAGCATTTTTCGCCTCGCTGCCGAAGCAACTCATGTTTGCTTCGGCGCAATTTCCAGTGCCCTCAACACATTTTCCGGCATCAGGGTTAGTCCCGCCACCTCCACCGCCACCACCGCCACCACCGCCACCTCCACCGCCACCTCCACCGCCACCACTCCCATCGCAATTCAATCCCGCAGGGTCCTTCATGCTGACAAGATCCGGGTTGATGGTGTTGAGAATGAGCCAGGCGCAAAGACCGAGGATTAGGCCGCCGAGGGCGGAGCCAATGGTGGCTTTGGCGCTTTCAGCGCTGCCAATGTTTCCCGCCGACATCAGGTATTGATACGCCCCGATC
>JAUXSN010000023.1 GCA_030679895.1 Candidatus Moraniibacteriota bacterium | reverse complement strand
AATTCAAAATAATGTCATCAACGTTTTCCGGCCTCACTTTTTCAAAAACTTGCTCACCAACCATCATAACCGGTCCCTGATCACACAGCCCCAAACAACTCATAGTCTCCAGCTTCACTTTGGGATGAGAATCATTGTCCAGTTCTATTTTGAGGAGCATTTCTACCTGGCGGATGACTTCAAAAGACTTTTCCATAAGACACGGACCGCCCGAGCAGACTTTGATGATTTTTTTTCTAATCGGCCTGGTATCCAAGAGATCAAAAAAACTGGCCAGTGAGAAAACCCGCGCTGGTGGAAGCGAAAAATACATGGCGATTTTATCGCAATCGTTTTTGCCAATATATTTATTTTCCTTTTGTATTTCTTTTAATGCCCGCAGTAAATTTTCCGGCCTGGGCTCATATTGAAGAAGGATCTTTTGGATTGGCATGGAAGTATTTTACCACATGTGCAAAAAATGATAAACTATCCGTATTGAGTTAATTTTCAATTACCAATTTCCAATTTTCAATCAATTTTCAATAACTCAATTTTCAATTTCAAAACATTTCTTAATTGAAAATTGTAAATTTATTGTAAATTGATCATTGAAGATTGAAAATTGCCCGAAAAAAAATGCAAAACAACCAGGAAAAGACAACTGTGACAACTTTCCCCTTAGCGACTTATTCAGCAAAAGACGCTCTCTGGACTCTCGGCTTCCTCATCGCCGCCGTTATTTTCCCGGCGCTTCTGGCTCACACTCCGCATAATCAGTGGATCACGGGAACAATCGTGAATACGCTGTTATTTTTGGCTGTTTGGCGAGTGGGAATCGTAAACGCGATGCTGGTAGCCGCCTTGCCGTCTTCGATTGCTTTGATGCGAGGCCTTCTTCCCGCTCCAATGGCCGTTCTCATTCCTTATATTATTATTTCCAATCTCGCAATGATATTTGTTTTTTACGCCATAAAAAAATACCCTCTCGCGGGCATTATTTCAGCGTCACTCGCAAAATTCCTTTTTCTTTTCGCAATTACATCTTTTTTCATCAAACTCGCCGCTCCTTTCGTAATGATGATGCAATGGCCGCAACTTGTGACCGCCCTCGCCGGGGGGTTGGTCGCAGTGGGAATCATCAAACTTTTCGCTAAAGTTTTAACCCAACATTCAATGTTGGGTTAGATTTCATCTTGTTTTCTTTCGCGAAAATCCACGATATTTTCAACTGCAAATTCAAGATATCCTTGAAAATTTTTGAATTGATCTAAAATAACTTCTTTTTTGCATAGCTGATTACTTTCTTTTCCTAGATATCCCGGAAAGCTACACCATTTATAATCTTTTGCAGAATTAATTTTATGGATTTCACTATTACAGTTCACATAAACTGACATGCGAAGAAAATTATTCGATTCGATATGAGTTGATTTGAATCTCCCCTGAAAAAGAGCGCCATTCCGTTTGTGTTTTTCATTGAAATACTTTGTATAACTGTTCCCCAATCTTTGCATGAATATTTTTATTCCATTGTTATCGCCTGTTTGCTTCAAAATAAAATGATAATGATTGGAATTGAGACAATAGGCCACAATCTCAACCAAATGATTTCTCTCCTTAACGCTAATTGCTAAAAATTCTTTTATTGATTTTTCAGGATGATTTTCTTTGAAATCTCGCCATCTTCTTATTAAGCCGTCTTTCTTATCATTTAGTAGATCCATAGCCAACAAAAACCTTCGAAAATCTCTTTCCTCTAGAAACACATCTCGTTTATCCACGCCACGATTATATATGTGGTAATATTCATTTTCCGCAAATGGTACTTTTCTCATTCTTTTACTTTTACCCCAACATTCAATGTTGGGTTTAGAATAGCATTTTTTCGGAAAAATGAAAAGACGAATTTCATGGAAAAATCCGCCTTTCATCTTCAACCCAACATTGAATGTCGGGTCGGGTTAGATTCCAGAAAAAGATTAACTACTGGGAACACACATACGCCTCACCACTATTGTAGACGGTCCACCCGCTGGAGCAACAACCCCCAGGCGGACGAAAGTAGGTGGCGGGGATGGGGCTGCCGTAGCCGCAGAAGCCCCAGGAACCGAGGTCATATATTTGCCTAAAACCAGAAGGGCAATATCCCTGCGTACCTCCGGCATTGGTGCATATATTAGAGGGGGTAGGCAGGGCACCGGCAGCAATATTACAATAATAGGTAAAAGATGCCCCTCCCGTCGCCGCCACCGCCGCTTCAATGGCGCGCTGGGTTTCCTGGCCCTGGGTTCCGACGCTGCGGACGGCCTTGATGTCGGAGACATAGAGGCTACCGGCTTGCGCCTGGGTAATCACGGTGCCATCGTCTTTCAAGAAGAATACGTTGCATCCGCCGAAAGGACATTGCGCGCTACCATCAGTATTGAAGATAACGCCGGGAAGACTGTTGATTTTCACAGAACTGTCACTGCTGGTGATCTTGTAAAGAGCCCATTCTATTCCCGAATCGGCATTGAAGAAGGCTCCGGTGGAGCTTTTGGTCTTTTGGCTCATTTTCATATCCTGCACAGTGATGGCCGAAAGAGTGACAGTGATGGCCAGAAGAGAGAAAAGAATGATAGTGGCGAAGATGAGGGCGGAACCGGATCCGTTTTTGGGTCTTTTATTTTTATTCATAGCTATAGTTGTTAATTTTTGTGATTATTTATTCGTGGTTGAATTATAAAGTTGAAAGTGAAAAATGTAAAGTGACAATGAAAAATTGAGAATTTGGTCATTTGAAATTTAAACTTTGAAATTTGAAATTCATTATACTCCCAATTCTTTTTTTACTTTTTTGACCAAATCCTCCAATTTCCATTTGGACTTGATGAAATAATAAGCCGGCCCGCTGGAAATAATTTCGTTCAGGGTCTTGTTGTCCGGATTGAGATTGGTGAGGATTATGATCGGAACCTTCTTCCCCCATTCGTCCCGCCTTAATTTTTCCATCATAGCTTTTCCATCCATTACCGGCATTAAAAGATCCAGAAGAATCAAATCCGGCTTGGTTTTGATGGCCACATCCATCCCCTCCTCGCCGTTCCGCGCCTCAAGCACTGAAAATCCCTCCAGCGTAAACTTATCGGAAAGAGCCTTCAGCATCGGAAGTTCGTCTTCAATGATAAGAATTTTTTTACCGCTATTTTTCTGTTCCATAACGATTGCAGTTTAAAAAATTAAACAAGTCTTTTCTCTGCTATGCTATCTTTTTTCTTTTCTTTTTTTATTTTCAAGTTGGATGGCCCGCCTCGCGTCAACGCGAGTCGAGGCGGGCAGGCTGACGTAAAATGTTGTCCCCTTATTTTCCTCGGATTCAAACCAAACCCGGCCACCATGCTGCTCGACAATAGCCCGCACTATATATAAGCCCAAACCCGTCCCATCGGTCTCCTTGCTCCTTATATTATCAGCTCTGAACATTTTTGTGAATATCCGTTTTTTCTGCTTTTCGGGAATGCCATAACCACTGTCAGAAACCTCCATCAGAACATGTGAATTATGTTTTTTCATCCCGATGCCAATTGATCCGCCGGGAGGCGTGTATTTCAAAGAATTTAAACAAAGATTTTGAATAACAATTCGAATCAATTCCGGATCCGCTTTTATTTTAGGCAGATTCGCTTCAAAATATTTTTTAACCTCCATTTTTTTATCTTGGAGGAGCGGCGCCATCTCGTCCAAAACGCTTTTCGCAATTTCAGACAAACTTATTATCTTCGTCTCAATAAGAAGAGTACCCATATCAATGCGGGATGTGTTCAAGATATCATCTACTAAATTAATCATCCGCCGGTTGCCGATGTATATTTCGGAGAGATATTCTTTTTGTTTTTCGTTGAGGCTTCCCACATCTTTATTCAAAAGCATTTCGGTATACCAGGAAACAGACGTAAGCGGAGTGCGCAACTGATGGGAGGCGAGAGACACGAATTCGGTCTTCGCCTTGTCAATCTGCCGGACATGGGCAATGTCCCGCTCGACTTCAGCCAGCTGGTCAAGCGAGCGAAAAGCCACAAAGATGAGATAAACAAAAACTCCGGCCACGACCAACAGATGGAATAAAGACTCATAGGCATAGTCGTAAATTTCAATGCGGCGGACAATCATCACCAAGGTTTCAATAATAACAAGAAAAATCATAGCCACAAATAAGCGCCTGGCCGCGTGCCCGCTAAGTCCGTTTCCGCAAAATATTTTTACCAGCCCGATTTCCGGCCTCAAGGCTAAAATACTCACGAAAATCATTATAAAAGCAACGGCCGTATGCGCCGCCATGCCCTTATACGGAGAAATGGTGTATAGGCTGGAAAGATTGTATATAAAGCCTAGCAAAGAAAGAAGAGAGATGAGGCCGGCAGCCACAATCACTATCTGGCCGATAAGCATGCCCTTCTTCGTGTTCCGCAGGAAAAAAAACAGAGAAATTCCCACTGCCAAGAAATTGAACGCGCTCTGGGGAGACATACGAACAATGCTTGCGCCCATTTTCCGGGCGAAAAAAAGGTTGTCAATTCCGAAATTTAGCCCGAAAATATATTCGATCAAAGTCAAAAAACCGACAAGCGCGACTACCGAAGAAAAAATAAAAAGGAAATATCGCAAACGTTCGCCTGTCTTTTCATTCAATAACAAAAAAAGTGTCAGACCGATAAGGGTGAAAGAAAAAGCCGTGTTCGGAGCAATCACGGGCAGACTGGGCAAAACCTTTTTTAGGACAAGGACATCGAACTGCCATCCGATGATAGCCAAAAGACCGATGAAAAAAACACCGGCGGCAAACGCCTTGGAAACCGCTTCGAGCCGCCTGATAAACCGGGAATTGATTTGAGCCGCCATTTTCTTTTTTATTTAAGATTCCTGAATAAGTCGATCTTTTTTTCCACTACTTTCTGTACGGCATCCCGCGCCTCGGCCAGAATCTTTCGGGGATCAAGAATATCACACTTATCATGCGTGAACTGGCAAAGAGTTGTGTTGAAGGCTATCCGCAAATCAGTATCCACATTGAAGCAGACCACTCCTCTTTTGACTGCCTCGACAACTTTGTGGTTCACCCAATCGCTGGCTCCGTGAAGAATGAGAGGGATGTCGGGCAGAAGTTTATGGATCGAATCAAGGCGCTCCCAGTCCGGTTCCGGCCGTTCGCGAAAAAAATCATGGGCGTTTCCAATGCCAATCGCCAAAGCGTCGACTCCCGTTTCCTCCACCAGCCATTTCGCTTCCAGCGGATCAGTCATGATTTTGTCCCAATTCGGATTTTGATCTATTTCTCCCAGCCTTGGAACATTTCCTATTTCCGCCTGGACGGCCACTTTTTTAGGATGGGCAAAATCAACCACTCTTTTCGTTATGGCGATATTGTCCTGAAGATCAGAGCGCGAAGCATCAATCATGACGGAAGTAATGCCCAGTTCAATAGCCCGAGCCACCACTTCAAGGCTCCTTCCATGATCAAGATGAAAACCAATTGGGAGAGAGCCGGATTCTTTTTCAATCACAGCTTTGATAACCTCCACGATAACGCTGTCACCGGCATAACTCAAAGTTTTTTCTGTGACTTGGATAATGGCCGGACATTTTTTCTTTGCCGCCGCCCGGATAATCGCCTGGGCGACCTCCATATTTGACGCGTTGAAAGCACCAACGGCATAACCGTTGTTTTTTGCTTCCCACAAAATGTCTTTGACGCTGGCGAGCATAAATTGAATTTTTAACTTTTTATCTTAAAATGAATTACCCCTCTTCAACCATCTCCGAAATCTTCACGAGTTCATACGGCACAAGGCTTTCGCGTCCGACAAGCCCTCCATCCATCGCAGGATCAATGCAGACTTGATTGACAAAACACTTGGCGATACTGCCGCCATACAATATTCGCACCTTTTCCATGGTTTTATGGCTGAAGTTTTCGGATAATATTTTCTTGATAATAAGTTTTGCCTCCAGAATTTCGTCTGATGTCGGAACATTGTCCGAACCGACAGACCAGCTGGGTTCGTAAACAATGTCTATATATTCTATTTTCCCCGCTCCTATGCCGATCAACGCCCCTTTTAGCTGTTTTTTTATCACTTCGACAGTTTGATTTCTTTTTCTTTCTTCAATATTTTCTCCAATGCATAAAATCGCCCGCAAACCGCTCTTCAAAATCGCTTTTAGCTTCAAGTTTATTATTTCTTCGTTTTCGCCGAAATATTTTCTCCTTTCGCTATGCCCGACAATCGCGTATCCCGCACCGCTCGCTTTTGCCATCCCGGCTGATATTTCTCCGGTATAGGCTCCTTGATATTCCCAAAAAACATTTTGGGCGCCCAGTTTGATATTTTTCAACTTCCGGTCAAGAAATTGTTTGAAAAAAATAGTCGGCGGACAAATAACGATTTCCGTTTTTTCGAATTTTTTCCCTTTTATCTCCTTTTCCAACGCGTCCAAATAGCGCCCGAATTCGACCGGACTCGCCGGATTCATTTTCATATTGCCGATAACGATTTTTTTATGCATACTTCTTAAAGTTCAACTTTAGGAAAATCCGCTGGTTGAAAATAAAGTGATTAATGTCACGATTGCTCCTGCCGTCATACAGCCCAGAACAATCAACGGTATGGATTTTTTCAATTTTATATTGAATACAAACGCCGCGAGAGGTCCCGTCCATCCGCCCAAGAGCGGTATCGGCGTGGCAGTGAGAATAAAAACGGCCAACTCGCCCCATTTTTCAAATTTTTTCGCACCGCGCTTGCGGGTATGCTCGAAAAGCCATTCAAAAAATTTGTGAAATATCCGAAAATGGCGGGACAAAAAATCCGCAATCGGCTGCAAGATAAGAACAATGAGGATCATCGGCACGAGATTTCCCAAAACCGACCAGGTGTAAGCCGACCAGACCGGAAGATGATAAATTTTTATCGCAATCGGAATGGCCGCCCGCAGTTCCGAGATCGGCACCATCGCGATGAGAAACGTCGCCATCTCCGGCGAGAAATTCGAAAACCAGCTTGAGTAGTCAAAATGTAGCATTTTTGGCAGTTGGTAGTTGGTAGCGAGTAGTGAATAGAAAATAAATCTCTAAACACAAAATTCTACTCGCCACAAACTACTCACTATAAACTTTTTCTAAGTTCTTCCGCCGCTTTTTCCGGCTCAATCGTGGAAATTTCAATTCCGGTTGAAAGTTCAAATCCGGCCCAAGTGGCCGTGTGCGGCAAAATTTCAATATGCCAGTGGTAATGGGGATAGTCTTTGCCGTCGCAGGGAGAAGTGTGGATATAGAAATTATACGGCGGATCTTCGAGAGTTTTATAAATCGCATAAACCGCTTTTTGAAGAGCTTCTCCCAGATCAACTTTTTCTTCATTATTGATTCTTTCGAAATAGGGTTTGTGGCTTTTCGGCATTACCCAAATTTCAAAAGCCACTCTCGAGGAAAAAGGACAAAATGCCATAAAATTATCATTTTCAAACAGCAGGCGTTTTTTATTTTTTAGCTCCCAATCAGCGATAGAGCAATAAACACATTTCCGGTTTGACCTGTGGTATTCCTCGGCCCCATTAAGTTCCAGCGCTATCCCCGGAGAAACGACGGGAATCGCCATGAGTTGCGAATGGGGATGTCCAATGGAAGCTCCCGCTTCTTTTCCGTGGTTATGGAAAATTTCAATGTAGTTGACGCTTTTTTTGTTCATCAGGCTGATGTAGCGATCTTGATAAGCATCAATTATTTCCGCTACTTCAATCGGATCCAATTGAGCAATTTGGCGGGCATGGTCCCGCGTCACAATAACCTCGTGGTATCCCACTCCGTCCATTCCAAAATACGGCCCTTCTTCCCAATGCTTGATCGGCCGATTCCTCAAAAAAGCCGGGAATTTGTTCGGAAAAACCCGCAGGCTCCAATCTCCATCGCCTCGTTTATAAACCAGCGCGTCTTTTCCCTGTCCTGTTTCCTCCGGAAAGCAAAACGGGCAATGGGCTTCAAGCGGCGGATACGGCGCTCTTTTCACCGCGAACTCTCCGGGGCGTTTGCCTCGTCCCAGCGCTATCACCACCCAGTCGCCGGTGATCAAATCCTGCCGGAGTTGGGATATTTTTTCAGTTTTATTTTTCTCTTTTTTTTCCTCCGTCATGTTACGCGCTATGTGATTTTGTATTTTCCCGTCATCAATCTCCACTTGGTTTTGAACAGATCGATGATGACCTGGGTGAAACCATTGGGACCGGTGAGGCTCACGGTTGATCCTTCTTCATTCATCCATCTGACCGGCATTTGCTTTATTTTAAAACCCATTTTTTTGGCCAGAATAATCAACTCGAAATCAAATCCGAACCGGTCCACTACCATCTGGCTGGCGATCTTTTCAGCCGCTTTTTCCGTGAGCATTTTGAACCCGCATTGCGTATCCGGAAAACTCCATAATCCCAGAACAATTCTGATGAGCCAGTTTCCCATATCGCCCATAATCTCGCGATATTTGGGCTGATGAATCTGGATAAAGGTTCCTTTAATATCTCTTGATCCGATCACTACGTCATATCCCTTTTTAAACTGGGGCAGAAACGTGTTGAGATGGTTGATTGAAGTTGAGCCGTCCGCATCCAGAAAAACCCGTACATCTCCCTTTGCTTCAAGCAAGCCTTGCCTTACGACGTAACCCTTGCCGTGATTTTTTTTATTGTCTATTACCCGAAGATTCTTAACCTTGTTCTTATGGCCTCTGGCTAGTTCAGCCGTGTTATCCGGCGAGCCGTCCACGACAACAATGACTTCATACTCGAAATTTTTATCTTTCAGATATTTTTCAATCTCCACGAGATTGGCCCCGAGCCTTTTCCCTTCCTTATAGGAAGGGACAATGACAGAGAGATAGGGTTTGTTTTTGTTTTCAGGCATGATAAAAATTCAAAACTTATATTGATATTTTATCATATTATTGATTTTTATCCAACCACCCCTGAAGTATCAGCCTGGCCGCTTCCTGGTCATCGAATCTTTTTATTCCTTTCATTCCTTTTTCAATCAGATTCTGGTGGGCCTGTTTGGTGGTGAACATTTCATCCTGATATTCTACTTCAACACCCGTCGACTTGGAAACTAAGTTTCCAAGTGATCGCGGTTCGTCCATTAAAACCGAGCTCCTACTTGGAAACTTAGTTTCCAAGTTCGTGACACCAATAATAACCTTTGAAATATTTTCCCTCTCAATTATTCCGGCTATTTTTTGAAGCAAATTCTTGTCATTATTCAAAACCGCATATGCCGAAGCGATTCTCGTCTCGCTATCCCCAATCGCCAGGCCGATTTTCGCTCGGCCATAATCTATACCCAAAATGTGGCTTATAGTTAATATTTTTGGCTTCTGTATTGACATCTGGGTAAAAGTGTGATAAAATTAAAAGTTGCGACACGCGATCGCACAAATTATTCAAGTTCTTTGACAGGAAGGAGAAAACCTGTGAAATACGTACGGTGGATCATAGGATTGTATATTGTCGTTATCTGGGGCATACAAAGTTTATTCCTTCCGGGAATTGACTTTGTGTTCAGGCCGCAAATGCATCCTTATTTTCCCTTTCCCGTAGGATTTGGCATCGTCCTTATGGTGCTTGGGGTTGTATTCATCGCAGGCGGCTTGTTATTAATATTCAAATGGCCAAAAAAGCAGGACTGAAGTTTGCGCTCTCGAAGCACGCTTTCGCAACTTGTTGCGCGAGCCTCTGCTTCGGGAGCCTTTTTTTGTGAATTTTCAATTTACATTTTTTTGTCATCCCCGCTCTCGTTTTCACGAGGATAAACTCCAGCGGGGATCCAGTTTCTTTTCGATAAATTTTATTTTCTGGATCCCGGGTCAAGCCCGGGATGACAAATAGGAGGGTGTTATATTTTCGTCAACACCTCGCATCCATCCTTTGTCACCACGACCGTATGTTCCCAATGCCCGTTCAGTTTTCCATCGGCGGTTTTATAGGTCCAGCCGTCGTCGGCCAAAAATATTTCATAATCCCCTTCATTTATCATGGGTTCCAGCGCCAAAGTCATTCCTTCTTTCAAAATTACTTTATCCATCCGCGAATCCGCATAATTGAAAACCTGGGGCGGTTCGTGGATGGAATATCCCACTCCGTGGCCGACCAGATCGCGGACGACTTCAAAATTATTTTTGAGAGCATGAGCTTCAATCGCCCGGCCATAATCATTGAGCGACGCGCCCGGTTTGATTTTCTTGATCCCAAGCTCAAGACATTCTTTCGTGACGCGCATAATTTTTTCCGCGACCGGAGAAATTTTCCCCGCTCCGGCCATAATCGTCGCGTCGGTATGCAGTTTCTTATACTCCACTCCCAAATCCAATTTCACCAAATCGCCTGCCTGAATAATTTTTTCCTCCGTCGGAATTCCATGGACGACTTCGTCGTTCACTGAAACACAAAGCGCCGCCGGATATCCCTGACCCGTTCCACCGGGTTTGTAATTTAAAAACGACGGCCGCCCTCCCATAGAAAAAACAAGCTCTCTGGCAAGCTTGTCGAGATATTTTGCGCTGACACCGGGCTGAACTTTTTTGCTCACATGCCGCAAAACTTCGGCCAAAATCCGCCCACCCTCGCGCATAATTTCAATTTCTTTTTTTGACTTAATAGTGATCATGATTTATGCTTAATAAATCAAATTTCAGGGAGGGAACATGAACACAGCTATAGCAACTATCGCCCTTTTTATATGCGGATGCGGAATTTCGAACTTCCTGAAAAATGGAAAGTTCTATCAATTCTGGTCTTCGCATCTATATCCTCCAAGAAGAGTGAAAGAAAATAAGTGGGCATTGGGATTTTATTCAATCGCGCTACTACTTTCCTTTCTTGCCGCTCATTTTATCTTCAAGCCGGTTGCCCAAAAAATATTCTACTGGCTTTTTTCTTTTTTGATCTTTTTCTAAAAATCACGCCGGCAGAAACTATCTTCAATGTGGCATCAGCCGCAAAACCTCTCTTCAGCCTTATTCAACGGGAATAAGGCTCTTTATTTTTTTTACAATATTTTCAAACACCTCTTCAATACTCGGCCGACCATCTACTTCGATCAAAATCCCTTTCTCCCGAAAATGCTCGATTACCGGCATAGTTTCGTCCCGGAAAACCTGAAGTCTTTTTTTCACTCCCTCCGGAGAATCGTCTTCCCGCTGGAAAATTTCCCCGCCGCAGTCCGGACACTTGTCGCTTCCGGTTTTCACGTCTTTTCCCATAATGAGCGGCCGGCCGCATTGCTTGCAAGTCCGGCGCTTCTCGATCCTTTCGAGCGATTCATTTTCGGGAAGATTGATATACACGGCCGCGTCGATTTTTCGTCCCGATTCTCTCAAGATTTCTTCCACATATTCCCTTTGGTCTTCCGTTCTCGGCACGCCCTCGAAAACAATCCCCTGTTCCCGAGGAAAGGAATTGAGCTTCACATTCAGAACTTCTTTCAGAATTTCGCTCGGCACCAAAGTTTTGGTGACATTTTGAATGCGATAGATTTCTTTTCCCAGCGGCGTATCAAGTTTCGCGATCCGACGCAATGTTTTCCCCATATCAATATGCGCCAGACCGTATTTTTTTGCAATAAGTTCCGCTTGCGTGCCTTTGCCGGAGCCTTGCGGACCCAAGATTACTAAATTCATAAATTTAAAAGCCTTCATAGTCCCGCATAATGAGCTGGGATTCGATCTGCTTCATTATTTCAATGACAACGCTCACGACAATGAGAAGTCCCGTGCCGCCGATTGTCAGAGACTGGACATTTGTGAGCCCCTGGACGATAAATGGAAGAACCGCGATCAAACCCAGAAACAAAGCTCCGGCCAGCGTAATGCGATTCAACACTCGGTGAAGAAATTCCGCGGTCGCTTGCCCGGGCCGGATCCCCGGAACAAACCCTCCCTGCTTTTGCATATTTTCGGCGATATTCTTCGGATCAAAAGTGACGGCGGTATAGAAATATGTGAAAAGCACGACGAGAACAAAATAGGCCGAGCCGTAAAAAAATTGGTTTTTAAAAATATTATCTACCACGCTCGCGAAATTAGCCAGCGTCAGATTGGAAGCATGAATGAAAAAATTGGCGATCATTCCCGGAAAAAGCATGATCGACATCGCAAAGATGATCGGAATAACGCCGGCTTGGTTGACTCGGAGCGGAAGATGCGTCGACGTTCCGCCGTACACTCGGTTCCCTCGAATTCTCTTGGCGTATGAAACAGGAATATTTCTTTGCCCTTCCGTGACAAATACAACAGCGGCGATCACCAAAACCCCGAAAATCAAATAACCGAGGTAGGTAAACAGCATGGAGGGCTCCCAAATGGCAAAGAGCTGCGTAAGAGATGTTGGAAGACCGGCCACGATTCCGGCGAAAATTATCAGTGAAACACCGTTTCCGATATTTTTTTCCGTTATCAGTTCCCCGAGCCACATAAGAAACACCGTTCCGGCCGTCGCGGTAATGATGATCGTTCCCAGCTGAAGCGGAGTGAGAGCGCCAAAAATATTTTGGGATTTGAATAGGTTGATCATCGCGAATGTCTGAAGGGCCGCCAAGGGCACTGTCGCCCAGCGCGTCCACATATTGAATTTCTGCCTGCCTGCCTCGCCTTCTTCCTTATAAATTTGCTCCAGGCGCGGCACTATCATCGTGAGAAGCTGCATTATGATCGAAGCGGTGATGTAGGGGCCGACGCCCAGCATAACAATGGAAATATTTCGAAGCCCGCCGCCGGAAAACATATTCAGGAGCCCGAAAAACTGATTGTTTTCGAAAAAATTTCGCAGCTGATCAACGTTCACTCCCGGCACCGGAATATTCGCCGCGACCCTGAAAACAACTAAAATCCCCAATACGAAGAGGATTTTGTTCCGTAGTTCTTTTATTTTGAAGACTTGAAGTACTTTTTCTAGCATATATCGCAGTGAACAGTTAACAATGATCAAAGATCAATATTTAAATTTTTTATTGTTCACTGTTCGTTGTTTACTGATCATTAACAATCTTTCCCCCCGCTTTTTCAATTTTCTCTTTTGCCGCTTTGGAGATCAAACAATTTTTCACATTTACCGCTTTTGTTATTTCTCCATTGTTCAAAATTTTTACCTTCGCTTTTTTATTACCGATTAATCCCTTTTGCAGCAAAACAGCCGGAGTGACGGTGTCGCCGGCATTGAATATCTTTTCAAGAGTTGACAGCCCGACAATCTGATTTTTCGGAAATATGGATGTGAATCCTCTTTTCTTGGGAAGATGTTCGATCAAGGTTGACCGTCCGCCTTCAAAAATCGGGTTGATTTTCGCTCCCGAACGGGACTTCTGCCCTTTCATTCCGCGCCCGGAATAGGTGCCTTTTTTGCCTCCCCGTCCGATTCTCTTGCGGGATTTGCTCTTTTTTATCTTGAGTTGATGTATTTGCATATTATTTCTCTCTTCCGCTTAAGATTTTCACTTTTTCGAGCGCTTCAATTGTCGCTCTGGCTACGCTCAATTTATTCGATGACCCCAGTGATTTTGAAACAATGTCTCGAATCCCCGCCAGCTCCACCACGGCCCTCACCGCTCCCCCGGCAACGATTCCCCGCCCCGGACGAGCCGGCTTCAAGAACACTTTCGCGCTTCCATCCTTTGCTTCCGTTATGCAAGCGATCGTATTATTATGCCTCTTAATCTGGATCATTTTTTTCCTGGCGGCGTTATAGGCTTTTCGAACCGC
Organism: Candidatus Moraniibacteriota bacterium; assembly: GCA_030679895.1. Lineage (GTDB taxonomy): Bacteria > Patescibacteriota > Minisyncoccia > Moranbacterales > UBA11712 > Fen-1326. Next base: position 14,467 of record JAUXSN010000023.1, on the reverse strand, counting down.
TTCGCTCACATCATTCCCTTTTGAAACACCGATTCCGACTTTTCCGTTTCTGTTTCCAATCACTAAAGTTGCCCGAAACCTGAATCGGCGTCCGCCCTTAACAACGCGCGTTACACGCGCCAAATCCAGCAATTTTTGGTCAAACTCCGGACGCTCTTTCCTCGAAAATTTTTTCCTTGCCATAAAAATATGCTAATTATTGCGAATTTAGAATTGCAGCCCTTCTTCTCTTGCTCCTTCAGCCAGAGCTTTTACTTTTCCGTGGTATTTATATCCTTTTCTGTCAAAAACAATTTTCTCAATTTTTTTTACTTTGGCCAGTTTCGCGATTTCTTTCCCGATTTTTTTTGCCGTTTCAATATTATTTTTTCCGCCCTTTATCTTCCGGCTGTCAAAAGAAGCAAGCGTCATTCCTTTTTCATCATCAATAATCTGGGCGTAAATACAATTCAAACTTCTGAAAACAGAGAGTCTCGGACGGCCGCCCGCTCCTTCTATTTTCGCCTTGACCCGCCTGGCTCTTTTTTTTCTAAGACTATTCTTGTCTAATTTCATAAATTTATTGATCACTGGAAAATTATTTCTCCGCCGCGGTCGCTTTTTTGCCAGCCTTTTTTCTCACTATTTCTCCGACGTAACGGAAGCCTTTTCCCTTATAGGGCTCGACTTTTTTCAGCGCCCGTATTGAAGCGGCGAGTTGGCCGACTTTCTGCTTATCAATGCCGGAAACAGTCAATATGTTCTTTTCAATTTTGGCTTCAAGCCCCTCCGCAACGTCAACTTCAACGGGATGGGAAAAACCCAGCGCCATAGTCAGCTTTTTCCCCTGGACAGCCATTCTGTATCCCACGCCCTGAAGTTCCAATTGCTTTTCGTATCCCTTGGTTACTCCTTCAATCATATTCGATATCAAAACCCGCGTAAGGCCCCACAGGGCTTTGGCCGCTTTGGAGTTCCTGCTGTTCTCCACTCTCAATTCCTTTTCTTCAAGGATCACTTTCATATCCGGATGAAATTCAAAATCGAGAGTTCCTTTTGACCCTTTGACGGAAATACGCCGTTTCTCAATCTTGACTTCGACGCCTTCCGGAACAGATATTGTTTTTTTTCCTATTCTTGACATAAATTTACCAGATTTCGCAGATTATCTCCCCGCCAATTCCTGTTCGGCGAGCTTGACTGTCCGTCACCAGCCCTTTCGAAGTGGAGATAATTGAAAATCCAAAACCGCTTTTTACATTTTGAATCTTGTCTTTCTTGGCGTATATTCTCTGACCCTCCCGGCTGACTCTTTGGAGATCCTGGATAAAAGGCTGCTTCTTTCCTTTTTCGTCGCGGATATATTTGAGAAAAATCCTGATCTGCTTCCTGCCGTCTTTTTCTTCAACCGCGAATTTTTCTATGAATTTTTTATTGAGCAGCATATCGGCGATTGCGGCCTTGAATTTTGAAGACGGCATTAAAACTTCCGGATGTCCGGCCTGGCAGGCGTTTCTTATTCTTGTTAGCATGTCACTGATTGGATCCAACATATGTTTTTCTCTACGAACTACGAAATATTACGAATATACGAAATCTATGAAATCTTAATTCTCTATGAACTACGACTATTAGTGTTTGCACGAGTTCGTATTTTCGTACAGATTCGTAGTTCGTAGAGACTTCACCAGCTTGATTTTTTTACTCCCGGGATTTCACCGTTAGAGGCCAGCTCCCGAAAACAGATACGACAGAGTTCGAAATCGCGCATATAACCCCGTTTTCTCCCGCAACGCCAGCAACGCCGGACAATTCGGCTGGAAAACTTGGGTTTTTTTCGGGCTCTTGCTTCTACTGATGTCTTTGCCATATATATTATTCGTTTTTAATTGGAAATCCGAGCATCCTGAAGAGTTCGACTCCCTCTTCCGTTTTCTTGGCGGTTGTCACAACTGTCACCTGAAAACTGAATATATGTTTCGCTTTTTCCGCCGCGATTTCCGGAAAAACAATATGCTCTTTTACGGCTAAATTCAGGTTTCCCCGACCATCAAAATTCCCGAGTTCAATTCCGCGAAAATCCCGGATCCTGGGAAGCGCGGAACTCACAAGCCTCTCCAGGAAATACCACATTCTGGCGCCTCTAAGAGTCGCCACGACCCCCACTTCCTGCCCCTGACGGATCTTAAAACCGGAAATTGATTTTTTTGCTTTCGTCAGAACCGGTTTCTGGCCGGAAATTATCTTCAAACTTTCGAAAATTTCATCAGTCGCGTCTTTTTCCTTGAGATATTTTCCCAAACCGCAATTAATAACGACTTTGACAATCTTGGGCGCGGCTAAAATATTTCCATATTCAAGCTTATCTCTAAACTTAGAAACAACTTCCTTGTTATATTTTTCTCTTATGTTGCTCATAACGCTAAATTTCACTCTGGCATTTTTTGCAAATGCGATATTTATTCTTCTCGCTTATCTTGAAACCGACTCTTGCCGCCTTGGAACATTTGGGGCAAACCAGCATCAAATTTGAAACATCAATCGGAACGGGAACTGTCACTCTTTGCCCTTTTTCTCCCTGCCGGCGAGGTTTGGAATGTTTTTTAGCCAAATTCAATCCTTCAACGATGGCCTTTCCGTCCTTCGGGGTTACGCGCAGAACTTTTCCGATCTTTCCTCGGTCCTTTCCGGATAAAATTTTCACTTGGTCGTTTTTTCTTATCTTCATAAAATTCCAACGAATTACCAAACTTCCGGCGCCAGCGACACAATTTTCATATATCCCCTGTCTCTTATTTCTCTGGCAATGGGTCCGAAAATTCGCGTTCCCTTTGGCTCCGTTCCTTCGACTATCACCGCCGCGTTTTCGGAAAAACTTATATAAGAGCCGTCTTTTCTTCTCAAGTTTTTTTTCTGTCTCACTATTACGGCTCTTACCACCGCTTTTTTCTTTATCATTCCCCGCGGTTCTGCTTCCTTTACGGAAGCAACAATAACGTCGCCGATCTGGGCATATCTTCTTCGGGTTCCGCCAAGCACCTTGAAACACTCAATGACTTTCGCCCCTGTGTTGTCTGCCACTTTTAATTTGGTTTCTGCTTGAATCATATTTCAGTAATCAGTGAACAATGATCAGTGAACAATATTATTGATCACTGTTCACTGTTCGTTGTTCGTTGTAAACGATTTTCCATTTTTTTCCTTTGCTCATCGGCCTGATTTCAGCAATTTTTACCTTATCGCTCGTTTTACACTTATTTTCCGGATCATGAGCCTTATATTTTTTGGTAACCAGATATTTCTTCAAATATTTTCTATGGGACTTGAGAGTATTGACAGCCACAACCGCGGTTTTTTCCATTTTGTCGCTGACGACTATGCCTTCCATCATACTTTTCGCTTTTTCATTTTCTCTTGTCATTCCTTTTAGCTTACTTTATTATTTTTGGCTTTTCCTTCCGAGAGAATCGTCATAATTTGGGCTATTTCCTTCTTGACGGATCGGATTTCTCGGTGGTTTTTTGCCTGCTTTCCGGATATATCAAATCTCATCTTGGTTATCTTATTTCTCAAACTCCCAAGATTCATTTTTAGCTCGTTCTCATTTTTTTCTCTAATTTCCTTTATTTTCATGATAAGCGCTTTTAGATTATTTCCTTTCCTCTATTCTTGTTTTTACGCTCAATTTGTCCGAGGCCAGCTTGAGCGCCTGCCGAGCAACGCTTGTTGCCACGCCATCCATTTCAAAGATTATTCTCCCCGGACTGACTACCGCCACAAAATGGTCTACGCTTCCTTTTCCTTTTCCCATCGGAGTTTCATCGCCTTTTTTAGTCATGGGCTTATCGGGAAAAATTCTGATCCATATTTTTCCGCCTCGCTGAATATACCTTGTCATCGCCCGCCGCGCCGCTTCAATTTGCCTGGCTGAAATCAGTCCCGCCTCAAGCGATTTCAATCCGACGCTACCGAAGCTCAATTCCGTTCCTCTTTTGGATTTTGCCGGAAGTTTTCCGCCGCGCTGGTGCTTCCTGTATTTTACTTTTTTGGGCATTAACATATATTTCAGCGATCATTTTGTAAATCAAATTTTTCTCCCCTGTATATCCAAACTTTGACACCAATAACCCCAAAGGTCGTCTTCGCTACGTCTTTTGCAAAATCAATGTCCGCCCTCAAAGTATGAAGGGGCAGCGTTCCTCGGGAAAGCCATTCTCTTCGCGACATATCCGCCCCGCCAAGCCGTCCGGATATTTCAATCTTTATCCCTTTTATCCGGCGAGCCTCCATAGCCTGCTCCGCTATTCCTTTTAGAATTCTTCTGAAGGGAATTCTTTTTTCAAGCTGTTCGGCTATATTTCGAGCCACTACCTGGGCGTTCTCTTCACTGTTCTTTATTTCTTCCACTTCAACCTTGAGTTCGACTTTCTTATTTTTGAAAAAATTATCCTTGATGAATTTCTTCAGATCTTCAACTCCGGTTCCGCCTCTCCCGATAATAATTCCGGGGCGGGCGGTTTTCACGATAACCCGAACCAGTCCGGAAGACCGTTCGATATCCACTCCTCCAATAGCCGCGTTTCGCAGACGCTCTTCAACTGATCGACGAATTCCTATGTCTTCTTTCAGTTGTTTGGGATATTCTTTTTTACTGTACCATCGAGACCTCCAATTGCAGGTAATACCAATTCGAAGACCTCGCGGATTAACTTTATGTCCCATAATTTAAAATGATTTTCTTCTAAATACTCTCTTCAAAAATCCTTTCGATTTTTCGGCCTTTTTCTTGTCATCTATAAATTCTTTTTCCACTTTCTCTTTTACTATTTCTTTCTTTTCTTCCTTGATTTCTTCAGTTTTTTCCATTTCCTTCTTTGCGGCCCCTTCTGTTCTTCCTTTCACTTCTTTGATTTCTTGCTTCACCACTTTCTTTCTGTCTTTTCCGGGAACGACCTCCGCGACTACAATTTCAATATTACTGGTTCTTTTCAAGATCAAACTCGCTCTTCCGTACGCTCTCGGCAGCCATCTCTTAAGTTTCGCTCCTTCGTTCACGATAACATCTTTCACAAATAAATTATCCTTATCCAAACCGAAATTGTTCTCGGCGTTGGAAATGGCGCTTTTAAGCAATTTTTCAAAATTCGGAGTTGATCCTTTTAAAACAAACTTCAGCTGATTTTGAGCTTCCTTCGCCGGAAATCCCCTAAGCATGCCCGCCACAAGGCGAACTTTTCGGGGTGATTTTCTGAAATTGTTGAGTTTGGCTGAAACTTGCATATATTTACTGCGAATTATTTCTTCTTCTCTTCCGATGTTGAAACTTTTGACGTTTCAGCTGATTTTTGAGCCGTAACCGCTTCCTGCTCTTTCTGCATTCGTCCTCCATGCCGGATAAACTTGCGAGTCGGTGAAAATTCCCCCAGTTTATGGCCTATCATTTCCTCCGCGACAAAAACAGAAACAAAATCCTTGCCGTTATGCACACCAAAAGTAAAGCCTATCATTTCCGGAGTGATCGTGCAACTCCTTGACCAGGTTTTAACAACCGACTTGTCGCCCGGCCTTTTATCCTGAATTTTCTTCAATATTTTTTCGTCCACGTAAGGACCTTTCTTGAGAGAGCGTGACATATATTGTTATCAATGAATTATTTCTTGCGTCTTTTTATTATAAACTTATTGCTGTATTTATACTTCTTTCTGGTTCTTTTGCCAAGGGCTGGTTTTCCCCAGGGGGTTTTAGGATGTTTGAGTCCGATTCCCTGTTTTCCTTCGCCGCCGCCGTGAGGATGGTCGACCGGATTCATCACTGTTCCCCGGACCCCTGGTCTCACGCCAAGCCAGCGAGACCGGCCGGCTTTCCCGAGCATTACCGTGTTATGGAGATAATTGCTGACTTGACCAATGGTGGCAAAGCAATTTCCGCTTGCCAGTCTTATCTCGCCCGAAGATAATTTCAGCTGAACCTTGTCCTGTTCCACAGACATAATCGTAACCGAAGACCCGGCGCTTCTGGCCAGTTGCGCCCCTTTTCCCGGGAGCATTTCGACCAGGGAAACCTGCGTTCCAACCGGGATGTTTTTGATTAACGCCCGATTTCCTCTTTTGATATCCGTATTTTCGCCGGTAACAATCTTTTTTCCGGCTACAAGCCCTTCAACCGCGACCACATATCTCTTTTCTCCGTCCTGATATTTGAGAAGAGCGATGCGGGCGCTTCGGTTCGGATCTCTTTCGATTCTTTCCACGATTGCGGGAACTCCGATTTTGTCCATCTTGAAATCGATCATCCGGTAGAGCCGCTTGTGTCCGCCGCCCTTGTGGCGAACGGAGATCTTCCCCCGCGAACGGCCGCTGCTTCTTTTGAAAGACCGCGTCAAACTTTTTTTCGGATTTCCGAAATCTTTTTCCAGTTTGTTCACAGACATATTTCTGCGTCCGGGAGTAGTTTTTTTGTAAATCTTGATGGGCATATATAAATGTTCTTATTAAACGCCTTCCGTCACTCCGATCGTATCGCCTTGCCGCAACGTCACGATGGCTTTCTTATATCCCTTTTTATATCCTATCGTCCGGCCATGGATTCTCTTCTTGGGATGAATTTTGATCGTATTCACTCCGATCACCCCGACGCCGTAATATCCTTCGATCGCCTCTTTGATTTGAAATTTGCCTGAATTCTGGCTGACCTTGAAAACATATTTATTTTCCGCGCCGAGAGTTGTCGATTTCTCTGAAATTATCGGTTCGAGAATGATCCGATGGGCAATGTTTTCGTCTCTTTTCGCCATTTTTTTTCCGACTGGTTTTGCTTTCGGCTTTTCTGATGGTTTTTTTTCGACCGTTTTTTCCTTTTTTTCCGCAGTTTTAACTGCCGCCGCTTTTTTCGGCTTTTCCGGCGGTTTTTTTTCCTCTTCCTTTTTTCCGATTATTGTATCAAAAATTCCCATATTATTTCTTGCTCACTAATTTATACTTTTGCTCCAAAAATTTTACCCCTTTTTCACTGATGACCAGATATTTATGGTTCAAAATATCAAAAACATTCAGATTATCAACTAAAATATTATCAACCTTCGGCAGATTGCGGCTGGCTTTCATCATTTCCTTCTCATCTTTGGAAAATCCCATCAACGCAGATCTGCTTATTTTGAGGCTTTCGAGCGCCTCCTTCATCATCTTAGTTTTAACAACGTCCGCTTTCAGGCTATCGACTAAAAATAATTCCTTGTCTCTCACCTTTCCGCTTAACGCTATCGCCAAGGCTTTTTTATTCATTTTTTTGGGAACATCTTTCTTGAAATTCCTGTCTTTGGTCGGACCGAATACAACCCCTCCCTTTCGCCATACCGGAGTTCGAACGGATCCCACTCTGGCTCTTCCTGTCCCCTTTTGCTTCCAGGGTTTTTTTCCTGATCCGGCTCTTTCCGCCCTGTCTTTCGTGTGCGCCAATACTTGCCTTCGATTAGCGTATTGCGCCACATAAATTTGATGGAGAAGAGCGTCGTTCGCGGATAAATCGAAAACAGACGAAGATAATTCTATATCCTTGACTTTTTCTCCTTTTAGATTATGGACCGGAAATTTCATATTTTTTGAATTAGCCGACTACTTCCACTATTCTTCCTTTGACACCGGGAACAGCGCCTTTTAGAAACAAAATATTATTTTCTTTATCAATTTCCACTATCTTCAAATTCAGCGTTGTGGATCTTTCTCCACCCATTCTTCCGGCCATTCTTTTTCCCTTGATAACATGCTCCGGGAAAGTGGCTCCGATAGAACCCGGCGCTCGAAGGTCGTGCTTATGGCCATGGGATTTTGGAGATCCTTTGAAACCGTGTCGTTTCACTACTCCCTGGAATCCCTTGGCTTTCGTAATTCCGGAAACCTTCACCTTATCGCCGACTTCAAACTGATTTATGTCAATCAAATCGCCCGCTTTCAGATCTTTCGCTTCGCTCTTAAATTCTTTTATCTTTGAAAAATTTTCCTTAGTTTTGCGCTTTGAGTTTTGCGCTTTGAGTTTTGGCAGTCCGATTTGGACTGCCTCATACCTGTCTTTTTCATTATTTCTGACCTGCGTAACCACATTTGGCGCGCATTCAACAAGAGTCACATTCAGCGCTCCCTGCTTTTCGTCATATATAGTGCTCATTCCCAATTTTTTTCCTAAAATAAACTTCATAAATTTCCTAAAGCTTAACTTTAGGATCTTCCTAAAGTTAAGCTTTAGGAAAACCCCTTGTCAAAACAAAAAACTGGTTATAAACCAGCCAAAACCCAAAAGGATTTTATTGCTAGTTCAGTATCCGCCCTGGGCGGACTTTAACTAGATCATACTCTACATCTTTATCTCAATATCCACTCCCGCCGGCAGATCAAGATTGGTCAAATTATCAATAGTTTTAGCGCTGGGGCTAAAAATATCAATGAGCCGCTTGTGAATCCTCATTTCGTACTGATCGCGGCTGTCCTTGTTGACAAAAGTGGATTTATTCACTGTGTACTTGCGAACTTGGGTCGGCAAAGGCACCGGTCCGGATATTTCCGCTCCTGTTCGCTCCGCCGTTTCCACTATCTGGCGAGCGCTGCGATCAATAACCTTGTGATCGTAAGCCTTAATTTTAATCCTGATCCTTGGCTTTGCCTCTTCTTCAGCCGGCTTCTTGATTGACATCTGAAATTTGGTTTGCCCCTCACCATTTTCGCATGTGATTTTTCACGCACTCGCGAAAATGGTGAGGGGTGAATATTAAAAAACTGCTACTTAACAATCTTCGTCGCTACTCCCGCTCCAACGGTTTTTCCTCCTTCACGAATCGCGAAACGCATTCCCTCTTCCAAAGCCACCGGAGCCATCAGCTTAACCGTCAAATTAACGGTGTCTCCCGGCATAACCATTTCCGTTCCTTCCGGAAGAATGACATCTCCCGTAACATCCGTGGTCCGGATGTAGAATTGAGGCTTATAACCCTTGAAAAACGGGGTATGGCGTCCGCCTTCTTCTTTGGTCAGGATATAAATCTCTCCTTCAAATTCAGTATGAGGATTGATCGATCCCGGTTTTGCCAAAACCTGTCCTCTTTCCACGTCTTCTTTTTTGACCCCGCGGAGAAGCACTCCGGCGTTGTCGCCGGCCTGGCCCTTGTCAAGCGTCTTGTTGAACATCTCCACTCCGGTAACGATCGTTTTGCTCGTCGGCCTGATCCCGACGATTTCCACTTCTTCGTTTATATTCACGATTCCCCTTTCAATCCTTCCCGTTACCACTGTTCCCCGGCCTTCAATGGAAAATATGTCTTCAATGGGCATGAGGAAAGGCTTGTCGATATCGCGAACCGGCTCCGGAATTTTCTCGTCCAGCGCCGTGATAAGATCCATAACGGGTTTCGCCGCTTCCTCGTCCTTGCTTTTCGTTTCAAGAGCCTTGAGAGCCGACCCTCGAATGATAGAAACGTTGTCTCCGTCAAATTCGTACTTCGTAAGCAGTTCTCTTACTTCCGCTTCGACCAGGTCAATCAATTCCGGGTCATCAACCATGTCAACCTTGTTCAGAAATACAACAATGGCCGGGACGCCCACCTGGCGGGCAAGAAGGATGTGCTCGCGCGTTTGAGGCATCGGACCGTCAGTCGCGCTAACCACCAAAATCGCGCCGTCCATCTGGGCCGCACCGGTAATCATGTTTTTTATATAATCGGCATGCCCGGGGCAGTCCACATGGGCATAGTGCCTCTTTTCCGATTCGTATTCGCAGTGAGCCGTAGCAATGGTGATGCCGCGCTCCTTTTCTTCCGGAGCTTTGTCGATTTCATCAACTCCTTTTTCTACCGCCTGGCCGTAAAAGCTTAAGACATGCAAAATAGCCGCGGTTAGAGTGGTCTTTCCGTGGTCTACGTGACCGATTGTCCCGACATTTACGTGAGGCTTTGTTCTTTCAAATACTGCCGTCATATTTTTGACTTTGCGAAGAGGCATAGAACCAAATCGAATTCATGCCAATCCGTTTAATTACAAATTTATTAAGTTTTTGGTATTAAAAATACCTATGAAAATATTGTAAACTATTTTTATAAACTTGGCAAGTCCCGCCTAAATATATTCGATATCTTCCAGTTTTTCTATTTCGCTAATCAAATTTTCTTCCCCATCTTCCTGGCTTTCACGCCACAAGGCGATATCGTTGTTTATCTTATCAACAAGTTCTTCTTCTGTCAATGTTTTTATGGAATCTTTGCCGAATTCCAAAAAATTGCTGTATTCTTTCCAGCTCATGGCGACATAACCGGGCTTGCCGTTCTCGATAATTACATATTTTCCGCCGGTTTTATCTATTAAATTTTGAATTTCCCGAATCTTCATAATTCCAATTTAAATTATTTTTTTTCTCCGCTTTTTATCTCTTCGGCCACGTTTTTCGGCACATCTTCGTAGTGGTCGAATTCCATGCTATAGCTGGCCCGCCCCTGCGTCATAGAGCGAAGCTGGGTGGCGTATCCGAACATCGAAGCGAGAGGAACAAGACAATTGATTTCTTTCACTCTCGCGTTGCCTTCTCCCCGGTCTTCTATCTCCTCGATCTGGCCCCGCTTTGAATTTATATCGCCAACGACATCTCCCATAAAATTCTCCGGTGTGATCACGCTTACTTTCATTATCGGCTCAAGTATCACGGGATTGGCGCGTTTGGCCGCCTCCTGCACCGCGAGCGATCCGGCGATCTTGAAAGCCGCTTCCGAGGAATCAACATCATGATAAGATCCGTCATATACCGCGACCTTGATATCCACCAAAGGATAACCGGCGACCACTCCATTTTCAAGCGCCTCTTTGACTCCCTTCCCGATAGCCGGAATATATTCTTGCGGAATAATTCCTCCTTTTATTTCACTCTCGAACTCAAAGCCTTTTCCTTTTTCATTCGGTTCCACGCGCAACCAGCAATGTCCGTATTGGCCGCGTCCGCCCGATTGGCGGATATATTTTCCTTCCGCTTCGGCCGTTTTTTTGATTGTTTCCCGGTAAGCGACTTGGGGGCGGCCGATGTTCGCTTCGACCTTGAACTCCCGCTTCATCCGGTCAACAATAATGTCAAGATGCAATTCTCCCATTCCGGAAATGATCGTTTGCCCTGTTTCTTCGTCCGATCGGACGCGGAAAGTCGGATCCTCCTCGCTTAATTTTTTGAGCGCGAGTCCCATTTTTTCCTGATCAGCTTTCGTTTTAGGCTCGATTGCGATTGAAATCACCGGCTCCGGAAAAGTGATTGTTTCTAAAATCACCGGACGGACCGGATCGCAAAGGGTGTCTCCGGTCGTGGTATATTTCATCCCGACCAGCGCTCCGATTCCGCCTGAATAAATTTCCTGCTTCTCTTCCCTGTGGTTGGCGTGCATCTGAAGAATTCTTCCAATTCTCTCTTTTTCGTTTTTGCCTGAATTCAAAACATAAGATCCCGCCTTAAGCGTTCCCGAATAAACCCGGAAAAAAGTGAGCTGCCCGACAAAAGGATCCGTCGCCACTTTGAAGGCCAAAGCGGAAAAAGGCTCTTTGTCGTCGGCCTTTATCTCCATTTCTTCACCGTTTTTTGCGCTGATTCCTTTTGCCGGAGGAATATCTACCGGAGAAGGCAGATAATCAATCACTCCGTCAAGCACCGGCTGGATTCCCTTATTTCGAAGCGCCGTGCCGCAATAAACCGGAAACAGCCTTACATTAATTGTGGCTTTTCTCAGGGCGTTTTTCAATTCATCTGTGGTGATTTCTTCTCCTCCTAAAAATTTTTCCGTCAATTTTTCATCCGTTTCGGCAATTTTTTCCGCCATTTTATCCCGCCACTCTTTGGCCTGATCCGCCATATCGGCCGGAATTTCGTCGACTTTCACAATTTCCCCTTTTTCGCCTTCGAAATAGACCGCTTTCATTTTCATAAGATCCACCACGCCGCGAAAATCATTCCTAAGGCCAATGGGAATCTGAACGGCTACGGCATTCGGGTTCAGGCGGTTCCAGATCGAGTTCAAGGAATAAAAAAAATCCGCCCCTTCTTTGTCAATCTTATTGATAAGGCAAAGCCTCGGAACGTTGTATTTGTCCGCTTGGCGCCAGACGGTTTCTGATTGCGGCTCAACGCCTTCCTTTCCGTCGAAAACAACCACTCCTCCGTCAAGGACGCGGAGGCTTCTTTCCACTTCAACGGTGAAATCAACGTGTCCCGGAGTGTCAATAATATTGATCTGGCAATCCTGCCAGAAGCACGTTGTCGCCGCGGAGGTAATGGTGATTCCTCTTTCTTTTTCCTGTTCCATCCAGTCCATCGTCGCCTCCCCCTCGTGAACTTCGCCGATTTTGTGGGAAATTCCGGTGTAAAACAAAACACGCTCGGTAGTGGTAGTTTTACCGGCGTCGATGTGGGCAATAATGCCTATATTTCTGTATTTTTCTATTGGGTATTCTCTGGCCATAAATTTCCTAAAGTTCGACTTTAGGAGCTCCTAAAGTCGAACTTTAGGAAACTCTATATTTCTCTACGCGAAGTGCGCGAACGCCTTATTCGCGTCCGCCATCCGGTGGGTGTCTTCCCGCTTCTTCATCGCAGCTCCCGTTTTTTGTGAAGCGTCAATCAGCTCCAAAGCCAGTTTTTCCGCCATTTTTTTCCCTTTTTTGGCTCTCACGGCGCTGATTATCCATCTCATCCCCAAAGTCGCCCTTCGATCGCCTAAAACCTGAACCGGAACTTGATAATTCGCCCCTCCGATCCGGCGGGACTTCAGTTCGACCAGGGGAGAAACATTCTTGATCGCCTGTTCAAACACGTTGAGTCCGCCCTTCTTTGTTTGGCTGTGGATTATCTCAAAAGACTCTTGGATAATTTTGTCCGCGATGCTTCTTTTTCCTCTTTGCATCAAATGACCGACAAATCTTCCCACGATGAGGCTCGAGTATTTTGAATCCGGTTTCCAATTTTTACGATAAATTCTTTTTCGTCTTGGCATAAATTTTAAGCTTTCGGTTTCTTAGCTCCATATTTCGACCGGCTTCGTTTTCTGTCCGTCACTCCCGCCGCGTCAAGCACTCCCCGGACAACATGATATCGGACACCCGGCAGATCCGGCACTCGGCCGCCGCGGATCACCACGATTGAGTGCTCCTGCAGATTGTGTCCGATTCCGGGAATATAGGCTGTCACTTCCATCCCATTGGTAAGGCGGACGCGGGCGATTTTCCGAAGAGCCGAGTTCGGTTTTTTGGGAGTCGTGGTTGAAACTTTCACGCAAACTCCCCGCTTGAACGGGCTGTTGGTGCTGATCGGTCGATTTTTGAGCGTGTTAAAAACCCTCGTCATCGCCGGCGATTTGGTTTTAGCCTTTTGGACCTTTCGCGGCCGTTTTTTGAGCTGGTTGATTGTGGGCATAAATCTTTTCAAAAACAAAACAAGTGCTATCTACTAGCAAAATCAATATTATAGAATAAACTATAGTCTGTCAATAACTTAATTCTTAATTTGCGCTATATTCCCACTACCACCCGAAAAAAAATCAGTTCAACATTTCCGATTATATATCCTATTATTGGGGCAAGAATAATAATCAAAGGAAAAATGAAAATTGCGCCATAGTGCTCAAGATAGAGCTTTGTCTCTTCTTTCAAAGAAACAAAAGCAAAGAGCAGTTTGGAACCGTCAAGCGGCGGAATTGGAATAAGATTAAAAACAGCTAACAAAACATTTATTATAACAACGGTAGCAAAAATAATTGCAGTTGCACCAATCCCGGAACCCAAAATGTTTCCTCCTCCGAAAATTCCTCGAAAGACTACTGCAATTTCGCCACTTGAAACGCTCCCAGTGATAAGTAATATTCTCAAAGCAATGCCAAAGACTAATGCAATGATAACATTAGACAATGGTCCCGCCGCCCCAACTATTGCAGGACCATATTTTTGGTTACGAAGATTATATGGATTGTATGGCACAGGTTTAGCAGAGGCAAAAATAAACGGCGAATGAAAAACAATAAGCAGCAAGGGCAAAAGGACCGATCCGAATGGATCGAGATGGCTGATCGGATTGAGCGTCAAGCGGCCCATAAATTTCGCCGTCGGATCTCCAAGCCATAGCGCTGCAAGGCCATGCGAAACCTCGTGCACCACTGCCGACATTATGAGAATTGGGATAATTACCAGATAATTCATAACTTATAATACTTCGGGTTGCTAAAAATCTTTTCTTATGATATCGTGAATTGCGTAATTAATCAATAATCTTAAAAATCAGCAACCAGCGATCAATATTTTTATTTATTGTTCACTGTTCACTGTTCACTGACCAATATGTCACGAACTTGCCAAGTCTGCGGCCGCGGACCCAAATCCGCCCAAAGCCGCTCCCATTCCAACATCGCCACCAAAAGAACCATGGCTATCAATCTTCAATCCAAGAAAATCGCCGGCCAAAGAAAAAGGGTCTGTACCAAATGTCTCAA
>JAUXSN010000016.1 GCA_030679895.1 Candidatus Moraniibacteriota bacterium | reverse complement strand
AGGCCCGACCGGAACAAAGTCGTCCGCGGAAAAATTATTCCCGCGATATCAATCGGAAGATTCACTTTTTCAATCGTTTTGATGAGATAATATCCCCCCGGCTCGAAAATATAGGAAGTTATTTTTTTAGGATCATATTTCGCGACAAGAGTTGATTTTGGCGTCTCTCTTTCTTCAAGACCAAGGTAGCCATATCCTTCCAGCTCAAAAACTTCTCCCATCCGAAGATCAAACCCCGATCCTTCCGGGTTTTCAAGTTCCCGCTCCGAAAGATTTTCCACTAATTTTTTTTCTTTTACTAGTTTTAATAAATCTTTTATGCCAAGTAACATTTATTTTATTTCCTAATTATAAATTTATTCGTATATTTGTACTTGATTCGTAATTCGTAGAGAAATCATTCACTTGGAATTCTTCGACGAGATGTATCATCCTGCAAGAATCCTTCGAACCATTTCTTGTCTTCTTTCGAAAGCCGAACCTGACGAATTCTTATATTGGCGCCTTCGGCCACTTCTTGCCAGTGCTTGTCGCGCTGGGCGTCTTTTGAATCATATCCGAATTCATAAACTATCTCCCGAATTCCCGCCCGCACCAAAAGTTTCGTGCAGACATAGCACGGAAAAAGCGTAAAATACGCAGTTGCGCCCTCAATACTGATTCCGGTCCGGGCCGCAAGGGCTATGGCATTGGCTTCCGCGTGAATGCTGCGGCAAAAATCGTATTTCCCCGCATCCGGCGCCTTGATGCTCCGGCGATAGCAAACTCCTTCGTCCGAGCAATGCGGCACTCCCGGCATAGAGCCGTTGTATCCGGTGGAAAGAATTTGCTTATCGCGAATAATAACGCATCCCGTCGGGCGGGAAATACAGGTCGATCTCGAAGCGGCCAGTTTGGCGAGAGCCAAGAAATACGCGTCCCAACTGGGTCTTTTGAATGCTGGAGGCATAGTTTTATTTTGAGATAATTCTAGTTAAAAAGAGGCACCCTCCCCTAAGTGCCTTCTTATTATAACGAGTCCCAAAAGAAAAGGCAAAAGCTACTCCACCCTTGCGAATACCACCACTTGCGCCTTGTCTCCGCGTTTTTTGGCGCATTTGGGGCAAGTCGGATACCAAAAAATGAATTCTTGCGCTTTGACTCCTTTTTCTTCGCACCATTTTTTGGTTTCGCTGATCCAGCAGCGCATATCTCCGTAATGCCCTTCAAAAAGTCTGGTGAAAAATTTTCCGCTCAAGACATCGGTCTCAAATCTTTTAGCGTTTCGGGAAATCGGAATCAGAAGATCCGCGCCCCAGAGCGTGTCATTCCTTGTGAGAACCATTTGTTCCGCAGAGAGTCCGCTTTCTTTCACTTTTTCGAGGCCCTTAATGATTTTTCCTCCGAAATTAATCGGTACATGAAGAAAAGCCAGATAATGATCCTTATAAAAAGGCTTATCTCGCCAGATAATTTCTTTTTTGTCCCACTCGGCAGGAGAGAGATGCTTACAGCAAACTTCATCCATAAATTATGGTTTACCTGTTTGTCATCCCCGCGAAAGCGGGGATCCAGGAAAAAGGCTATATATTTTTATAAATTATAAACTAATAAACTTCACCGGCAAAACTTTTTTGAACACTCCCGCGATCATAAAAGAATCCGACTCGTGAATATATATCGGCTGATGGAAAGCATTGGTCGAATTGGGAAATAGCCCGATCACGCCATTGCCAAGACTCCGATAATGCTTGATGGTCGCCAAGCCATTCACCACCGCTACCACAATTTTATTGTCATAAACAAAATCCGAATCTTTCTTTTCAAAAATGACGTAATCGCCGTCGTTAATGCCGTCCTTGTTCATCGAATCGCCCAAGGTTTTCACGGCAAAGAGTTTCGCTCCCGCGCTGGGCCGGACAAGGCTTTCTGAAATTTGAAGATAGCCGTCCATATTGTCTTCGGCAAAAGCGAGAGCGTCCCCCGCCGAAGCCAGACCGTACACCGGAACCTGAAAAACTCCTTCGAGTCCCTCGGTGAAATTTTCGTTTTCGACCAAATATAGCTTCCGGAAAACATCTCGCTTTATCAAGTCTTTCTTTTCGAGCGATTCAACCACCTGCGCCACACCCTTCACGCCTTTTTCTTTCACGCCTTTTTTTTGCAGATACTTATATACCCTGTAGGTCGTCGGGTTCCCCTGCCCGCTGTCAATCATCTCGCGGATGGTTTCCAAAATTAGATTTTGCTTCTCGGTTAAATTCTTTTCCATTTTATTTTTTTACAAGTTATGTGATGCTATCACTATATCACCAGTAAATTATCACTGTCAACCCCTATTTATCCACAACCGATTTACGGCCAATATAAAGCAAATTCCAGCCCTCTTTCGTCTTCAGCGTTTCGAAACCGGCTTCCTGAAAAATATTTTCGAGCTCCCCCATCTCGAAAGGATGATGGTAGCGATTGAATATTTTTTTTCCGGATTTAAAAGAAATATTTGCGTCAATCCAACTTTTACTTGTTTTTTGATGAAATTTGAGATATTGTTTTTGCCACAGATTCCAGACAGTGATGACAATTTTCCCGCCCGGTTTCAAGACGCGATGCAATTCCTTGGCAATTTTGAGCGCGTATTTTTTGCTCGGAAAATGATGAAAAACCGCAATCGAAAAAACGACATCGAAATAATCATCCTTAAAAGGCAAAGCGAAAGAGGCCTGTCCGCATTCCTTTTTGGTCGCGCAGTCGGACCTCTTGGAAATTGGACTTACTTTGATAAATTCCGTTTTTTCGCTATGATACCTTTGCTTGGCAATGTCGATCAGTTTTTGCGAGATATCGACACCGGTAAACTCTTGATAATTATTTTCCAGAAATCCGGCCAGCCTCCCGTTCCCGCAGCCGAAATCTAAAACTTTATCATCAGGGTTAACCTCGTGTTTCATAAATTCCAAATCCCGCCACATAAAAGCGCGGGTTCCGGAAAACTTGTCGGCGATGAGATCATACCCCTGCTCAAGTTCGATTAATATTTTTTTAGCAGTTTCACTCCTCACTCCTAAAGTTAAGCTTTAGGAATTTCCTAAAGCTTAACTTTAGGAAAAACCAAAATCCATGAATCAATTATTCTCTACTATCATTAAAGAATCAATCCGGAGAAAAATCAAATCCCCGGAATCTTTTGACGAACTAAAAAAAGAAATTTGCGGACGCTTCAAAGCCATGACTCCTCGCAATGCTGACATTCGTGATTTTTATGAAAAGATAGTCACAGCTAAAAAAATTAAGCGCGACATCGCTTTTGAAAAAATTCTTAAAAGCAAAAGCATTCGCACTCTTTCCGGCGTGGCCGTCGTCGCCGTCCTCACGAAATCCCACCCTTGCCGCGGAAAATGTCTTTATTGCCCAACGGAAAAAGAAATGCCTAAAAGCTATCTTTCTAATGAACCGGCTGTTATGCGAGCAATAACCGTAAATTTCAATCCTTACAAACAAGTACAAAAACGTTTGCGCGCGCTGGAAATAAACGGCCATGATATTGATAAAATCGAGCTTATCGTAATGGGCGGAACCTTTTCCGATCTGCCCAAAATTTATCAATACTGGTTTATCAAGGAATGTTATCGCGCAACCAACGACTACCCGAGATCCGCAAAGGAAAACCCACTTGGAAACTTAGTTTCCAAGTTAACAAACGAGCAAAAACGAAATGAGAAGGCCAAGCATCGTATTATCGGTCTCGCGCTTGAGACCCGTCCCGACACTCTCGATGCAAGGGAAATAAAATTCTATCTCGATCTCGGCGCAACGAGAGTCGAAATCGGCGTCCAGAGCATTTATAATGATGTTTTAGCTAAAAATCGCCGCGGACACACGGTTGAACAAACCATTAAAGCTACGAAATTGTTAAAAGACGCTGGATTCAAAGTCAGCTATCATATGATGCCGGGACTTCTTGGCAGCTCTCCGAAAAAAGATTTAGAGATGTTCCGGGAAATATTTTCAAACCCCGCTTTCCAGCCGGATCTCATAAAAATTTATCCCTGCGTCGTCACAAATAATTCGGCTTTATATAATTTGTGGAAAAAGAAAAAATATAAAGCGCTCACAAACAAACAATGCGAAAAATTAATAACCGAAATCAAGAAAATGATCCCGCCTTATGTCCGCGTTTCTCGTTTAATTAGAGATATTCCCAAAACCTCAATCGTCGCCGGACCGAATATTTCCAATTTACGGCAAATTATCCAGAATAAGGGCGTCAAATGCCGCTGCATCCGCTGCCGCGAAGTGCGGGGAAATTATACTGCGAAAGACAAAGTGGCATTGCGCCGAATCGACTACAACGCTTCGGATGGAAAAGAAATTTATTTGGAATACGTTTCGCCCGACCACAAAAAACTTTATTCGATGCTCCGCCTGCGAATCGGAAGTCTCCCAAGACTTAGTCTTGGGATATCCGAACGCCACGCCATCATCCGCGAAGTCCACACCTACGGCAAACTCTTAAACCTCAAATCCCGCGACAAAAAATCCCCGCAGCATATGGGACTTGGTAAAAAACTGATCCAAGAAACTGAAAGAATCGCGAAAAAAGAATTCGGCTGCGAAAAAATTTCAGTCATCGCCGGAATCGGAGTAAGAGACTATTATCGGAAGCTGGGATATAGATTGAATGATACTTATATGAAAAAAATGCTATAATTATTTCCCATTGCTGAAAATTTTCCTCACCACATCCGAAATATCCACTTCATCGATCAAGATGTCATCGACGGGCAGGTTTGAAGACAAAATGTCGCGCGCGACGTTTTTGGCTTTCTCGCGCGGAACGCGCAAAGTGATGCTATTCGGCGTAAACTGATGCACTTCTCCGAATTTACTAATATCGGCTTCTTTCACACCCTCTCCTTCAAAAGTAATTTTCAAGACCTTATACGGCGCGTATTTTTCAATGAGGCTCGCGAGGTCCCCGTCATATCCGATCTTCCCTTCTTCGATGATGATCACTCGTTTACAAAGCTCTTTCACGTCTTCCATATAGTGCGAAGTGAGAAGAATTGTCGTTTTGTTTTTGCGGTTATAATCTTTGATGAAATCCCGGATATTTTTTTGCGCCACGACATCAAGGCCGATCGTCGGCTCGTCAAGAAACAAAACTTTCGGCTTATGAAGCAGCGCCGCCACCAGTTCGCATTTCATTCTTTGGCCCAAGGACAATTTGCGCACCTGGATATCAAGAATATCTTTAATATCGAGAAGTTCGACAAGCTCATCCATATTTTTCTTGAAATCCGTGTCGGAGACTTCGTATATTTCTTTATTCAAAATAAAACTTTCCATCGCCGGCAGATCCCACCAAAGCTGATTTTTCTGCCCCATCACGAGCGCGAATTGTTTTTGATATTTCGGCTCACGTTTCCAAGGAATATGCCCCAAAACTTTCGCCTCCCCGCTTGTCGGATAAAGAATCCCCGAAAGCATTTTGAGCGTCGTCGTCTTCCCAGCCCCGTTCGGTCCCAAAAATCCGACCAGCTCTCCCTCTTCTATCGAGAAATTAATTTCCTTCACGGCTTCTTTATATAGTTTTTCGCGATGAAACAGGCCTTTCATTGACGCCCAAAGCCCGGGCTGTTTTTTGTAATATTCGTAGGTTTTGGATAAATTTTTTACCTCAATAATAGCCATTTTATTTCTTTAATATTTATTATATTCCGACTGACTCATATTTCTTAAGTCCAAGTTTCCAGACTATTTTTATAATAACATATAGCACGACCAGCCACAGAATTTCAATCGCCAGCCCTCGCAAACCCTCGACGAAGCTTATTTTTCCAAGATAAAGCTGGACGGGAATATATATTGTGTAGACGAACGGAAGAAAGAAACTCGCCTTCATGAAAAATGCCGGCAACAGGCTGATCGGGAAAAAAGTTCCAGACATGAATTTTGAGAAAACTTTCAATGAATAATATGTCCCGTTTATTTCCATTGTCCAAAAAGCGATAAAACCGATGATGATTGATAAAAATAGATTAATGAAATAGGTCGCGATGAGCATGCAAAGAAGCAACAGGATAGTGAAAAAATCCGGCAAAGATGTTAGTTGGCCCCGAAAAAAAGAAAAAACAATCGCACCCTGGACCAAAACTATCAAAAAAGCAATTGTGATCCTCCCGGTAGCGACCGCCATAACGTATCGAATATAGCTTTGCGGTTTCACAAGAAGGTTTGAGAGAGTTCCGAGATGGATATCGCGCGCCACGTTTTGCTCAAAGGAATATGTGGTTGTGAGAAATGAAAAAAACCAGGCGAAAACAACGTAGCTGATCATTTCGTGAGCGCTATAGCCCTTGATAACGTCAATATTCCTATAAACTATCGTCCAAATGACCGTGAGGGCCACAAGCTCGGCAATATTTCCAAAAGCGTAAGCCGCGATGCTCGCCCGATAGGTAAACTGCCTTTG
This sequence comes from Candidatus Moraniibacteriota bacterium, assembly GCA_030679895.1. Classification (GTDB taxonomy): domain Bacteria; phylum Patescibacteriota; class Minisyncoccia; order Moranbacterales; family UBA11712; genus Fen-1326. The sequence goes on along the minus strand of JAUXSN010000016.1, from coordinate 4,403 downwards.
AATTTCATTCGTAATAATATGCCAATATTTTTTCATATTAAATAGTCTTTTCAATTTTCCTCTCCTTTCTAAGGAGAGGAATTAAAGGTGAGGTTTTCATATTCCGACACTTTCATATTTCCTAAGTCCCATTTTCCAAACGACCCTTATTGCAAAATATAGGATGGCCAGCCAGACGATTTCAAGACCCAGCCCGACCAATCCCTGGCGAATCGAAATTTTGCCAAGATACAGCTGAGCGGGAAAATAGAAGGTATAAATAAACGGCAAGGCCAAACTGAAATTCAAAAAGACGGCCGGCAAAATATTTATCGGAAAATAATTGCCCGACAGAAATTTTGCCAGAGTATTGATTGAGTAGAACACTCCGGCATTATCCACCGTCCAAAAGGAAATAAAGCCGATGAGGATCGAAAGGAACAATTTGATAAAATACCCAACCAATATCATCGCCAGAAGGATCAGCCACATGAAAATGTCTTTTGACACTATAAAGCTGTTTCTGAAGAAAAATAACAAAAGCAGATTAAACAAGAGAGCCACGCCTATAGTAAAACTGGCCCTTCCAATCGAAAGAAAAATCAAATAGTTTATATAATCAATTGGTTTTGACAAAAAATTTGAAAGTTCCCCCTTTTGAATGTGATTGGAAATAATATCTTCAAACCCGAAATTTGCCATAAGAAAAGAAAGCAGCCAACCGATGATAATATACGTAATCATCTCCCGATAGTTATAGCCGCCGATATTAGAGGTCTTTTGAAAGATTGCCGTCCAAATAAGAATCTGCACAAGAATTTCAAAAATATTGCCAATCCGAAAAGTGAATTGGTTGATTCTGTAAGTCATCTGCCTCTGCCATTCAGTTTTAATTACGGCGAGATATTTTTTCATTCTTTAATCAAATTAAGCTAAATCAAATTTAGCTCAATCATATAATTTTATTTATTCGTATATTCGTATGAGATTCGCCCGCCTCGCCCGACTTGCGTCAAGCGAGTCGAGGCGGGTAGTTCGTAGAGACTACTCGAAATTCATCTTCTTATAAATTTTCCTCGTCACTTCCACATCCGCGTTGCAGTAATTGCAGATCTCTTTCAGTTTCCCTTTTTTGTAATAGGTGAAAACTTCCGACCCGTCCATATTGGTTTTCGAAGAGCCAAGGCCGAGCGCCCGCGCCAGCGAATCAAGAGAGACATTTTTTCCGTATCCCCACTGGTTCCATTCGTGCATCGCGTCATAAATCGGCTCGCTGCGATAGCGGGCAAAAGACAGCCGGACTTTTGTTTTTGGCTTCACGCCATGGATGATTGACCGTTGGATAATATACTTGAGATCAAAATCCATGATGTTGAACCCGATAAACAAATCGACATCCTTGGCCGCTTCCCAAAAATTTTCGAGCATCTTTTTTTCATCCTCGTCGCAGATGCAATAAACCATATCGTCGTTTATGGCGTACGAAATGCAAAAAATCCGCCCGAACGTCCCGTCGAGCCCCGTTTCGGACAAAAATTGCTCAAAACTCTTGGAATATTTTTCCCCGTTTTTCTCCCGCTTTTTCTTCCGATAAGCGTGAATTTCCTTGAGAGCGTCATGGACATGTTCAGGTGCGGGAAGGGTTTCGATGTCGAGAAACATTTTTCTTTGTGGGCCGTTGTTGTAGTAGTTGTTCATAATTATTTTTAATATTTACATTTTCTCCGGCACGCTGATTCCCATCAACCTCAAAACTTCCGCCAACACAATTTGCACTGCTTTGACCAATTCCAGCCGCGCGGCTGTGAGCTCAAGATTGCTTTCATCAATCACCCGGCATTCGCTGTAAAAGGAATGAAATTTATCGGCAAGACCCATAGCGTATTGTGGAAGATAATGGACGGCATAGTTTTGGGAAATCTCTTCGACGAGGTCCGGAAATTTCAGAAGTTCGAAAATCAGCGCGCGTTCTTTCGCGTGCAATTTCCTAAGATCGGATCTTAGGACGCTCCTAAGATCGGATCTTAGGAGAGCAGCCTTTTCTAAAATACTCGAAATCCTTGCGTGGGCATATTGAATATAATAGACGGGATTTTTTTCGCTTCTTTCTTTCGCCAGATCCATATCGAAATTCATATGCGTGTCCGCGCTGTGCATCAGAAAGAAAAATCTGGTTGCGTCACACCCCACTTCGTCAATCAGATCATCCACGCTCACATAAGTTCCCGCGCGTTTCGACATTTTCATTTCTTTTCCATCCTTCAGCACCCGAACAAATTGCGTGAGAATAATATCCAATTTATCTTCATAGCCAAGCGCTTTCATCGCGCCCTTGACTCTCTTCACATCCCCATGATGGTCCGCTCCCCAAATATCGATCAGCTTTTCAAAACCCCGATCCAGTTTCTTTTTGTGATAAGCGATATCCGAGCCAAAATAAGTTTTTTCACCTGTCGATTTGATAACCACCCGATCCTTATCGTCGCCAAATTCCATTGACTTGAACCACAATGCCCCGTCCTTTTCATAAACCAATCCTTTTTCTTTGAGGATATTAATAATTTCATCGACTTTTCCGCTTCCTTGCAATTCTTTTTCCGAGAACCAATTATCAAAATTAATCCCGAATTTTTCCATTGAGGGCTTGATGATATCCTCGAGTACAATCTGCGCGCCTTCTTCGCCAATCTTTCTCGCGTCTTTTTCCAAAGCTAAGCTTTTTCCTTGCTCGCTATTCGCTCGCAATTCCTCAAAGCTTAGCTTTTTTTTAATTTCTTCGATATATTCTCCGTTGTACTGCGCCTCGGCATCTCCCAAAATAGAATGCCCCAAAATATCAACCTGATTCCCGGCATCGTTCACATAATATTCGCGATATGGATCATATCCCGTTTTTTGAAAAATATTTGCAAGAACATCACCAAGCGGACCGCCCCTCGCGTTTCCAATATGCACCGGCCCAGTCGGATTGGCCGAAACGAAATCGAGATGAATTTTTTTTCCCGTACCAATCTTGGAACTACCGAAATTATTTTTTTCTTCATTTATTTTCGTCACAGTATCTTGTATCGTTTTTTTTGAAAGATAAAAATTTAAAAACCCAGGCTTCGCAACTTCGATCTTCTCAAAGCCAGTGATTCGAGGTCTCACCTCGAGTGCGCTCGAGGTGAGACCTCGAATAGCTCCTTTCAACTCCTCCGCAACTTCCATCGGCCCTTTTCCAATAATTTTGGCAAGCAACAACGCCACATTCGTCGCAAAATCCCCCATTCCCTCCGGCGGATAATCAACTTTTATTTTCTTAATATCAAAATCAATCCCATAAGCGGATTTGATAGCATTTTGAATTAATAATTGGATTTGCTTTTTCACTTTTCAAGTATACCAAGAAAATTGCCTAAAAATCAATTTTTCGCTTTAATTAGAGTATGAGCGTATTAGCAGTGAACAAACGAGCCAATTTCGACTATGATATTTCCGACAAATATGAAGCCGGGATTGTTTTGCGTGGTTACGAAGTAAAATCCGTGAAAACCGGCCATATCAGTCTCAAAGGAAGCTTTGTGACGGTGAAAGGAAACGAACTGTTTCTGACAAACGCCAATATTCCCTTATATAAGCACGCGGGAGAAGTGAAAAACTACGACCCCACTCAACCGCGAAAATTACTGCTCCATAAAGCGGAAATTGCCCGTTTAATTGGAAAATCGCGCGTTGAAGGGTTGACACTCGTACCTATTCGGGTGTATACTAAGCGAGGCCTTTTAAAGCTGGAATTTGGCATAGGGAAAGGAAGAAAGAAGCATGACAAGAGAAATGTACTACAGAAACGAGAAGCGGATCGAACAATTAATAGGGCCTTGAGAAATCGATGATTTTGTATTTCTAAGTTTGAATTTTTTGAAAAAAATTAAAACTTGGGGATGCCAGGCATCGACAGTTTGTTCTCTCAAAATACGCAAGTCGAGCATGATATTGGCCTCGTAAATCCTTGTATCAAGATCATAAGTGCAAACTTATTTTCAAAAGCGCAGCGGACATTTGCTAACGCATTTCAACCTGCTTACGCTTCTGCTATTGCCTAATTCGCGATAGCCATCGAATTGCCAACGCCTACTAGGCAAATCTCGGTGTCATATAGCAGGCTCTGCGAATTATTTTTTCTCGAGATAACTTGCGAGATTAAATCGGGAACGACTTATTAAGGTTTTGCCGGCTTTATACTTAATGAGTTAGTCAAAACAATCCGGCTAAACTTGTAGAATATTTTTTGAAAAACAAATTTGGACGGGAGTTCGATTCTCCCCATCTCCACTCGCTAACTAATAACACCAAAACCCATAAGAAGAAGATATTTCCGTCCCCGGCCGAAATACCAGGGACCACGAGTCCGCATAAACGAATACATCCGCGTTCCGGAGGTA
>JAUXSN010000008.1 GCA_030679895.1 Candidatus Moraniibacteriota bacterium | reverse complement strand
CAACGGCGTAATCCCTTGCCGACGAGCGTGACGGTCGTACGTGAGGCAAGTCATTTTCAATCGTTCGGCTGGGTTCGGATCGATACCACGGACGCGATCGCCGCATTCTCGGAAGACCTGGTTTCCAAGCGAGATGCGCTGACCAGGGAAAAACGTTATGCCAGACTGGAGGCGTCTGTCACAGCGCCGAACCGGATTGAGGTTGAAACCAGCCTAGTGCGGCGGTACACGCTATTCCTGAACGATCAGCTGGTCGACCTCTCCAAGCCTGTGACGATCGTCACGAACAAGCAGGTCTCGTTCGAGGGAAAGGTAGCCCAGACCGTCGAGACCCTGTTGCGTCAAGCGCGCCTCCGTCAGGACGCTCGCCAGCTGTTTCCCGCTCAGTTATCCATTCAGGTCTTGTCGCAAACTCCATGACGTTCCTGGTGGCGATGCAAGGCAGATTGTGGGCGATACTGTTGGGGGGTGTCGTTGGGCTCTGGATCGTCCCAGTACAGGCAGAATCCTGTGTGCTGTCGTCGTATCATGTGGGTCTCACGTTTCCGGTGTCGAAGGTTGAACCACGATGGGCTTGTCCCCTGCAGGCGATAGTCGATCATTACACCACAGCCAACAAGATCGGGCCGACGGAGATCCCGATTTCCGAATCGGTCTATCAGTATCTGTTGGACCGGCCACCGGTGGCTGCGGCGTTGATCAATCGGCTCGATTTCGCCCCCTATAAATCGGAGGGGCGTGGACCCGGTCGATTTTGGGGGGACGATGGTGAAGGGACATCGGGCATCGTCGAACTTGTTTATGGGGATATGGCCAATCGGATTTACTATCTGGAGGGTACTCATGAGAGTACGGTATTGCCGCAGGTGATGGGAAAGGCGGTCGTGTTCGTGAGAATGAATCCGGTGAAAGACGGAGACGGGAGGGATGCGGTTGAAACGACGCTGGTGGCCTACACGAAATTGGACAGCCGCATCCTGGCAGGGCTCCTGTCACTCATTCGGCCCTTGGTCGGCAACATCGTGGCCCGGAAGCTGACCCAAGGTGTGCAGGTCGTGACTCGGCTGGGATTAGAAATACGGCAACACCCGGACCATGTTCTGTTCGAGGCGACCGACCCGCCATCGTTGCCCGATGACGAGGTGGTCTTGTTGAAGCAGGCGATGGAGACGGTACATTTTCGCGGGGCGATCCAATCGGGGGCTGCGGTCCGATGACGACGTCACGCAGTTTCACCCTGCTCTGCACCGTCGGCGTGTTTTGCTTCATCAGCTACAACATGGTCCGGATGCCGGTGTTGGCCTTGTTCGCAGAGTCGCTCGGGGCCAGTCCTGAACGGATCGGGCTAATCGTGTCGGTCTCCACATTGACCGGGGTGTTCCTCAAGTTGCCGTCCGGCGCCCTGTCAGACATCTACGGACGGCGGTTTCTCTTGCAGATCGGCGTGGTCGCCTTCGGGCTTCCACCGTTTCTCTATCCCTGGGTCACGGATCTCGATTGGCTGACCGCCCTGCGCTTCTTTCATGGGCTCGCCACTGCGATCTTCGCACCCAGTGCGCTGGCGACTGTGGCAGATCTCTATCGAGAACGACGCGGTGCGGCGCTCGGGACCTACACGGCCTCGACGCAATCCGGTGCGTTGCTCGGTCCCCTCATTGGCGGCTATCTGATCTACGCATCGGGATTTCCCGCTGCGTTTATGACGGCCGGCCTCTTCGGCTGCATCGCCA
>JAUXSN010000002.1 GCA_030679895.1 Candidatus Moraniibacteriota bacterium | reverse complement strand
ATATTGAAATAAAACAGGAAGAATCAAAAGAAGATATTTCCGCGCTTTCAGCGGTGAAAATGGGATTTCTCACGAATATCTTGAATCCTAAAGTCACTCTTTTCTTTTTGGGGCTTTTTACGCTCGTGATTTCTCCGGATGTCCCGAAGTCTGTACTTCTCTCCACAAGTGCTATTATGATGGTAAATACGATTCTGTGGTTTTCGCTCGTGGCGATATTTTTCACCCAACAGCGGGTGCGAAAAGTTTACGAACGCTTCGAGAACATTTTCTCCAAATTCTTCGGGGGGATGCTGATTCTTCTTGGGCTCAAAGTGGCGCTTTCAAAAAGATAAATTTATGCAAATTCGAAAAGCGAAAATTGAGGATGTTCCTAGAATCGCGGAAATGGCGGTGGATTTCAATTGGTATCTTGATAGAATTGACCAGTATTACCCTCTGTCCAAAGATTTGAAAAGACTATTTCTTGATTATTTCAGGAAAAATACGTACTCGAGCAGGAGTCTCTTGCTAGTGGCGACTGAAGGCGAAAAAATATTTGGCTTTGCCTTGGCAAAAATCCGGAAAACGCCGCTTATTTGGGGTAAAAGGCCATATGGAGACATCAGCTTCATTTATCTTGAGAAAGAATACCAAAGGATAGGCATGGCAGATAGATTTCTCTCGCATATTTACAAGTGGTACAAGGAAAAGAAGATTAAAGAAGTTGAGCTCACCGTACTCGAAAAAAATAAGCAAGCCAGAGCCGCCTGGAAAAAATACGGTTTTCGGGAATATATTTTGAGGTTAAGGAAAAAGATATAATTTTATGGAATCACTTAAACCAGGAGGTTATGTTCATGAAGAATACAGGGGTGCGATGCGTCAGAATATGGAGAAGAAAATGGCAGAAAAATTCCGAGAGGGAGGATTGAAAGGTGTTTCGGGCTACCTCCTTGAGGTTTTTAATGTTGATGTCCGATACGAAAAAGATGCTGAAGACGAGGAAAGGCAAAAGCTTAATAAGGAAGCAGGTCTTATTATCGCGAATCACCCAGGCGGAATAGACACCCCGGCGATTATCGGAGCACTGACGAGAGATCCGGCTGATCTCAAAATGGTCACAACTCCGAGAGGATACGAAGAATATGGAAGAGCGCTGGGCAGAAATTATTTCATCCCGATACCCAGCGGCAATAATCTTTCCGAGGGTCGAAAGATGGTTCAATCCGTGGTCGAACATATACAGGATCATAATGGAATAGTGTTGATATATCCTTCTGGCAGACTGGGAAAGAGCGCAAATGTGGAATTTCAAAGCGGATTCAGATCTATTCTTGCGAATATGCCGGACAATGTGATGATATACTGCTTCAATTTCAAAAATGAAGAAACGGAAAAGATTACTCGGGGTTTAGGGAAAGCTGGACTATATTCCGATGGTTTGAGTCTCCCATTGAACATCAACAAGCTGAGGGATCCCATCGCATTAAATGTGGCGGAAAGATATACTCAAGCAGGAGAATGGAAATCTTTAATCAACAACCTAAATATGCCGCAAGCAAATAAAACACTCAAAGAACATTACCTTAAATTATTTGGACACAAGAATTAACGTTGTTTAGCACTTAAAAAAATATAGAAAATTAATTTTCGTAAATTTTAAACCAATGGGCGAACTCATCACAACCTACGATCTCAAGAAAACGGATGTGGCGGCGGCGATGGATCGGGACAAATTTTATGCTGAGCAAACTAAGGTTTTCAAAAAAACGGGAAAACCAACGTGGGCTTGTGAAGTTGTCATGACTTTGCTCTTCAATCTAGACGGTGAACTGCTTCTCCAGAAAAGATCTCACCGAAAAAACCACAACGCGTCTCTTATAGATAAGACTATTGGTGGACATGTGACTTTCGGGGACGTGCCTTTCTACACAGTCATGTTTGAGACCGTACAGGAGCTCAAGGTTCCGTCAATCGTGGTGGAAACGGAAGATGAATTCAAAAAAGCTTTCAAATTGCTCCGAAAATATATGGAAAGCGTGGCTCTCGTGAGGCACATCGATACAAGGATAATGTCCATGGAAAGAATGATTAAAGGAAAAAAAGTCCATATAGCGAACAAATATAATTTTTATGTCGGCCTTTATAACGGTTCCGTAAAGCCCGTCGACAAGGAGGCGAGCGGAGTGCTGTTTTATGAAAAGAAAGTTCTAGCGAGGGAGATGAAATTCCATCCGGATAATTTTACTTGGGATCTTTTTTATTTGCTCAAGAAATATGACAAGGAAATAAAAAAGATTTTGAGGATGGTGAAAGTTAAATAGATAATAAATAAAGAAAACTTATGGGAACAACAACTTGCTAAAGCTGCGGGATGCCGATGAGCAAATCGGAAGACTTTGGGACGAACGCGGACGGGTCGCCGAGCAGCGAATATTGCCATTTTTGCTTCCAGAATGGTGAATTCACTGCTAAGATGGAAATGCCTGAATATATTGAAATGCAAATCAAAATCGCAGTTGATAAGCTGGGAATGCCGGAAGAAAAAGCCCGCGCGATGGCCGAAAAGACTACCCCGAACCTCAAGAGGCGGAAAAAATAAATAATTAGGTACTAAATTTTATGGCAGTAGAACACCAAGAAAAAGTTCTTCAAGAAATTCCTCAAATTGTCCCGGAGACAGGAGTGAGTGGTGACTACAATAATGCTTATCAGGTATTTTCTGCTGGAGCTATAGACGCTGATTGGTGGGACATGGATACTCTGGAAGAATTAAAAAAAAAGCATGCGGAAGGGAAGACAAAGATTGTTTCTCGTTATGAAGAGCGTTATCCAGAATCAGCTTACGATCACAGTAAAATCAAGGATGAATCAAGAAAAAGGATAGACAATCTGAATACAATCACCGATGAAATAAATTCTTTATTCGCGTCCGAGCAGTACGACAGAGAAAAATTTTTCTGGCTTTATGTTAAAGCCTATGGAATAATTTTCGGAAGAAATGATAAAAGATATCTGGAGTTTCTCAAGGATTTAGAAGAAGAATTCGTTAAAAAAGATAAAATATAATTTTATGCCAATTCTTGTTTCCGGATCTTTGGTCTATGACCATATCATGGACTTTCCGGATCGCTTCAAAAACCATATTCTGCCGGACAATATTCATATTCTGAATGTTTGTTTCACAGTGGAAAAGCTTGGAAAAAGCAAAGGGGGAACGGTTGGAAACATTGCCTACAGCCTCAAGCTGCTTGGCGCGGATCCGATTGTTGTTTCGTCTGTCGGGCAGGACGGAGACGAATACATCGAACATCTAAAAAGATTAGGCATCGAAACGAATAAAATTGTGAAAGACGGAAAACTTTTCACCGCTTCCTGCTATATAACAACCGATCTCGATGACAATCAAATCACCGCGTTCTATAACGGAGCTCTTGGCTTGGCGCCGGATATTTTTTTCAAAAAGCGGGATAAAAAACCGAAGTGGGCCATTGTTTCACCGACGCAAAAGAAAATAATGATCAGGCACTTGTCGCAGTGCGCTATCCTTGGCATCAAAACAATTTTCGATCCCGGACAGCAGATTCCGGCTTTCAGCGACAAGGAATTGAAAAAATCCATTAGTCAGGCGGATGTTCTTGTTGGGAATGATTATGAAATTAAAATGATTCAAAAAAGGACCGGCTGGAGCGAAAATGATATGCTAAATAAAATAAAAATGCTGATTACGACTTTTGGCGCTAATGGATCGCTCATCAAAACCAATCAAAAAGAAGAAATACGCGTGGAAGCGAGCAAGCCGAAAAAAATCGTTGATCCTACCGGTGCCGGGGATGCGTATCGCGCGGGGCTTTTAATTGGCCTCGATAAGGGGTATAATTTGAAAATGTGCGCCCGGCTCGGGAGCGTCGCGGCCAGTTTCGCGATTGAGAAATACGGAACGCAGGAGCATAGGTTCACAAAAAAGGAATTCAGCGAAAGATACAAGAAAGCATATAAAGAAGAAATTGATCTTGCTGATTAAATTATTAAATTTTTTAAATTAATGAAAACAGATTACAAAGTGGCAGACATTAAACTCGCCGAGTGGGGCCGAAAGGAAATCAAGATTGCCGAAAAGGAAATGCCGGGGCTGATGGCAATTCGGAAAAAATATGCAAGTAAAAAACCCTTTAAGAATGCGAAAATAGCGGGGTCGCTCCATATGACGATCCAGACCGCGGTGCTTATCGAAACCCTTGCGGCCCTTGGCGCCGAGGTGCGCTGGTCGAGCTGCAATATTTTTTCCACGCAAGACCATGCGGCGGCGGCTGTCGCCAAGGCCGGCATTCCCGTTTTTGCCTGGAAAGGCGAAACTCTTGAAGAATACTGGTGGTGTCTTGAGAAAACGCTGGACTTCGGAAACGGAGAAGGTCCGGACCTTATTGTCGATGACGGAGGGGACGCGACGCTGATGGTTCATCTCGGGGCGGAAATAGAAAAAAATCCGGAACTGCTAAAAAAAGATTATAGCCGATCCGAAAAAGATTTTCAGGAATTGATTAAGATCCTAAAAAAAGAATTTCAAAAAAAACCGAAGCGTTGGGAAAACGTTTCGAAAAAAATCAAAGGCGTTTCCGAAGAAACGACGACCGGCGTGCACCGGCTCTATCAACGCTTTGAACAAGGAAAATTATTATTTCCGGCGATCAACGTCAATGATTCGGTGACCAAAAGCAAATTCGACAATATTTACGGATGCCGGCATTCAGTCATCGACGGGCTCAACCGAGCGATGGATGTAATGCTGGGAGGGAAAACAGCGGTGGTTTGCGGATACGGCGAAGTGGGAAAAGGTTGCGCGCAAGCGCTCCGCGGGCAAGGCGCGCGGGTGATCATCACGGAAATTGATCCGATTTGCGCTCTTCAGGCGGCGATGGAGGGGTATGAAGTCACGACTATCGAGGATACTCTGGGAAGAGCCGATATCTATATCACCGCGACCGGCAATCGGCACGTTGTTACATATGACCACATGAAAAAAATGAAAAATCAGGCGATTGTCGCGAACATCGGCCACTTTGATAACGAAATTCAAATGGAAAAGCTCGACAGCGCGAAGGGCGTCAAAAAAGTGAACATCAAGCCCCAAGTGGACAAATATATTTTTCCTGGTGGAAACGAAATATATATTCTCGCCGAAGGGCGTCTTATGAACCTTGGTTGCGCGACCGGACATCCCAGTTTTGTGATGAGCAGCAGTTTTTCCAATCAAGTTCTTGCCCAATTGGAACTTTGGACGAAAAAATACCCCATCGGCGTTCATATTCTTCCCAAAAAACTTGACGAAGAAGTGGCCTGCCTCCACCTCGGAAAAATTGGTGTAAAGCTCTCGACGCTCACTAAGGAACAAGCGGAATATCTCGGAATTTCCGAATCAGGACCCTTCAAACCGGATTTTTACCGGTATTAATCAAAATTCCTAATCTACGAGATTAGGAATAGATTAAAAAGCCCGCGAAAAAAATTCCCTAACATTTAATGTTAGGGAAAATTAGGATATCACAAACTATTATTCACGCCTTTGTGAATTAGCGGCGAGTATATTATTATAAAAACATAAAACTGAAAATTTAAAACAAAAAACATGGCTAAATCATTAAAGTCAAAATCCGGTTCACGAGGGAAAAAAAGCAGTCAAAAAAAATCTGCCACGAATGAATCATTCGGTTTCCTGAAAGACAAGCCCGATGACGAAAAAACCCTAAGCCGCAAAACTTTCTTCATTCTGGGACTGTTCATTGTCCTTTTGGCTTTTTTCATCAGAACCTATCACTTGAGCTCCATTCCGGCCGGTGTTTATCCGGATGAAGCCGTCAATGGAACGGACGCTCTCACTGCCAACGCCAGTCATCATTGGAAGCTTTTTTATACTAACAACAACGGGCGCGAAGGCCTTTTCATGAATCTCATCGCCCTAGGATTCACCCTTTTTGGCGTGAGCGTGGTTACGCTCAAGATGTGGTCGGTTCTGGCGGGAACTTTGACGGTTCTGGGGATGATACTTCTCGGCGAGGAACTGTTCCGGAGCCGGAGAGCCGGTCTCATCGCCGGATTTTTGACGGCCACGACTTTTTGGGCCATCAATTTCAGCCGCATTTCTTTTCGGGCTAGTCTCCTGCCCTTTGTTTTGGTCTTCACGATCTTTTTCCTCATCCGGGGGATCCAAAAAAAGAAAATTATCGATTATGCCATTGCCGGGATGTTCTTCGGACTGGGGACTTATACCTATATCGCTTTTCGCATCGCTCCCTTAATCCTGATTGTTCTTCTGGCTGCGTTTATCATCAGCCGGAAAAGATTTTTGGCGACCCATTGGAAAGAAATCGCCGCTTTTTCTTTCGCTATGATTCTCGTGGCGCTTCCTATGCTCGTGAATTTCGCGATCCACCCCGAACTTTTCACCTCCCGCACCGGAGAGGTGTCGGTGTTCAATCCGGCAGTGAATGGAGGGCACTTGCTTCTGACGATCGGCGCCAGTTTCGGAAAGACCTTAGCCGAGTTCAATTTCTACGGCGATCAGAATTGGCGGCAAAATCTGCCCACACAGCCGGAACTCCCCATAATTATCGGAATGTTTTTCCTCGCCGGCCTGTTTTATTCCATCTATGAATTTTTTTATCTTCTCTATCGCCGGATCAAGAGCGGTGAACGAAGCGAGCGCCTGATTCTGGTTTCGCTTCTTCTTTCCTGGTTTTTTGTGATGCTTCTTCCGGCGGCGATGACTTATGAAGGAATCCCGCACGCCCTTAGAAGTATCGGGAGCATGCCGGCCGCGCTACTGATCGCGGTATTTTCCATCGAAGCCGCATTCAAATGGGCCGGGCGCTATCGGAAAGCGAAATTTAAAAAAGCGGTTTATGCCCTTTTAACCGTTGCGATCATCGGCAGCGGATTGCTGTCCACAAAAATGTATTTTGTGGACTGGGGACAGAGCGAAGAGTCCCATCAGGCTTTCAACCAGAATTTTATGAATATGGCCAAGTATATCAATAATCTGCCGGTTGGTCTCTCGAAATACGTGGTGACAAACGGAGGAGGAAAAGAAACGGAAGACGGCCTTCCTGTTTCCGCCCAAGTGATCAAACTTTTTACCTACGGCAAAACAGCCAATATTTTTTACGTAAAGCCCGATTTTGATCCGAGCGCGATAAAAAAACCTTCGCAAATAATCCTGATGGGGTATGATGATGACCTGATGGCGAGAATCGAAACAGCTTTTCCCGGGGCAAATTTTGAAAAAATAGATCCCCAGCCGGGTTTTGGAACGGACTTCGCGACGATACGGATAAAATAGTCTTTCTATATCCGGACTCCGGATTTTTGGATTTAGTAAAAGTATCTTTTTCTTTTTGGGCGTTAGATTTTAGAAACTGTCTAAATAAAGCCTTAAAATATGCCTAAAAACAGAAAAAATCTTCCGGCCAATGCCAAGCGCGTTTTTAAGGGCGTTATTTTTGACGTCTGGCAGTGGAAGCAGAAAATGTTTGACGGTTCGGTTGAAATTTTTGAAAAATTGCGCCGTCCCGACACCGTCAACGTGATTCCGGTCATCGGGGACAAGATTTTGATCTTGAAACAAAGGCAGCCGAACTGGAAAACAGATAAAACAACAATTGCCGGCGGGCGGATCGATGAGGGAGAAAGGCCGCTTGCGGCGGCGAAACGAGAGCTTCTTGAAGAAACAGGATACGCGTCAAAAGACTGGGCGCTTTGGAAAGAACAAAATCCAAGCGGGAAAATGATCTGGACAATTTATACCTATATCGCCCGCGATTGCTATTTCAAGCAGCCACCCCAGCCGGACGCGGGAGAAAAAATAAAAACTAGACTGGTAGCTTTCAATGAACTTCTGACGCTTTCCGAGAATCCGGATTTTTATGAAGGGGAAATAAAAAGCTCTCTTCTCCGAGCTCGTTTTGATAAAAAATACCGGAATGAATTTTACAACTTATTATTCAAAAAATGAACTGCCAAAAAGAAAAAAACCGAAAACTATACAAAAACAAGATCTTCCGTTAAGCTATGATTAGCTAAAGAAACAGCTTTATGCCTGAAAAAAACGCAATAAAACCAAAATTACATCTGGCCACGATTACCATTCTGGTGAAGGACCGGCAGATGCACTCGCCGGAAGTGAACCGGATTCTCACGGAAAGCGGGCACTTGATCCTGGCGAGGCTCGGCGTCAATGTCCAGCGGCATTGCATTGAGCATTGCACCGCCATGATTACGGTGGCGATCGAGGCCTCCGCCAAAGACCTGAACCGGATCACAAAGGATCTGGATCAGCTTTACGGAATTACGGCCAAGTCGCTCATTCTCGTCTAGAAAAAAACTAAACACAAACTGAAAAAACTTCATTGCTTCAATCAGCGAAATATTTTCGCCGTTGGCTTGGTATTATTAATAAACAACCCTTACCTGATGAATTCCGATGTCGAAGAGGTAAAAAGCCGGGTAAATATTGTCGAACTCATCGGTGAGTACATCCGGCTCACGAAAGCGGGGAGCAATTGGAAAGCGCTCTGTCCTTTTCATAATGAAAAAAGCCCTTCTTTCATAGCAAGCGAAGAGCGCCGGAGCTGGCACTGTTTCGGGTGCGGCAAGGGCGGGGACGCTTTTTCCTTTGTGATGGAAATGGAAGGCATCGGGTTTCGGGAAGCTCTTGAACAGCTGGCTCAAAAAGCGGGAGTTCAACTCAAAAAATATGAAGGGACAAAAAAGAAGGAAGACAGCGTTAAGCCGAAACTCTATAAGATTCTGGAACTGGCCGCCAAATGGTACGAGAAAAATCTTTGGGAGGGAACGGGAAAGGAAAAAATTCTGAAATATCTGCGCGAACGAGGCTTGACGGACGAAACAATGAGAAAATTCCGCCTCGGCTACGCGCCAGAGGGCTGGCGGAATATTCTGGAATTTTTATTGAAGAAGAATTATAATATTGCCGATATTTCTAAAACCGGATTGCTGGTTGAAAAATCAGTGAACAGTGGACAACGAACAGTGAACAATAAAATTGGAAAAGATTTAAATAACAATACTGGTCACTGGTCACTGACTGCTGATCGTTGTTATGACAGATTCAGGGACCGCATCATGTTTCCGATCCTTGACGTGATGGGGCGAGTCGTTGGTTTTTCGGCCCGCGTGGCTCCGGGAGGCGACGAAAAAAACGCCAAGTATATCAATACGCCCCAATCGGAACTCTACGACAAAAGCAAGACTCTTTACGGGCTGCATCTGGCCAAGACGGAAATAAGGAAAAAAGACGAAATCATTCTTGTCGAAGGGAATATGGATGTCATCGCTTCTTCTCAAGCCGGTTTTCCGAATACAGTCGCGGTTTCCGGAACAGCCTTGACATTCGAGCAGATAAAAATAATCAAACGCTACACGGAAAATCTCAAGATGGCCTTTGATATGGATTCGGCGGGGCAAGCGGCGGCGAAAAAAAGCGCCCGCGTTTGTCTTGAGAACGATTTAGATGTTAGAATAGTCTTGCTGCCCAGCGGGAAAGACGCAGCCGATATTATCCGAGAAAATAAAGAAATTTGGAGAAAATCCGTTTTGGAGGCCAGGGGGCTGATTGAGTATTATTTCGAAGACATATTTTCACGGCACGATTCGAAAGATCCGCTAGGAAAGAAAAAAATTGCCAAAGAGCTTCTGAATGTGATCAAGGATATTTCGAGCCCGGTCGAGCAATCCCACTGGCTTAAGGTTTTAGCGGAAAAACTGGGCACCGAAGAAAAAATCCTCGCAAACGTGCTGGAACAGTCCAAAAAAGAAACAAGAGAAACGAAAACCGGTTCGCGGGAAGTAGAGAAAAAACAAGAAAAAAAGGGCTATTCTCACGAAAAAAGGATCATCGGCCTTCTCCTCGCTTTCCCAAAAGAAGGCCGGCGGCAACTAGAAAAAATAAGACCGGATTATTTTTTCGAAAAAGAAGAAAAAAGCATTCTTGAGGCGATAAAAAAAGAAAAAGGGGATTATGACCCAGCTAAAATCAAAAGCTCTTTTTCCGATTATAAATTGGTTAAGTTTATTGAAGAGACTATTCTCGAAGCAGAAGTGGAGGCGGAAAACAGAACGGAGGGCCAGCGTTTCTTCGATCCGGCTCTGGAGTTGAAGGCATGTCTTGAAAGGCTGAAAAAAACGCGCATAAAAGAAAAAATTGTCAGGATCACCCAAGATATAAAAGAAGCCGAAAGAACAGGCGACAAGGAAGCGGTCAAAATATTGGTGAATGAATTCCAAAATTTAGCATCAGGAATAGAGATATAATTTTTTTAGTTAACTTTTTATTGTCATGCTTAGAAAAAAGAAAAAGAAGAAAAAAGCGGTAGTGAAGAAAGCCAGTCGGAAAAGAAAAAAATCTTTTTCATTGAAAAAACGCGCGCAAAAGAAAAAGAAGAAAGTTGTGAAGCCCGCGAAAGCGAAAAAAAAGGAAAAGCAGAAAAAGAAAATTCTTCGTAAAGAAAAATCCGGAAAAGAGGAAAAACTGTCTCCTAGCGGAGAAAGAGAAAAGAAGCGGACTGATGAATTCATCCGGCTGGGAAAGCAAAGAGGTTTTGTGACCGAAGATGAAATTCTGCATATCATTCCGGAAGTGGAGAAAAATTTGAGCGCGCTTGAAAAACTGTATGAGAAGCTGGATGCCCAGGGCATAAAAATCATAAGCTCGGACGAAGTGCTGAAGGAAGACATCGAAAAAGCAGCCGAGCAAAAAGAGAAAAAAGTTGAAAATATCGATATTCCGCTCGATCTCGGCGATGTTTCTTCGGATTCGGTCCAGATGTATCTGCGGGAAATCGGGCGAGTGCCGCTGCTCAAAGGGGAGGAAGAGGTATCACTGGCAAAGCGGATTGAAAAAGGGGATTTGGCGGCCAAACAAAAACTCACCGAAGCTAATTTGCGCCTTGTTGTGAGCATTGCCAAAAAATATGTCGGACGAAGCACAAATTTGTCGCTTCTTGATCTGATCCAAGAAGGAAACATCGGACTTTTCCGGGCGGTGGAGAAATTCGATTATCGGAAAGGCTACAAATTTTCCACTTATGCCACCTGGTGGATCAGGCAGGCCATCACGAGAGCTCTCGCTGACCAATCAAGAACGATCCGCATCCCGGTCCATATGGTGGAGACGATCAACAAATACACCCAGGCCACCCGGCGACTGGTGCAGGAGTTGGGCCGCGATCCTCTGCCGGAAGAAACCGCGGCCGAGATGGGAATCGAAGTGGACAAAGTCCGGCACATTATGAAAATATCCCAAGAAACCGTTTCCATCGAAACGCCCGTGGGCGACAGCGAGGATGACAGTATTTTGGGGGATTTCATCGAAGACACGGAAACCGTAATGCCTCATCAGTCGGCGGCCAGAAAGCTTCTGACGGATCACGTGGACGAAATTCTGAAAGATCTTACGCCTCGCGAGCAGAAAATCCTTAAAATTCGTTTTGGCCTTGAAGACGGAGTAACGCATACTCTTGAAGAAGTGGGACACGAGTTTGGCGTCACCCGAGAAAGAATCCGGCAGATCGAAGCGAAAGCGCTTGATAAGATACGGGAAAGCGGACTGATAGAAAAGTTGAAGGACTATTAGATCATACAATATATAACAAAAAAGACCCCGCGCTGCGGGGTCTTTTTTTGTAAGATTATTACGAATTGATTTTATAGAAGTTTATTCCGACATCCGAAATCCATTTCTGGACGTTGGCTTGGCCGTGGCCGGCGCAAGAACTTCCGCACTTCCAGGAGATTGCTTGAGCGGGACTTCGAACGCCCTTGGCTACCATTTTTTCGATTTTATTTCCAACAGCATTGACGGCTTCGTCAGGGGAACTGAAACAAGAATATCCGCCCGAGGTGGTTTTCCCGCCACCTTTGAAACCCCAATAGTTGAAGCAATCGCGTCCGGCAAGCTTCGGAGAATATACTCCGAATTTGCTTTCTTTCATAGCGATTCCCACAATGAAAGCGGCGACCGGCCGGGATTTTTGGGAAATGGCTTCGGCCATGGCTGCCATAGGAGTGTTTTTCACGATGGCGGCCACATCTTCTTTCAAGCCATTATCGTCGGATTCCCCCCCTTTGTTATTCTCAAGATATTTCTGATATTCAGGATTATCAGCAGAACAGATCTTTGTTTTTCCAGGATTTATATTCGTTCCGATCAATTTCATCCTATAGTTGTCTTCAACCGGCAAATTATTTGTTATATCGGGAGTCTTGGAAAAAGCGGTCTTTGACAAGAAAACTAAGGCCAACATAACAGCGGCAATCAAAACAGGCAGGTAGAGATCCTGTTTTTCCCAAATATGTCCTTTTAGCTTATTTTTACTTGTATTTGATAATTCTTTTGTTTTCCCCCAGCAATTTATCGCGATTTCTAGTGATTTTTCGAAAAGGCTCGAGATTTTGCGGAAACGGCAATTAATTTTAATATCGCATTTTTCGCAAGTATTTTCGTTTTGATCTTTGGCATAAATCCCCCCATAAACAGCGGATCTTCCAAAGTTACTCATTAAAAAATATTCTAATGATTAGTATCCCTTCAAAAGCCCCATTTATCTGCGACATTCTCCCGGGGCTGAAGCGGACAAATTGGCAAATATTGCTTTATACAAGCTATATTAGTCAACCTTTCACCAATAAAAAAATAGCATTGAATTGCTACTTATCACTGGCTACAGAGGGTATGCTAGCAGAAGCCCGATTTGGTGTCAAATCACAATGTGCGACACATCAGAGCCGTAATTCAAGAATTTTTCCCTTTGTTTATCTTATAAAAATTCACTCCCACATCCGCGATCCATTTGCGGACGTTCTCCGCGCCATGGCCGGCGCAAGTCGAGCCGCACTTCCAGGAGATCATCTCGGCGGGGTTGCTTATGCCACGGTTTACCAGTGAGGCTATTTTCTTCCCCACGACTTGTATCGCGTGTTCGGGTGAGTCAAAACAGCTATAACCGGAAGCGGTGGTGTTTTCTCTGCCCCTGTAACCCCAATAGTTCAGGCAATCGCGTCCACTGCTGTCATGCGGAGCATATATCCCAAACTTGCTCTCCTTCATGGCGATTCCCACGATGAAAGCGGCCACTATTCTGGGTTGCTTGGCGATATAAGGGGACATACTTTCCATCGGTTTTCCCTTGATATAGCCCAGAATTTCTTTTTGGAACGCTGAATGCTGTTTTTCCTCCACTTTTCCGAGAAGGCTCATAATGATGTCAGCGTCAGCCAGCTGAAGAGAAGCGTCATTTCCCTGGTCTTCGGAGCTATCGCCAACTTTCGAATCCATGGCTCCGGCAACCCGGCCTTGGATTTCCCCGTTATCACCGGATCGGGCGATGGATCCCGGCCCGAATTTTTTTTGAAAAAGAAAAGAGAAAGAGAAGGCTATAAGAGCCAAAACAACCAAACAGGCGTAAAATTTTCGATTGCCCAGCATAAAAAGAGAGAAAATCGATTTTTCTTTCCAATTTGGAATATTTTTTGTTTCGGTATGAGCGGTTTTTGCCAATCCGTCCAAAACTCCAAGGCGGCGAATTTTGTATTTCACGTGACAGCCCTTTTTTACGCAGGCTGATCTCCCGGAAAAATCGGAATATCCTTCCGGAAGTCCATTCTCAAAATATTCTCTTCGCCCGTCAGCGTAGATTATGGTCGCTCCCAAGGGGTTGTTCCGGATTTTTTTTAGGCACTCTTTGGCTTTTTCAAGAGCGCGAAAGGTGTGTTTATATTGCGGACGATTTCGAAAATCAACAAGACAATACATTAGGCGTAGAGTGTGACTTAAGGTTTATGCTTATTAAGTATTATATATCAAGATCGGTGGGGTGCCAAGTTTATAATTTTCAATTTTCAATTCTCAATTTCTAAACAATTTCCAATGTTTCAATGACCGAATTTTCAAACATTTAATCATTTAAAATTGAGAAATTATGGCATTGTTTGAAAATTTAAAATTAGAAATTGAAAATTTAATGAGAGTTTGTTTGATGGATCTATTTATATAGAACTAATACTTTCTTGGATCCTGAATGTATATCTTTCTTATTCCAGTCATGGATATTCTTCATAATCACCTCTTTTTTATAAGCATAAGAATTTCCTTTGCGGGTGCCGACGTCGTTGGTGATGAAATCTTGGCTGTCGTAACCCTTCACAACCAGCATATGATAAACGGGCCCCGGCGGGGTGAAGTTCGGGTTTCCAATATCCCGGCCGGCCAGTGGAACAATCACCGGATTGTTCTGGGCGATTTCGGATTCGATTTGTTCAATGGTCGGGCTATCAATGATTTTGCTTTTAATCTTGCCTTCAAAATAGGCATCGACCAGCTTTTTCGTCTGGGCAACGGTCGTGCTTTTCCACTCGCCAATTTCTTTTTTTTCGGTCTTTTGTATTTTCTGAAGTTCGGATTCAAATTGGTCTTTGGTCAGTTTTTTGCCTTCGAGATATAGTCCGGCGTTGAGAATTGAGGCTTCCTCGCACATATCCTCATGAAACGCGTCCCACTTCGAAAGAGGGGCTTGGGAATAGAAAGGCATATCCAGAAGATATTTTTCGGGAATTTCTTTTGAGGGCGGTGCTTCTTCGGGAATAGGCTGTTCTTTTTTTGGTTCGATTTTGTTTTCCGGTTCAGGCGTTTTTGTTGTTTCTGGCTGGTTTTGAGTGGTAGGTCCAATTGCGTTTATTCGGGCATTGTTGTCGTTTGCTTTTCGGCCACGCGAGGTAAAATACAACGCGGCGGCAACGGCGATTATTGCAACAAAAATAATAATTTTCTTGGTTTTTCTGATCATTGAAAAAATATGGCTTTTATGCTAATAGTATAGGATAGATAAGAATTAATGGAAAATATTTATGACCAAAATCATTATCGCTTCCGGGCCGGTGATTATGGAAGACGGGAGGGTACTCCTCAATCAGCACGGGGATACAACCTTTTGGAAATTTTGCGGGGGAAGGGTGGACGATTTTTGCAGCGGGCTGATTGAGAACGCCAGGCGCGAGGTGAAAGAGGAGATGGGGATTGATATCGAGATTCTGGATGAAAAACCGTTCATTACGCATACGATCAAAGAAATGCCGGAAGGCAAAATTGATGTCATCTTAGTCCACTATTTGGCCGCGAGGATCGGTGAAATAAAACCGGGAAAAGACATCCGAAGTTGGGATTGGCTGCCAATCGACAATCTTCCGAACAATCTGGCGCCGAATATTGTGCCGGCCTTGAAACATTTTGGATTTATCAAATAAGCCAAACTATTTTTACAACAAAAAAACCGCTCAATGAAGAACGGTTTTTTTTGTTTCGATTAGTATCGGTCTCTTCGACCGCCACCACCAAAGCCCCCGCGATTTCCGCCGCCAGTGTCTCTTCGACGTTTTCGGTTGCACTCCTGGCAATAAATTCTGCCATAAGTTCCGTCGTCTTTCTGGGTCGGCTGGAAAGGAAGTTCTTTGATGTCTACTCCGCACTCAGCGCATTTGAGGTTGAGTTCGGCGACATCAAACATCTGCCTTTGGGGACGATTTTGATAATCCATTTTTCGTCTCGCCTAATTTTTTAATAATCCTGAAGCCCTCGGCTCAAGATAGCTCTCACTTAGGCGACGACTTTTCGTATTCCTTATATAAAGTAATATTTGGATACTACGCCTAATTCGATAACTGGAAGGAATATTAGCATTTTAAGGCGTTTTTGTCAATACTTGTTATAATTATCGCCGAATGTTAGTCTAGTTTCAGAGGAGGGGCCAGGAGGTTTCCTCTTTTAAAATTAAGAAAAATTCTTGACTGATATAGGGAGATAAGGGATATGCTGAATATCGGAATTTTTTCTTCGCTCAGGGATAAGGAGGCATACGACCTTCTTTATGGCATTTTAGGCGCAATTAACTCGGGCTACCTCCCGGATGTCAGCATAAGCTATGTTTTCTGCGACCGGCCAGAAATGATCGACGGATCGCTGGAAGAGGGACTCGAAGAGTACCATACCAAACTTTTTTCGAGTTCATCCCATGGTCTGAGGAAGTTTATTTTCCAAAACAAGGGGAATGAACTGGCGCTGAAGCAAGCCCGCGAAGAGTTTGATCGAAGCGTCGACGAAGTCATCGGAAGCATTGAGGTCGATTTTGTCCTGTTGGCGGGCTATATGCTTATTGCGAGTCCTTTTCTTTGCGGCAAACTCAAAATGCTTAATTTGCATCCAGATTTGCCGGGGAGATTTGTCGGTACCTGGCAGGAAGTAATGCAACAGATTATTGAACAGGGCGCGGATACGGCCGGGGCAATGATTAATCTCGCCACGCCTGAGCTCGACAAAGGACCGGCCTTGGCATATTTTTCCTTTCCTGTTTTCGACCCGGATCCGGAGAAGATCAGGGCTGAGGAGTTCCGCCGCGAATTGCCGCTGATCCTTCTCACGCTCAAGGCTTTGGCGGAAGGAGAAATCCAATTTTGTGAAGGAATGGTATGGGCTGGAAACAAAAAAGGCGTACGTGATTTTTCCCGGGAGGTGGAAAACTTCACGTTTTAACCGCTGAAAATTAACAGGGGTAGGCTTCTATAGGGGCCTACCCTTTTCTTTTGCAAATTTTGATGAATAATGCTTAGATAAAATCAGACAAAGAGGAGGGGCTAGGAGGTCGCTTCTTTTATAATTTTAAAATAAATCCTAAAGGATTAAGAGGGAGATTTTGGCTATGAAACAAGAAAAATCGCGGCCTGTGGTTGTGCTGGACAACGAAGGTCCCTGCACGAAAAACGATAACGCTTTCGAACTCTTTGTCGCCATTTTGATGCTTTTTGGTTTTTCCGAAAAAGCGGCGGCAGCCACCTTTAGAAATCTGAGTGTCATTGATGATATCTGGGGTGACTTCAAAAAGATGGCTCGTCTTGATCCGACCTATTCGGCGGGCCACACACTGAAAGTCATTCTTCCTTTCATCCGGGCTCTTGGGACAAAACTTGAATGGCTTTATGAATTTTCAAAGAGCAATATTCTAGTCGTTCCTAAAATCGATTTAGTAATCCCGGATCTGCAAAACCGCGGCTATGAAATATTCCAAATCTCCACGAGTTATAGTTTTTTTATCGAAGCGTTCTGCGACCTCGTGGGGTTGGATTTTCAACAAGCTTACTGTACGAGGATCGATCCCAAGCTCTACAACGGGGTTTCAACGACCACGAGACAGAAAAATAAACTCCTCAAATTTTTAGAGGAGCTGTCGCAGATGCCTCCGGTTAAATATGATCACCTTACCGGAGAAATTGCGGAAAATCATCAAAAAAATTATGACCGTATCACCGGATTCATCTGGTATACGGTGCGCAACATGGAGGTTGGCAGGTTGATGAAAGAAGTTCACCCCGTTGGTCAGTTTCAGAAGTATGAAGCGCTCAAAGATATTGCGGAAATTGCTGACCAACCCTTGCGGCGCATAATGTACGTCGGCGACAGCCAAACCGACGTCGAGGTCGCCCGGTATCTTCTCAACAAAGGCCTTGTTATGATGTTCAACGGGAAAGGCCACCAAGTTTGCGAGCTTTCTGATATCATGTATATTGGGCAAGATGCCCGGGCCATCACCGAAGTTGCCGATGTGTTCGACAAAAGCGGCCGGGAGGGCGCGATCAGCTTTTGTGCACCTTCTCGCCAAGCCCATTTCGGCGGGAAGCTTCATGTCGTAACGTCGGAAAATGTCAAACGCTTGGAGGCAAGGAGCGAGAATATGCGGAAGAAGTTCCGGGGTGTGCACATCGGCTCTCTGACATAATGACTGGATGAGTCGAAAAAAACAAAATGGGGCAAGGCTGATTCGGCTTTGCTCCTTCTTTTTTTGTCAACTTTTGAAGTTAAAAATAACTATTCCGATTCTTTTTCCTGTGATATATTAAAAAAAGAGAAATAAGAATTATTTAGGAATATATGGAGCGATTTTATAAAAAATACGGGGAGGATAAGGAGTACTGCTTCTATATTGAAACGGCCGAGCCGCTCTCGGAAAGCGAAATAAAAGTCCTGAAATGGCTTTTCGCGGAAACTTTTGAGCCGGAAAATTTGAGCCGGAACTCTTTTCTTGATCCGGAAAAAGGCGAAATAGTCGAAATCGGGCCGCGGATGAATTTTGAGTCCGCTTTTTCGACGAACGCCGTTTCCATCTGTCGGTCCTGCGGCATTGAAAAAATAACGCGAATTGAAAAATCGAAAAGATGCGTTTTGCCGAAAGACTCGGGCATTGAAGAATTTACCAGAGCGAGCCATGATCGGATGACGGAATGTGTTTATGAAAAGCCGTTGGAAACTTTCGAAACCGGAATCAAACCGAAAGAAGTTTATGAAATCCGGCTTATCGAAAAAGGAATAGAGGAGCTTCGAAAAATAAACAAAGAAATCGGGCTGGGAATGGACGATTGGGACATAAATTTCTATTTCGATTTATTTGCAAAAGACTTCAAGAGAAATCCGACCAACGTGGAATGCTTTCAGCTCGGGCAAGCCAACAGTGAACATTCCCGCCATTGGTTTTTCAAAGGACGGATTATCATTGACGGACAGGAGATGCCGGAAAACTTGCTCGATGTTGTGAGCTCCACGCTCAAGGCCAATCCCTCAAACAGCCTCATCGCTTTCAAGGATAATTCGAGCGCCATCAAAGGATACCAAATAAAAACCATAAAGCCGGAAAAATCCGGCAAATTCTCCCCTTTTTCTTTTCGGGAGGAGACTTATCACCCGATATTCACCGCGGAAACCCACAACTTTCCTTCAGGAGTGGCTCCTTTTCCGGGCGCGGAAACAGGAACCGGCGGTCGGATTCGGGATGTCCAGGCGACGGGAAAAGGGGCGCTTGTTATTGCCGGAACGGCGGGCTATTGCACGGGAAGTTTGAATATAAATGATCATAAAATCGGCGGAGAAAAAAAAGGCTTCGAATATCCAACGAATCTGGCGACGCCGCTTCAGATCCTGATCAAAGAAAGCAACGGAGCTTCGGATTTTGGAAACAAATTTGGCGAACCGCTGATTCAGGGATTCGTAAGAACTTTTGGGATAAAACTAAAGAAGAATGAAAGAAGGGAATGGATCAAACCCATCATGTTTACGGGAGGGGTGGGACAAATGGATGAGCGGCATATTGAAAAAGAAAAACCGGAAGCGGGAATGAAAATTATCCAGATCGGCGGCCCGGCTTATCGCATTGGAATTGGAGGCGGCTCGGCCTCAAGTATGATCCAGGGAGAAAACAAGGAAGAACTTGATTTTTCAGCGGTGCAAAGAGGAGATGCAGAGATGGAACAAAAAATGAACCGGGTTATCAGAGCCTGCGTGGAGATGGGCAGCGATAATCCAATTGTCAGTATCCATGATCAGGGGGCGGGCGGTCCTTGCAATGTTGTCACCGAATTGGTCGATCCAGTCGGAGGCAAGGTGGAAATCAGAAATATTAAACTGGGAGACAAGACCATGTCGGTCCTTGAAATTTGGGGCGGAGAATATCAAGAACGCAATGCTCTTCTCATCCGGCCGGAACAGATGGAAGGCTTTCAATCCATCTGCCAAAGAGAAAGAGTAAGCTGCGAAGTGCTGGGAGAAATCACGGGGGACGGAAAAATTGTTCTTCATGACAGTAAGGACGATTCTTCGCCGGTTAATCTGGAGCTTGAAAAAATTTTAGGCGACATGCCACAGAAAAAATTCGTGTCCAAAAGAAAACCTTTGAAATTGAAGCCGTTTGTTTTGCCGAAAAATATCAAAATCAAAGACGCGGTCAGAAAAATATTTTGCTTGCCGTCCGTCGGATCAAAAGGATATTTGGTGCGGAAAGTCGACCGGAGCGTTACGGGACTTATCGCGGGCCAGCAATGCTCGGGCCCGCTCCAGCTCCCGGTTGCGGATGTTTCAGTTGTGGCCCAAAGCCATTTTGGAAAAACAGGAACAGCCATTTCAATCGGCGAGCAACCCTTGAAGATGCTGATTGATCCCAAAGCGGGGGCGAGAATGGCGGTTGGCGAGGCGCTTACCAATATGATGTGGGCAAAAATAAGCGACTTGCCTCATATCAAGTGCTCGGTCAACTGGATGTGGGCGGCCAAACTTCCGGGAGAAGGCGCGAATATATATGACGCGGCTGTTTCAATGAGAGATATCATGATCAGTCTCGGAATTGCGGTTGACGGAGGGAAAGACAGCCTTTCCATGGCGGCCAAAGTTGGCGAGGAAGTCGTGAAAGCACCGGGCCAGATGGTAGTTTCGGCTTACGCTACCATGCCTGACATCGAAAAATTTGTGACGCCGGACATCAAAAAGCCGGGTGAGAGCCGGTTGATGTTCGTTGATCTTTCAACTGGTGAAAATCGCCTTGGCGGATCGGCTCTGGCTCAAATTTTTGGAAAAATAGGAAATGTTTCGCCAGATGTTGAAAACCCGGAAAAACTCAAAAAAGCATTTCTGGCGGTTCAAAAAATGATTGAAGAAAATCTGATACTGGCGGGCCATGACCGAAGCGATGGAGGGCTGGTGACGGCAATAGCTGAAATGGTGATGGCGGGAAATTGCGGAGCTGAAATTAAGCTTGGGGAAAGTGCGGACCTGGTCTCAAAACTATTTTCGGAAGAATTGGGGATTGTGATCGAATATCTTCCGGAAAACGAAGAAAAAATCATTTCGATTTTCAGGGATTCGGACTTGCTTTTCGAAACACTTGGCGGAACTAAAAAAGAAAAGGATCTCAAAATATATAACGGGGAAAAACTGGAATTGGACGCAAGCACGAAAGACCTTCTCAAATGGTGGGAAGCGACCAGCGACCGGCTGGAGCAATTTCAAATGAATCCAGAGCTGGCGAAAGTTCAAGCCAAGCAGCATAACCGCCAAGGAATCAGTTACGAGGTGTCTTTTGAACCAGAAAAAACGCCGGATGAAATTATCGAAGCCGAAAAAAAACCAAAGGTAGCTATTCTTCGCGAGGAAGGCAGCAATGGGGACCGGGAAATGACTTCCGCTTTTTTCGCGGCCGGGTTCGAACCATGGGACGTCACCGTAAATGATCTTTTGAATGGGGAAATCAGCCTGGACGATTTCAGGGGCCTCGTTTTTGTGGGAGGATTTTCCTATGCCGATGTTCTGGACAGCGCTAAAGGCTGGGCGGGCACAATTCGCTTCAACGAAAAAATAAGAGAGATGTTTGATAAATTTTATGAGCGAGAAGATACTTTCTCGTTGGGAGTTTGCAATGGCTGCCAGTTGATGGCGCTTCTCGGCTGGGTGCCGTTTAAAGGAACGCCCGATGAAAAACAGCCCAGATTCATCCGGAACCAATCCGGCCGGTTTGAATCAAGATGGCTGACGGTGAAAATCAAAAAAAGCCCGGCGATGATGCTTCAAGGTATGGAAAATTCAAAACTGGGAATTTGGATAGCTCATGGAGAGGGACAACTTTATTGTCCAGACCAGGATATTTTCAAAAAAGTCTCGGCCAGGAAACTGGCGCCTATAATCTATGTCGATGACAAAAACAAACCGGCTAAAAAATATCCCTTCAATCCAAACGGATCGCTCAAAGGAATTGCGGCTCTTTGTTCTCCGGACGGAAGGCATCTTGCCATGATGCCGCATCCGGAAAGAGCCTTTCTCAAATGGCAATGGCCCTATCTTCCGGAAGAGCAAAATAAAGCCTGGAAAGCGTCTCCCTGGCTCAAGATGTTCCAGAACGCGCGGGAGTGGTGCAACCGGAAGTGAGAAAAAATAAAAGTACTAAATAATATTTATGCCCAAACAAAGCATCTACGAAAAATTGGGAGTTGATCCGCACAAGGATAACGTGCGGGGAGTGTTTGAGAAAATCATGAAGAATGATTTCCCGAACGCTTTTTGCGTGATGGCGCGCGACAAGAAAAATCCGGGCTGGGTGAAAGTGAAGCATTCCGACGGCAGCGGGAGCAAGAGTATCCAGCGTTGCCTCCATTATTTCGAAACCGGCGACGAAACAATTTTCCAGGAAGAAATTTTTGACGCGCTTTCTTCGAATACGGGCGACATTGCGGCCAGCGGATTCATTGATACCTATGAAGTAACGGATGTCATCAACATCAATTCGAAAAACGTTCCCAAAGATATAATCTTGAAACAGCTGGGATTGGGATTTTTGAAAATGATCGAACTCTATAAAAAGTTCGGCCTGGAAATTGAATTTCTGGGCGGGGAAACGGCCGATCTTCCGGACCAGGTCAATTCCTACGCCATTGATATTGATGTTCGCGCGACTGCGCCGGAGGCGGATATAATCCGGGGAAACATCGAAGCGGGGGATTCGATTTTTGGTTTTTCCAGCGCCGGGCAGGCCGAATGGGAAGAAAAACCGAATTCCGGAATGATGACGAACGGACTCACGATGGCCAGAACTTGTCTGATGCGCGCCGACTACGCCAAAAAATATCCGTTCTTAGTCCGTGAAAAATATCCCTACCTGGGAAAATATAAAGTGGAAGACCGTATCGACGAACTGGGCATGACAATCGGCGAAGCCATCCTTTCTCCCACGCGCCAGTGGGCGATTGTGATAAAATTTTTGATAGAGGAGTTGAAAAAGAAAAAAGCGCTCCATCTGCTTCATGGCCTTTGCATCAATACCGGCGGAGGACTGACGAAGGTGCGCAGCTTGGGAAATAATATTCGATATATAAAGCAAATTCCGGATTGCCCGCCTCTTTTTAAATTGATTCAGAACGAATCAAAAGAAAGTTGGGAAAATATGTGCGTGACGTTTAATATGGGGATTGGGCTCGAAGCGGTGGGATCGGGCGAAGGCGGAATTTTGAAAGAGGCCATCGATTTCGTTTCCAAAGAAACCAGTGTTGAGTTATACGAACTTGGGAAATGTGAAGAGGCAAAAGGAAAAAATGAAGTGGAGCTAAGCACGCCTTTTGGATCTTTTCAGTATTAGTAAAAATAGGGCGGCAAAAATCAAAAGAAGGGAAAATACTTGTCCGCTCGATAACATTTTCGGGTTGAAGAACCAGCTTTTATCCGGCTCACGGAAAAATTCGCCGGTGAAGCGGGCGATTCCGTAGCCAATGAGATAAAAAGCAGTTAAATACCCGGCCGGGTAATTTTTTTTGCGAAGATTCCACAAAATAGCGAACAGCAAAATTCCCTCAAGAAGCGCTTCATAAAGCTGCGAAGGATGGCGAAGCTGGCCGGAAAAATCAGCCGGGAAATACATTCCCCAAAATTTATTTGTAATTCGTCCGTACAATTCCCCGTTTATGAAATTTCCCAATCGGCCGAAAGTGAAAGCAAGCGGGACGGCGGGGGAGAACAAATCGCTAAACTCCAAAAGATTAATTTTCTTAATTTTACAAAAGAGATAAAGCGCAATCGCAAGGCCGACGAGTCCCCCAAAATACGACATCCCGTAAATCCCGATATATTGCCAATGATTATAAATATCAAAAGGCAAAAATATCTCAAGCGGATGCTTCGAAAAATAACTCCAGTCATAAATGAAAACATCTCCGAGCCGCGCGCCTAATAACAAGCCCACAATTGCCCAAGGAAAAAAATCCTGGACGGTTTCAAAAGAAATTCCCATTTTTTCAGTTCTGATTCGGTAACGGACCAAATAATAAACAATCGCAAAAGCAACCAGATACATTATTCCGTACCAGAAAATCTCAACCGGGCCGAGGCGGAATGCAATTGGATTCAGGTGATCGGGAATATTTTGCCAAGCTTGTGGCATGTATTTAGTATAGTGTATCTAGAACAAATTTGAAAAACACAGAGATCTTTGGTAGGATGAATTACTTCAAAAATCATATCAACCTTACATATTGAGGAGGGCAATATGTACCAAACACCACCCTGCACGAGAGGCTGGCCTTGCAAAGCATTTTGCTGTGGAATTTTCACTCTTTGGGATCGGGATTCATTCCAGAGAGCCGAGGAACTGGGCCTATTCCGTCGGTACAACTGCAAAATCGTGAAACTGATCGGCGGGCGAAACAGGGGATATTATATTTTCCCGCTCCTAAAAATCTTTCAAAGAATAAAAAAGGAGGCCACGGAAAGGGAAATTGAAGAGCTGATGTGTGAAGCAATTATTTATGCTGTCAATAAACGCATTAAATGGATTAAGTGCGTGTTCCTTAATCGAGAAAACAAATGCGCGATTTACGAGTATCGGCCAATCGCCTGCCGTATATTCGGCACGTCTCTTTTACCAAACTGTCCCATAATGGAGGGAGGACGCTGGATAACCTTTTAGCCCTGGAGAGAAATGTTCTTCCTCCCCGGGGCTTTTTATATGTTAAGAAAAGCGGTTGAAATAAAGAGATGCCCGAAACGTAATAGTTGTTGAGGTAAATAGTAAAATACATATATGATGGGAAATTATTACGGGCATATGGGAGGAATCGGTTTTGGCTTTGGTTTCATCTCCATGCTTATTTTTTGGGCGCTGATTATTTTTGCGATTTTTGCCTTGATCCGCGGTTTTTCAGGTCATGGTTGCTGGCATAATCTTGGCGAACATAAGCACAAGGAAAAGGGCGCTTTGGATATTCTCAAAGAACGCTATGCCAAAGGAGAGGTAACTAAAGAAGATTTTGAGAAAATGAAAAAAGATTTGGAATAACAAAGCCGATTTTAGTTTACGGCGAGAACAGGGATCAAATCCTGTTCTTTCTTGATAAAAAAGGTGTTTTGAGATAGAATAGGGGCAAGAAATTGAGCCTGTTATATTCATAACAGTCATTGTCGTTCTTTATAAGGAACTTTGTGGGGTTGACATGGATAGCGTGCCGCCGCTAGGGTGGCCTTTCGTCCGGTAGGATATCCCGCAAATAGAGAGATTGTGTTTGGAGCGGATCATTGAAACATTTATCTCGGTTGAATAATACTCCATCTGACCCGGTGGAGTATATCCCGGGATAATCGCCCTCATTCGGCGAACCTCTTTCTCTTTTTGGGGGTTATGTCATGATCTGCACGAAGCAACTCTCGCGCCTCTCTTGCAGTATGCGTGAGCCAGTTTTATCTGGAACGGTTCTTGGGCCTCATCCGTAAGGATCCCGAGAGCGGTGGGCTAATGAGTCCTGGGGCGACTTTATAGTCCATCTCAAGGGGAGAAGGCGTGTTTGGCCTGGGGGGATGTCGGCAATCGTGATGCCTTGATATCCCCCCATTTTTATTTGATAAAAAAGGCGTTTTGGTGATAGGATAGGGGCAGAAAATACACAGTTTTCCCTCTACGTGGATTTTGGCAGGGCTTATACGCATAAAATAAAACTAAGGGAATAGGATTATGATAAAAGCAGTCATATTCGATATGGATGGTCTTCTTATTGATTCAGAACCGCTTTGGTGGGAGGCGGAAATCGAGACCGCTAAGATGGCTGGTCTTAATCTGGACAAATCGCAGGTTGTTGAAACTGCAGGCCTGAGAGTCGACAAAATTGTCGACCACTGGTTCAACATAAAACCCTGGACTACTCCATCCAAGAAAGAACTTGAGAACGCGCTTGTCGCGGATCTTATCTCGCGAGTCAGGGCCAGGGGCGTTGAAATGCCAGGCACGAGGCAAATACTGGAGATGATGAAGAAAAAAAATGTAAAAATGGCCCTAGCCTCTTCGTCGGTTATGTTGATAATTGACGCTGCCGTCGAAAAACTGGGAATAGGAGAATATTTTGACGAAATTTACTCCGCGGAATTCGAAGAGCATGGAAAACCGCATCCGGGAGTATATCTCACGACGGCAAAAATGCTCGATGTCGCTCCGGAATATTGTCTTGCCTTCGAGGATTCTTTCAACGGGCTTCTGGCGGCGAAGTCCGCGCGCATGAAATGCGTCTGCGTTCCGGAGGAAATGTTTTTTGATCATCCGAAACTGGCAATAGCGGACTTGATCTTGCCGTCACTTCTGGATTTCGAGGAAGGAGACTGGGAAAAACTTTTGTAATTAAAATATCTGAAAGGGTTACTCCTGCGGATCTCGGCGGGGAGAATCAAACTCCGAAAAAAGAATTACGTAACTAGTTACGTAATTCTTTTTAATATATAAGTTGGGCTCCTATCAAGTTTTCTATTTCGAAAAAGTAAATGAATTCAAGAGTGTACCGCTGGGAGCGTGGGTTTCGACCGTAATTTCCCCCCCATCCACTTTTACGAGGCCGGAACTGCCTTGTATCTGGCTGGCGTATTCGGCAATGCCGGACTTCGGAAGATCATGATTGAAAGAATCCGTATTGGCGAAAACGAATTGATAAATTCCATCTATTTTGCGGCGGCTGACAATATGCTCGTGCCCGTTGAAAACGGCCGTAACATTATGGCGATCCAAAATTTCCCAAAGGGCGTTACGCTCCGTCGGCTCCTTGTCAAGACTTTCCGTAATTTTGGAGCTCACGGGATAAGCGGGTTCGTGGAAGAAAACGAAAGTATTTTCTTTTTTGTTGGCGGAGAGGTCTTTTTCGAGCCAGCTTCTCTCTTCGCCGTTCACCAGATGTTCTTTAGGTTTGTCACTGTCCAGAACGACGAAATGAGAGTTCTTATGATCAAAAGAATAGACCTGTTCGCTAAATCCGGACGGGCCATTGGTCGGGAAACTGAAACTGGACCGCCAGACATCGTCGGTTTTGTCATCTCCGGTGCGGTCGTGATTGCCCTGCATGGCATAGGTGTTGGGCAAAAGAGAGCCCACTATTTTTTTCCAGTCGCTATATTTTTTAGAACATTTGTTGTCTCCGTCGCAGCCTTCAACCAAGTCACCAACAGCCAACACGAGATCAGGATTTAATTTTGTTATGCTTGCCATCGCTTTTTGGAAATTTCCCTGCGGATTTCCGGCATCGAAACGTTGTGTATCGCCGAGAATCGCGAAAGAAAAACTATTTTCACCGGATGTTTCGGAAGAAGTCTTTTGAGAAGAATCGTTTTGAGTGCTGGCGAACGGATTCGAAACAGCTTCGCCGATTTTTTCTCCGATCTTGACGGCTTCTTCTTTCGCGTCAAGCAATGTGCTGGCCAAAACACCCCGGAATGATTTGAGTTGGGGAGTTGTCGCTGCGGGTTTATTTTCTGCAGTTATTTCTTTTTCGGGAGCAACGAGAAAATAGGCTATACTGGCAAAAGCCATGACAGAAAAAGCAATGGTGACTGCGAGCAATTTTTTTTTTGAAGAAGGTTCCATGCTTTTATTATAGCATTGATGGACAAAAAATATAGCCAAACAAAAACGTCTGGCTATATTTAGTACGCTAATGTCATGAAATGAAAGAAATCCAAACGTCATTGAAATAATTTGACAGCATCTGGAGTAGAGTATAGTGTATACCTAGGGGGGAGGTAATAAATAAAGCTTAAAACTCACATGTCAAATGTCAAAACCGATTTATCCGATAAAAATAAAGAAATCATTACGGCGCTGAAGAAAGCCCATAGCCATCTCGGAAACGTAATAAAAATGGTTGAAAATAAGGAATACTGCATTGATATCCTCCAGCAGAATTTGGCGGTCATCGGCCTTTTGAAGTCGGCCAATAATAAGCTGCTGGAGCGGCATCTCAACAGCTGTTTTGTGAGCGCTATGCGGGGGACGAATGAGAAGCGAAAGCAAGAAATGATCGATGAGATACTGAATATTAGCAGATTGTCGAAATAATAATGATATACTAAGGTCCAACCTTAGGGTCGCCCCAAGGTCGGATCTTGGAAAAAATATGCGTTCAAAAAAAATCTATATCCAAGGGATGCATTGCGCGAGCTGCGAAAAATTGCTCGATGGTGAATTCAGAAATGTCGCCGGTGTGGCGGATGTAAAAGTGGATTGGAAAAACAATACGGCCGAAATTTTTTACCAAGAAACGGAGCCGGATCTCGACGCGATAAAAGAAATTGCCAAAAAATACGGCTATGCCGCTACTGAAAATAATCCGTCCCGTCTATCGGCGAGGCAAGCCGAAAAAGAAAATGGCGGGAAAAACAAAGCTACGTGGCAGGACTGGCTGAACGCGGGCATTATTACCCTAATCATTTTATTACTGTGTCGCCTTTTTCAAAGCGCCAGCTTCGTTGATGCGATTAATATTAAAAGCGCAACGCTGTCATACGGAGTATCTTTTCTTATCGGTCTGGTTGCTTCCGTCTCTTCGTGTCTCGCGGTGGTGGGAGCGGTAATAATCGCTTTTTCCGAGAAGTATCAAAGCAGCGGGAAAGGTTTTTTTGAAAGCGCCGTCCGGCCGAATTTATTTTTTCATACCGGACGATTGGCGGCATTTTTTCTTTTAGGCGGACTGTTGGGAATCATCGGCGGAGAACTGAATGTATCCGGCAATTTCATTTCCGCCTATACGATCATCATCGCCGTGGTTATGGGATGGCTGGGACTGAATATCCTGGGGATTGTTCCTTCGCTTTCAGCTGTCGGGATTCGAATGCCCAAAAGTTTTAGCGGCAAATGGAAAGAATTGAAGCGCTCGGAACATAAAGCAGCTCCCTTTCTTCTGGGCGGTTTAAGTTTTTTTCTTCCCTGCGGGTTCACTCAAAGTATGCAGCTCTTCGCGCTGGCTTCCGGCAGTTTTCTGATTGGCGCCTTGAGCCTGTTTCTCTTCGCGCTTGGCACAGTACCAACACTTCTGGTTTTGGGTATCACGGCATCCTTCGCAAAAAATCGGGGATTCGTGGTATTTCAAAAAGTGGCGGGGGCTCTCATCATAATTTTTGCCATTTATACGCTCAATTCCGGTCTGGCTCTCAAGGGCGTGAAGACAAATGTCATAAGTTCGAATAACAATAAAAAAGAGATTGCGGTAAAAAGCGATACTGCACCCGTTCAAAAACAGACCGCGAGCCAGGTCGAACAAACCATAACTATGAACGTAACCTCAAGCGGGTTTGAACCGAGCGTTTTCAAGATAAAGCAGGGTGTTCCCGTAAGATGGGTTATCAACGGTGTGAATGTCAGCGGCTGCACCAGCACGATCATCGTGCCGTCTTTCAATATTTCGAAAAATTTGAAGTATGGCGAAAATGTGGTGCAATTCACTCCTCAAAAATCCGGCGAGATCGCCTTCAGCTGCGGAATGGGAATGGTGCGGGGTAAATTTATAGTGGAATAAGATCCAAATTTATGGAATCAAAAAAAATATCAATTAAAATTAGCGGCATGTCTTGCGCCTCTTGCGCCATAAACAACGAAAAAGAACTTTTGAAAAGGAAAGGTGTTTTAAGCGCGAATGTTAACTTCGCGACCAAAAAAGCGTCTGTTGAATACGACGCGGATGTTTTGAGCGGGGAGGATGTTAAGCAGGTGATAAAGGATAACGGCTATGAAGTTGTAGAACACGAAACACATAACATGGAGCATACGAAGCATACAGAACATCGAATGCTCATGGAAAATGGCGAGCATGAACATATCGGCGAGGATATCCGGAAAAATTGGCTAGCGTTCTTGGGTTCTGCCATTTTGAGTGCCCCCCTCCTTCTTGGTATGTTTTTCAAGATTGAGACGGGTGTTTTGATCTTGAAAACCGATCTTGTCATGTGGCTCAATCTTTTTTTTGCAACAGTGGTTGTTTTCTATTGCGGCTGGCGCTTTCACCGGATGGCGTATATGCAAGCCAAAAAAATGCGGGCCAACATGGACACTTTGATTTCGCTTGGCACGCTCACGGCCTATTTCTACAGCCTGTGGGCGATATTTTCCGCGCGCGTTGGCTATTTGGAATCGGCGGCGCTCATTATCACCCTTATTATCCTCGGAAAATATTTTGAGGCCAAAAGTACCGGCCAAGCGGGGGAGGCGATGCGAAAACTATTGGAACTCGGGGTAAAAAAAGCGCGGCTTATAGTGAATGGCGAAGAAAAAGAAGTAAATATTTATGAAATTAAAGTCGGCGATACAATCATTGTACGAGCCGGAGAGAAAATTCCGCTCGATGGAATCGTGGTCGAGGGCGAATCCAATATTGATGAATCGATGCTGACCGGAGAATCCCTGCCGGTGGAAAAGAAAAAATATTCTTCAGCATACGGCGCGACGGTCAACTTAGACGGAGTGCTTAAGATAAAAATAACGCATATTGGCGAAGAAACAGTGCTCGCGCAAATAATCAGAACTGTCGAAGAGGCTCAATCCTCAAAAGCGCCGATCCAGAAACTGGCCGACAAAATATCGGGTATTTTTGTGCCGGCGATAATCTGCGTGGCCTTTCTAACTTTCTTCGGTTGGTATCTTTTCAGTCATAACTTGGCGATAGCGATCATAAATGCTGTGGCGGTTTTGGTGATCGCCTGCCCTTGCGCCTTGGGCCTGGCTACTCCGACGGCCATTATGGTTGGAACTGGTCGGGGATCGAAAAATGGAATCCTTTTTAAAGAAGGGGAAAGTTTTGAAAGAGCGAAAGACATCACTATAGTTGTGTTCGATAAGACGGGAACGCTGACTCGCGGAAAACCGGAAGTGCAAAAAATAATCAGTAATCCGGGGCATAAATTCACGGAAGATAAAATTCTGAAAATTGCGGCGAGCCTTGCCAAAAATTCAGACCATCCGCTTTCAAAAGCAGTAGCGAAACATATTGAGGGGAGGAATATTAAACTGGCGGAACTCGAGAATGTGAAAGAAATAAGAGGAAAAGGGATAAAAGCCAATTGCGTGGAACATAAAACAGCTTTGCTTTTGGGAAACAAAAAATTGTTGGAAGAAAATAATTTAGAGACAAAATGGGCGGACGGAATCATTAGTGATGATAAATTGGGAACGGGAACGCGGCTTTTTGTGGCGCATGGAGCTCAAATTGTCGGAGCCATTGTGGTCGCCGACGAGATTCGGGATGAATCAAAAAAAGTGATCGAGGAACTCAAGAATATGGGACTCGAGCTCGCGATGATAACAGGGGACAACAAAAAAACCGCCGAAGCCGTGGCGCAGGAACTCGGGATCGCAAAAGTTTTGGCGGAGGTTCTGCCATCGGAAAAGTCGGAGGAAGTGAAGAAGCTTCAAAAGCAGGGCGAAAAAGTTATTTTTGTCGGCGACGGAATCAATGACGCGCCGAGCCTCGTGCAAGCCGATCTTGGAATCGCTATGGGATCGGCGACAGACATCGCGAAAGAAGCCGGCCAAATAATCCTCATTCAAAATAATCTTGAGAAAGTGGTCGAAGCGATCAAAATTTCCCGTCTCACTTTCAAGACGATCAAGCAAAATCTTTTTTGGGCCTTTGCCTATAACGTTATTGCCATTCCTTTGGCCGCGGCAGGGCTCTTGAGCCCGATCATCGCCGCCGCTGCGATGTCCATGAGCTCGGTTTCGGTGGTGGCGAACAGCTTGCGGATATATAAGAAATGATAATACTTTGGCGTATAATTTTGGACAACAGAATGTTTATCCTCTAGAATAATATTTAGGAAAATCAACCTAACTATTATTGATATATAAAGCATGATTTCGAGATATTCCACCAAGGAAATGAGCCAAATTTGGAGCAACGAAACCAAATTTCGCAATTGGGTTAAAGTCGAGATCGCCGTACTGCGAGCCAAAGTTAATCTTGGCCTGCTTAAGGTAAAAATTCCGGAAAATCTGGTTGAATCGATAAAAATAGATCCGGAAGAAATCAACCGAATTGAAAAAGAGATCACAAAACATGATGTGATCGCCTTTCTTATGCACACCTCGCCCCAGCTTCCCGAAAAACTGCGGCCTTTTTGGCATGCCGGAATGACTTCGTATGACACGCAGGATACGGCTCTAAGCTTGCAATTGGCGGCTAGCATTGATCTGCTGCTGGATCGCGTTAAAAAAAACAAAGAAGTTTTAAAAAATAAAGCGTTTGAATATAAAGATGTGGCGCAAATTGGCCGCACGCATGGTGTACACGCCGAGCCGATAACTTTCGGCGTGAAACTGGCCAAATGGTATGACGAATTCGCGCGGCATGAAGATCGGCTGAAAAAATTACGCGAACGGGTGGCGGTCGGGAAAATTTCCGGAGCCGTCGGAATGTATACGCTCGATCCCAAGATCGAAGAGGAAACTTGCCAAATCCTCGGTCTTAAACCGATTATTGCCACTCAAATTATTTCCCGCGATATCATTGCGGAATACGTTTCAACTCTCGCGATCATTGCCGGGACGGTGGAAAAAATATGCGTGAACATCAGAACGTTGCAGAGAACGGAAATTCTCGAGGCGCAGGAATATTTCGATCCCAAAAATCAAAGGGGCTCATCGGCTATGCCCCATAAGCGTAATCCCATATCCTTCGAAAATTTATCCGGCATGGCGAATATGATGCGGGGATACGCGGTGACGGCTCTCGGAACAATAAGCACTTGGGATGAGCGGGACATTTCCAACTCGGGCCAGGAAAGAATATTTTTACCCGACGCTTCGATACTCCTTGATTATATGCTGAACCGCCTGGCGGGCAGCCTGGAAAAATTGATAGCCTATCCCGAGAAGATGAAGGAAAATATTTTTCTCACCAAAGGATTGGTTTTCTCCCAGGAGGTTCAGACGCTACTGGCCGAGAAGAGCAATCTCCCGCGGGAAGATGCCTATAAAATCGTCCGCGATATTGCCCAAAATTGCTGGGAAAGCCGGGAAGATTTTCAGGAGGCTTTGCGGAAAAATAAAGAAGTTATGAAATATATCAGTGGAAAAGAGTTGGAAGAGTGTTTTGATTTGAAGCTGAAGCTGAAACATGTGGATTATATATTTGAAAGAGTTTTTGGCAAGAATTAATATATACAATTAAATTATTTTTATGTCGCAGTATCAAAAAGGCGATTTGATCGCGGAGGGAAAAACCAAAAAAATTTGGGAAAACAAAAAAGATCTCAAGACGGTAATCGTCGAATACAAAGACGACATTACCGCGTTCAACGATCCAAAATATACCAAAAAATTCAAAAGCAAAGGCAAGAATTCAAATCTCACGACTTGCCGGGTGTTTGAGCTTTTGAACAAAGCGGGAATTCCCACGCACTTCGTGGAGCAAATCTCCGAAACAGAGTTTGCCGCCAAGCCTTGCCAAATGATCCTAGTTGAAGCCGTGCCGAGGCGCTACGCTTTCGGCAGTTATCTTAAAAGAAATCCGCAAATGGCAGTTTCAGAGGGCAAGCCGCCGGTCTATTTTCGCCATCTCGTGAATGAATTTTTCCTGAAGACAACCAAAGGGGGAGTTTCCATTGCCGGTGAAACGCTGATCGAAGACCTGACCTCGGAACAGGACGATCCGGTGATTCTCAACCCGCAAGAGGAGGATTGGAAGCCGCTTTTTGCCTGGAAGCCGGTTTGGGACAAAGAAGCGGATCTCAAAAGGACAATACCACGCGAAAAAGTGCTTTTGGGAGATTCCGGAAGACTCAAAAAAATGGACGAAATTATGCGGAAAACCTTTTTGGTTCTCGAGGGCGCGTTTTCGCAAAGAAATTACAGGATGCTTGATATGAAGATTGAATTTGGGTTGACCAAAGACGGGGAGCTGGTGGTAGCGGACGTAATTGATAACGATTCCTGGCGTTTGCGAGATCCCCAATGGAAAGAGCTTTCGAAGCAAGCTTTCCGTGACGGGGAAGATCTGGAAACAATCGAACCCAAGTATCAAATTGTGGCAGACCTCGTGCAAGATTTTCCGTATATTCCCGACCAGGCGCTGGTTTTGTGGACCGGCTCGGAAAAAGACGAAGCGCCGGAAGCGCCGGATATTCCGGGCATAAAAGTGGTGAAAAAAATAATTTCCGGACACAAAAAAACCGCTCTTTGCCTCAAGGAACTTGAAAATCTGGAGCGAGAATTTCCGGGCGGGGGAGTGATTGTCACCAAAGTGGGTTTGAGCAACGGACTCGGACCGGTGCTTGCCACTCATACTCATTGGCCGGTGATTTCCATTCCGGCGACCGCCAAAATCTTTCCGGGGGACGCCTGGAGTAGCCTGCGGATGCCCTCGGATGTCCCGATGGCGGTGATCGAACGCGAATCCAACGCGGTCGATTTTGCGCTCAATATTTTGGCCAAAAAAAATCCAATCGCGTATATGCAACGGAGATTCAAAATGGAAAGTTTCGATACCTGATATATTAGATGGCCGGATTATTTAACAAAATACAAAAACCCCGAAGCTAAGCTTCGGGGTTTTTATTTACCGATACTTATTGATTTCGTCCCTTAATTTCTTCGCTTCTTCTTTTGGATTTTCGGAAAAAATAACTCCGCGGGAAGAATTGAGAATGAAACCCTTATTTTGAGAATTAAGTGAGGCTTTCACGGTTTTTTCGATATCGCCTCCCTGGGCGCCGGCGCCGGGCATAAGAAAAGTCATGTCGCCTACAATTTCGCGGATTCTTTTTGCTTCCTCTGGAACGGTCACACCAACGACCAACATGCAATTATTATTCTCGTTCCATTCGTCCCGCACTTTCTCTGCCACTATCTGCCAGACCGGCTTGTTATTTATCATTAAATCCTGAAGCTCTCCCGCGCCTGGATTTGAAGTGCGGCAAAGGATTATGAGTCCCTTATCTTTTCTTTCAAGAAACGGCAACAGAGATTCTTTTCCCATATATGGATGAAGGGTCATAGCGTCAAAATCCAGCCAATCAAGGATTTCATCAACATACCCTTTGTTCGTATTTCCGATGTCACCTCTTTTTGAATCGCACACTCGAAAAATATCCGGATGGTTTTCTTTGATGTAGTCCTGCGTCATTTTTAGCTCCTTGAGTCCCTGATCGCCGCGCTGGTCATAAAAAGCGATGTTCGTCTTGAAAGCGGCGACGAATTCGTGAGTCTGATCAATGATCCACTTATTGAATTCGAACTGCGGATTTTCCATTTTCTTAAAGCGCTCCGGCAGTTTTTCAAATTCCGAATCGAGCCCTACGCAAGCGAGGGAATTAACTTTGTCTGATCGGTCGTTGTACTTGTCAATAATGGGCATGTTTATAAAATTTACTTATTAGCGCTAAAGAACGTTTGTATCAGTAAACTAGTTTACTGATACAAGATAAAGTATATTATTTATCAAATCCATGCCTCCCCGCCCAGCCATCAGGATCGGCAAGCCAATCTTTTACTGTCTCCGATACTTCATCTGATATTTTGCCCATAGACACTGCTTCTTCTAAAATTACAGGAAAGGATGTGAGAGTATGAAGATTAACTTTTTCTTTATCAAACTTTTCCGTTGCTTTCTTCATACCATAACTTACAATCACGACACAGTCATCAACTTGAGCGCCTTCTTCTCGTAGAACATTCACTCCGGATATGCTGCTACCTCCCGTTGAAACCAAATCTTCAAGCAAAAGCACTTTTTTTCCTTCAACTTTTCCGCCCTCGATCCTTTTTCTTGTTCCGTGCTCCTTTACTTCTTTTTTCACATAAACCATGGGCTTTTTTTCTTGATATCCTAAAACGGCACTATGAGAAATACCGGCAGACTCTATACCTGCAATCATATCAAATGAAAGCGCTTTTTCTTTTATCAAATTCTGAAATCCTTCAATAACATCTTTCCATTCGTTTGGATTAGAGGTGAAAAGACGGTTATCAACATATACAGGGGACCAAATGCCAGATTTAAATTGAATCGGATCTTCGGGCCTGAATCCAACTGCTCCAATTTCTAAAAGAGCTCGAGCAACTTTTTTTTGTGTTTGTTCTAGTGTATTTTCCTCTTCTTGTGGTGGTATCATTTCCATAAAATTTAAAATTAAAAATTTATCCTTATATATCCTCAAATTTCGCTGTTCTTGGGATCAGCTTTATCGTCGGCACACTCAAAGTGCTGATGACGAATTTGACCAAAATGTTCGCGACGAATATTTGCATCACCGTCGCAAACGGCAAAACGCCGAGAAAAGCGATGAAGCTGAAAATGAAACTGTCCACGACCAAGCTGATGCTATTTGACGAAAAAACCGCCACAGCATCACTGGTTTTTTTATATACCCTACTGAAAATTTCC
Organism: Candidatus Moraniibacteriota bacterium; assembly: GCA_030679895.1. GTDB lineage: Bacteria > Patescibacteriota > Minisyncoccia > Moranbacterales > UBA11712 > Fen-1326. The sequence goes on along the minus strand of JAUXSN010000002.1, from coordinate 401 downwards.
GTATCAATGAGCTCCGAAATCACTTGGGCGATGATGCTCGCGAGGACTATTCGTCCCACGGGAAGCAAAATTTGCTCGTATGCCCTTTGGAATTGCCAGGTCGGGTCGGGAGTCATTTTCCCGACGAGCCAAAAGAGGCCGAACATCACGGCGTTGAGAGCGGCCGCGATGATGATCACCTGCCGGGCGTCTTTTTTCCCGTGGGTTTTGTGGACGAAGTCGCGCAACGTGAAAGTGAGCGGATAAATGACTGTTCCTCCGTCGATGGCCAGATTGAAATATGGCAATATGGCTATTTTGGTTGAAAGGATATTGGCAAAAAGCTGAAATGAAACATAAAGGGAACTAGATAGGACAAATAAGTTTAATTTTCGTTCTTTAATCAATTTTTCCATAAACGG
>JAUXSN010000054.1 GCA_030679895.1 Candidatus Moraniibacteriota bacterium | reverse complement strand
TGGCGCGGAAGTCCTGCTCGACGCCGAGGTGGACCTTGACCGCCCCCTCGAACCAGCAGCCGCCGCGTTTGGCCAGGTCGGCCGGCTTGGGAACCTCGGTCAAGCCCAGCAGGTCACCGTAGAACGGGCGCGCCTGCGCCTCGCCCCCGACGGGGATGGCGATCTGGACGTGGTCGATGGCGCGGAGGTTGGTGATGGCGGAGGTCAAGCGGATCTCGTCCAGACAAAGATGGCGGCGAAGATCAGGATGATGATCACCGGAATGATCAGGGGCCTCAGGACGTTCATGACCTCGGCCCGCTGGTTCCCCGGCGCCGGCGGATAGTGTTGGGCCACATAGGCCTCGACGTCCGCCGCGCGTTCCGCCGGGCTGCGGTGCTGATCGACGTGCAAGTCAGCGAGTGACGCCTCGGGGCCCCAGTCGCCCTCCGGCGGCAGCAGCTCGTCCTCGATGAGCAGCGCAGCCCTCCAGCGCCGCCCCAGCACCTGCTGGATCAGGGTCACCGTCTCCGCCGAAATCGTCCCACGGGCGCCGAACGACAACAGGGTGTCACCCAGATCGATCGCCCCCGCGGGCAACTCGCCGAGCCCGACGCCTGAAAGCGGATAGGCCGCGTAGTCGAAGCCGCTCTCCTGCCCGTCGACCGTGATGGGAACCCAGCCGCCGACGTTCCGGTTCAACGCGAAGTCGACCGGAAAGACCACCTCGACTCCAGTCTCCGCGATCGCGGCGGTCAGGTCCGCGACGGTCGGCAGGGTGTCTTCCCGGACGATCAGACTGGAGTCGATGCTCACCCCACGCTCCCTTCCAACGAGATCGCCACCAGCTTCTGCGCCTCGACGGCGAACTCCATCGGCAGGGTCTGCAGGACGTCGCGGACGAAACCGTTGACCAGCAGGGCCACCGCCGACTCCGTGTCGAGGCCCCGCTGCTGGCAATAGAACAGCTGGTCGTCCGACAGCCGCGTGGTGGTCGCCTCGTGCTCGAACACGCTCTGGCCGTTGCGGGCCTCGATATAGGGCACGGTGTGGGCGGCGCAGGTCTTGCCGATCAGCAGGGAGTCGCACTGGGTGAAGTTGCGCGCGCCGACGGCCTTCGGGTGCGCCGAGACTAGCCCGCGATAGGTGTTGGACGACTGGCCGGCGCTGATGCCCTTGGAAATGATCCGCGACTTCGTGTTGGCGCCCAGATGGATCATCTTGGTGCCGGTGTCGGCCTGCTGGTGGCCGTTGGTCACGGCGATCGAATAGAACTCGCCGCTGCTGCCCTCGCCGCGCAGGATGCAGGACGGGTATTTCCAGGTGATCGCCGAGCCGGTTTCAACCTGCGTCCACATCACTTTCGCCCGGTCACCCCGGCAATCGGCGCGTTTGGTGACAAAGTTGTAGATGCCGCCCTTGCCATTTTCATCGCCCGGATA
>JAUXSN010000039.1 GCA_030679895.1 Candidatus Moraniibacteriota bacterium | reverse complement strand
GGCATGGCGATGGAGGAAAATATTAAACTTTCCAGAAAGAAAGAGGAGATCGAAAAAAATCTTCAAAAGCTGCTTATTCCGAGCGACCCGAATGACGGGAAAGGCGTCATTATGGAAATCCGGGCTGGAGCCGGAGGGGATGAATCGGCTCTTTTCGCCGCCAGCTTGCTGCGGATGTATCTCCGGTACGCCGAAAAGAACGGCTGGAAAGTCAGCCTTTTGAATTCGAGCCAAAACGCCATCGGCGGATATAAGGAAGTCACCGCCAGCATCGAGGGAAAGGGAATATACGGGAAAATGAAGTATGAATCGGGCGTCCATCGGGTGCAAAGAGTGCCGGAAACGGAAAAAATGGGAAGAGTCCACACTTCAACGGCCACCGTGGCGATTCTCCCGGAAGCGGAAGAGGTTGATATTGAAATTAATCCTAATGATTTGCGAATTGACACCTACTGCTCGTCCGGACCCGGAGGCCAAAGCGTCAATACGACATACAGCGCTGTCCGGATCACGCATATTCCCACCGGTACGGTTGTCACCTGCCAGGATGAAAAATCCCAGCAGAAGAACAAAGAAAAGGCTCTCAAGGTGCTTCGCTCGCGAATTTTGGCGGAACGGGAAGAGAAAAAGGCCAAAGAGATGGGAGATGCCCGACGCAGCCAAATCGGAAGCGGAGACCGCAGTGAAAAAATTCGCACTTATAATTTTCCGCAGGACAGGATCACTGACCACAGAATCAAGGAAAATTGGAGCAATATCGAAGGGATATTAGGCGGTGATTTGGAAAAGATAATTGACAAATTGCAGGAAGAAGACTTGAAGAGAAAAATAGAAAAATAATTTCTAGTATGACTATTCAACAACTCTTAAGAAATTCTAATTTATCTCCCCTCGACGCGGAGATTCTTTTATCTTTCGTCCTTAAAAAAACAAAAGAGTATCTTCTCGCTCATCCCGAAAAAAAATTAACCGAGCCGCAAGCCAGAAACTTTAATTCTCTTCTTCGCCGCCGGAGGCGGGGCGAGCCAATCGCGTACCTCCGAAGCCAAAAAGAATTTTTTGGGCTTGATTTTTTTGTGGACAAAAATGTTCTCATTCCCCGGCCGGAAACGGAATTGTTGGTTGAGGAGGTTATCAATAAAATATCTTTACTGGATCCCCGCTTTCGCAAGGATGACAAATTAATGCTAATTGATATTGGCACTGGCAGCGGAAATATCATTATCTCAATCATAAAAAATATTCCAGCTGAATTCAGGAGAAAAATAAAATTTTACGCAACTGATGTTTCGGAAAAGGCCTTGGGAATCGCGAAAAAAAACGCAAAAAAACATGGGATTGATAAATATATTCAATTTGTTCAATCGGATCTCTTGGAGTTTTTTTTCAAAAAGAAGGTAGCCTTCATGGCAAACACTTTCATAATCGCCAATCTTCCCTATGTCTCCCCTATTCTTTATGAAAAACACCGCCAAGGCCTTCGCTTCGAACCAAAAAAGGCTTTATTAAGCGATAATAAAGGACTCCGACACTACGAAAATCTTCTTAAGCAGATCAAAAAGATACTGTTCATTGTTCACTGTTCATTGTTCACTGTCTTAGAAATCAGCCCCGAGCAAAAGACTGCTCTACATAAGATAGTTAAAGATATTTTTCCAAAAGCCGAAATTTCTTTTCAAAAGGATCTGGCCGGTAAATGGAGAATGGCAAATATTTACATTACATAAATCGAGTCTGCCGACAAAAAAGCTCCGTAATCTTGCGATCAGGAGCTTTTTGTTATTTCGAAAAGAAAACTGATAGGTGACTATCTTTTTTTCTTTTTCTTGGCTACTACTTTTTTCTTAGCCTTCTTAACCACTTTCTTTTTCTTGGCTACTACTTTTTTCTTTTTCTTGGCCATTGTTTCACCTCCCTTCTTTTTTCTGCAAGAAATTTGAAGCTATTCAAAACTTTTTCATATTCAGCAGAAAATTTTATTTTAATTTCTTTTTATTTCAACTCAAGTTTTCTCATGCTTATATATTACCACACAAATATTTTCGGCGCAACGATTTTTTCGTTGCTCTGCAAGTTGATTGACAATTTTCCCTGATTCCTGCTATATTTTATTATACAAAAGTTGCGCGAAGGAGGCACTCGAACATTAATAATTTAAATCTAAACTAGAAAGGAAGGTGTAATAGTGGAACATAATCCCGAAAATTCCGAGAAGGAAAATGAATCTTCATCGGAAAATGGGAGGGAAAAAATGAAAGTTTGGCTTCAGGAAAATCTGCGTATGCTTGTAAGCATCGTTATCGTTGTAGCTATTGCCGGAGGAATATATTCTTATTCCAAGCGCACTCAAGCTCCTATAGCCAGCAATGAAGCCTCTGTAAGCCAGGAATCCGGAGAAGGGAAAATCAGCGTCATAGGCGGCGATACGGCTAAGGACGAAACTGGCGACCAAGTAACAGCAGAAGAAACAGCGCCATCGGGAGGTGAAGCGCAAAAACCGGCTGAAACCGCTCCAAAAGCGGAAACTCAAGTTGCCAGCCAGGAAACCGAATCTTCTTTTGTCGAAACGGCTTCAAAGGGCGACGGCACTACGAAGCTGGCTCGCAGATCCTTGGCAAATTATCTCGAGAAGAATCCGGACGCCGGCCTCACGGCTGAACACAAGATATATATTGAAGATTTCTTGAGACGCCAGGTCAAAGATGGAAAGCTAAAAATCGGTGATACAAGAGAATTCAGCAAGAACATGATTGCCAACGCAATCGAAAAATCCAAGAGCTTAAACGAAAAACAACTCCAGAACCTGCAGAAATATTCAAAAAGAGTTCCTGGATTGAATTGATCATCTTCGAAGCGACCTAAATAAAAATTGTTCCTTTCTATAAAACCGATCTTGATTAGTCTTTAAAGATCAACCAAAAAAACCGGCAAGGACCGGTTTTTTGGTTTTCAAAAGCATGGACAACGGCGATTATTTGTTTTAGTATGATTTTATGAAAAAGATCTATCGCCGCCTGATTTTCTGGATATTTTTTTTGCTATTTGCCTTGTCCGCTCCCGTGGCTATTCTTTATTCGCAAGGTTATCGCTTTGACCAGTACCGCCGTATTTTTATTCACAGCGGCTCTATCACCGTAAAATCCGTTCCGAGTTCGGCTAGCGTCTTTCTTAACGGCAAATTGCAATCGGGCCACAGCCTTGATATTATAAACAATTCTTTTACTCTGAACGGACTGCGTCCCGGCAATTACACCGTCCGCGTTAGCGCGGAAAATTACCAGGATTGGGAAAAACAAATTGAAGTTCATAGCGGAATATCATCCGAATTTTGGAATGTGTACTTGGCCCCCAAGAACCCCACTATCAAAGAAATGGCGGCTTCCCGGGTTGAAAGATTTTTTCCTTCGCCTTTCGGGAAACGCATCGCTTACATAAGCCATAATGGGAATAATCTCGAAATCCAATCTCTTGATGAAAAGAGCGGTGAGTCTGTTTCCGTATATTCCGGAGGAAATATTGAATTTTCGAAAGACAAATCAGAAAACTTGGAGTGGAATTTCAAAGAGAGGCTTATACTAAGCCCTGTTACGAGGGATGAGAAAAAAGATTGCCTGATAACCGACCTGGAAAAGGAGTATGAGCCGGTTTTTCTCTCGGATCTGACGGAACTTCGTGATTTTCATAGCGCTCGCTGGAGCCCAAAAGACCAGTGGACTTTTTATTTCCTGGGGAAAAGCAGCAAGGAGGAGGCGCAAATATTGTATAGTTACGACGTTTCCACTAAAGAGCTCCGCGAGATCGCAAGCGGCATAGCAGCCTTTGATTTTTCCGATAATAGCATCTATTCGATCCGCAACAGCAATATCCTTTATAAGCTTGATCTTGACGGGAAAGAAATATCCCAAATAACTTCCGAGCCTTTTTCAGAAAATGATTTGGGAAATTATTCAAGGATCATAGTATTCGATGACGCGAGACAGGCGGTTATTTCCGAAAATGGAACTTTATTCGCGCGCAACAACGGAAGCAAGGATACCATCCGCCAAATATCAAACAACGTGAACTCTATCCAGTTTTCCAATGACGGAAAAAAGATGCTTTTCTGGGGAAATAACGAAATTAACGTCCTCTTCCTGAAACAATGGAACACCCAGCCCCAGCGCGAAGAGAATGAAATCCAAAAAATAATCCGGTCCTCCGTTCCGTTTGATAATGTTTTTTGGTATCGCGATTACGAGCATATCTTGTTTACTTATCAGAAAAAAATCAAGATTATTGAACTTGATCAGCGGGATCACCGCATCTCGGCAAATATTTTCGAAAACAATCTGGACATTTTTCCGGCGGCTTATGATTCAAGAAATGAATACTATTATTTTACAGGCAGCGGAAACTCCGCGAATACTTTGTTTCAAATGCAACTGCCCGAAAAAACTGGCTTCTTTGGAGGGTAATTTTGAGTAAATTTAATATTACCCTAACATTCAATGTTAGGAAAGTTCAAATAAAAGAAGCCTCACCGCGGGGATGAGGCTTTGAGTAAGACACGAAAAAAAGAGTTATCGTTTGGCCCACTGTGGAGCTCTTCTCGCTTTTTTGAGGCCCGGTTTTTTTCTTTCCACAATCCTCGCGTCCCTCGTTAAATATCCGAGGTCTCGCAGCGGTTTTTTGAAGGATTCGTCGAAGACGACCAGAGCTCGCGCGATTCCCAGGCGAATAGCCTCCGCCTGGCCGCGTATTCCGCCTCCTTTTACGTTTACAGTCACTTTGAAGGCTGACGTCGTCCCAACGCTCTCCAGGGCTATAGAGGCGATACTTCGAAGCTCGCTTAACCCGAAAAAATCATTAACTGCCCGCCCATTGATTGAAATATCTCCCGGAGAAGATTTCTTTCCCGGAGAAACAAAAAGCCTGACTTGCGCCACAGATGATTTTCTCCGGCCGATCCCTTTAAAATACTTGTTTGATTCTTTTTTTTCCGCCATTGGTAATTATTAACCGCTAGTTAGTTATCTATTATTTCCAGTTTCTCCTTGAGGCCATGCTCCTTATCTTTGAATATCAGAAGCCTTTTCATCATCCGGTCTCTTAGCTTATTTTTCGGCAGCATGCCATAGATCGATCCGGATATAACTTCGCGTGAATCCAGCTTTATCTTGTCTTTCAGCGTGCGGGACGTAATCCCTCCCGGATAACCGGAAAAAGAATGGTACATCTTCTTTTCCTGTTTATTCCCGGTAACACGGACTCTGTCGCTGTTTATCACCACAACAAAATCGCCTTGGTCGTTATTCGGGAGATAATCGGGTTTATGCTTCCCTTGTAGAAGGAAAGCGGCTCGCGTCGACATTCTTCCGAGGATAAAATCATCGCAGTCAAAAAGGAAATATTTTCTTGATGCTTTTGGTTTCTTGCTTTTCATAAAAAGATAAACGTCTTGGTGAATTAATCCTTGATTATTTCGATTATTGCCATTTTCGCGCTGTCCGAACGCCGGGCTCCTTTTTTTATTATTCTGGTAAAACCGCTTTTCTTCGCGGAAAAACTTTCGGCTAGTTTTCTTATCTTATCAACCCTGATATTTCTCGGCAGGCGGGAAGACAAAAGCCGCAGAGCCGCCAGTTTGTCTTTTTTTTCTCCTTGAGAAATCGCTTTTACGGCTTTTCCAAACAGCCGGTCGCATATTCTTTTCAGCTCTTTCGCTTTCGCTTCCGTTGTTGTGATTTTTTCTTTCAAAATAAAGCTTCCCAGCATAGTTTTCAGCATTGCTTCTCTCTGCTTTTTCTCCCGGCTAAATTTTCTGACCTTTTTTAGATGCTTCATCCTGTTATGACTTCAATGTTAGTCCGAAATTTCCGATCGCTTTTTTAATTTCTTTCGCTCCTTTTCCTCCCATGCCTTCCATTTCCATCAGATCTTCTTCGCTTAATTCAACCAGATCAGCAACTGTTTCAATATTATTTTTCTCCAGCACATTTGCCGTTCTTGTGGAAAAAGCGATTGTTTCAACTCTTTTGGCCATTACGTCGCCCTTATCCGACTCTTCTTTCGATTTCCTTGCTGTTTCCTCCAGATCCTTTTCCCCCGTCTCTTCCGGCTTTATGTTTTTCTCCTGCTTTTTTGTTTCCTCTTCGAAACTGCTCACTGCTTCAAATTGTTCAATGATTATTTGCATCGCTTTCTCAAATGCCTCTTTGGGAGATATCGTTCCGTCTGTTTCAACTTCAAACGTTATTTTGTCATAGTCAGTTCTTTTTCCGACACGCGTGTTCTCGACCGTATAATTGACTCTCCTTATCGGGGTGTAAATAGCATCGATAGCAATCAGCCCGATCTCCTTTTTTTCTCTTTCTTGCTGTTCGACCGGCACATAACCCAGGCCTTTTTGCACTTCGATTTCTATTTCCAGTTCTCCTTTTTTGTCGGTGATGGTGGCTATGGGCATCTCTTTGTTAACAACCTCCGCGTCGGCCGGACACTGGATATGAGCGGCTGTAATTTCTTTTATCCCTTTTTCCTTGAGCGTAAGTTTTATCGGTTCATCCTTGTGGACCCTAAACCTCACTTTTTTGAGATTCAATATTATCTGGATAACATCCTCCAGCACTCCGGGAAGAGTCGAAAATTCATGCGAAACTCCCTTGATCTTAACCGATGTCACGGCCGCTCCGGTAAGCGATGATAAAAGAGCCCGCCTTATCGCGTTTCCCAGCGTTGTTCCGTATCCGGGATAGCAGCCGTCTATTTCAATTTTTGCCATATTGTCACGAATTTCAATATAGCTTGGTTTTTTGGGCATTGATACCTTTATCATTTTTTTATCTTAAGCAATTTAGAGTTATCTTGAATAATATTCAACTACCATTTGGGCGTCAACATCTATATTCAAATCCTCCTTGGCGGGTTTTGACTTGATCAAAATCGACATTTTTTCAGTATTCACTTCGAACCAGGAAGGCAATTTCATCCCTTTCTTGCCTTTTAGGATCTCGGCTGTTTTGAGAAAATATCCTTTATTTATCTTATTTTGCTTCACTTCCACTAGATCCCCGGCTTTCACTTCATAAGACGGTATATTCACTCGCTTGCCGTTAACAAAAAAATGGGAATGCATAACAATTTGGCGGGCTTGCCTTCTGCTCGCTGCCAGACCTGCTCTATAGACCGCGTTATCAAGCCTCATTTCCAGTTTTTGCAGCAATAAATCTCCGGTAACACCCGGTTTATTCTGGACTTCTTTAAAATATTTCTTGAACTGCCTCTCCAGGACATTATATATCCTTTTGATTTTTTGCTTCATAAGAAGCTGCTGGCCGAATTCGCTAAGCGCTTTCTTTCCTTTGGCTCCGTGGACGCCGGGCGGATAAGCGCGCCGAACCATGGCGCATTTAGGCGTGCCGCAACGATCGCCTTTCAAAAAAAGCTTTTCTTTGGCTCGGCGGCAAAGCCGGCATTTTTTATTGGAATTACTGCTCATTATTTTTTTATACCCTTCTCGGTTTTCTAGGCCGGCATCCGTTATGCGGAATCGGGGTTATGTCCTTAATTAATGTTATCTCAAAATCATTGTTAGCCAGAGCCCTGATTGAAGCTTCCCTTCCTGATCCCACCCCTTTTACGTAAACATCAATGTCGCGCAATCCGTATTTCGCGACCTTTTCAGCGGCCGTGTTCACTATTTGAGTGGCGGCATAAGGAGTCGCTTTTTTCGCCCCCTTGAATCCGAGCGATCCGGCGCTGCACCAGGATAAAATTTTTCCGCTAAGATCCGAAAAAGCGACGATTGTGTTGTTATAACTGCATTTTACATGAGCCTGGCCTTTGAGAATCTGCCGGCGAATTTTTTTCTTTTTCTTGACAATCGGTTTCTTTTCCGCGGTTTCCCCTTCCGCCATGTCCGCCGAAGAGGCGGATTCTTTTTTTCCAGCATCTTTCTTTACTTCCGCCGCGTTTTTTTCAATAACAACAACCTCTGATTTTTCATCAATTAGTTCCGGTTTATTATTGATTTTCTCTTCTTTCTTGGTCACTATTTAAAAATTTTACAAATAAATTCGCAGAGACTACGTTTTTTCCGTTGACGATTTTCGTCCGCTTCCGGCCGTCTTTCTGATATTGCCGCGGACCGTTCTTGTGTTGGTCTTTGTCCTTTGCCCTCGTACCGGCAATCCTTTCATATGTCTCGTTCCGCGATAGCATCCGATATCTTTCAATCTTTTTATATTCGTCTGTTTTTGATGCTTCAGTTCGCCTTCGATGGTAAAATTTTTCTCAATATAATCCTTCAGGCTGTTAACCACGCTTTCGTCAAGATCCTTAGCTCTCGTGTTCGGATCCAATTTTAAAGCAGCCAGTATTTTGCCGCTTCTTGATTTCCCTATCCCGTGTATGTAAGTCAGGGAAATTTCTATTCTTTTGTCATCAGGTATGGATACCCCGGCGATTCTTGCCATAAACTATGTCGCGTAAAAATTATCCTTGCCTTTGCTTGTGTTTTGGCACACTGCAAATAACAAAAAGTTTTCCTTTCCTTTTTATGACTTTGCATTTATTACAAATTTTTTTGACGGACGCGCGAACTTTCATAAAATTTTCTGTAAATTACAATCTTTTGACTATTCTTCCTTTAGTAAGATCATACGGACTCATTTCAACCATAACCCCGTCACCGGGGAGAAGCCGGATATAATTCACCCTCATTCGGCCTGATATATGGGCCAGTATCTCATGGCCGTTTTCCAGTTCAACCCGAAAGGTTGTATTGGGCAGAGTCTCCTTGACCAAGCCCTGAAGTTTTATAATTTCTTTCTCTTTTGACATAGTTGCGTTGTCTGAAACGCCCAATATTAAAACAAAGGCCAATGCCCTGCTTTTTTAAAAGCGATTTTATAGGGCACTTCAATCCGATTGCTTGAATGACTGTATTTTTCGGCTTTTTTTGATCTCTTTATGTATATTAACGGTTTTATTTTTTTTTGTCAACCCAGACTATCCCAACAGGCGGAAATAGCGCCCCCAATCGCTATTTTATCTCAATTTCCACCCTCTTTTCGTTCATCGGCGCGCTTTTCCGGATTATTGTGGTTTACTAAGTGTAAGGAAAGTCTACAATTTTTTTATCCCACTCAAAACTTCCTCGACATTTTTATTGTTCGCCAGAAAGAAATGCGTTTTCCCTTTTCCTAAACTTTCCCAAATTTTTCCGATTTCTTCCTTGTATTTCGTATCATCATTGCTGATTCTATCCTCGCCTTTCCACTCGCAAGCCACAATGTTTCCTTTTTTCGTGAGTACAACAAAATCGGGATAGAATTTTCCTTTTCGCCATCCTTGGATATAAAAAGGGTCTTTCTTTTCACGATTTCTGATCCAAAATTCTACATTCGGCAAAGAATCAAGGTCAATTCTCTCAATGAAAGATAATTCCTCTTTATTCAGTTTATCAATCTTTTGATAATAGTTTTTGCCGAATTCCTCCGGAATTTCCTGATTGATGATTATTTTTTCCGGAAATTTATCAAAATTTTTCAAGATAATTTTCTTATTGGCAATAAATTTATCAAACCTTTTCTTGGCGTATTCCTCCAAAAGATTGTGAATTACTTCGTCCAATCTTGCCATAAAAACATAGCGATTGACCGAAAGATCCGTAACGCTGAAACTTTTCAGCTGATAATCAACAGCCTTTTCAAGAAAAGCCCTCTTGTCTTTCTGCTCAAGAATTGTGAAGTGAAGTTTTCGGTCCAGCCAGTTGACCAGCTCGACTTTCGTGAAATTTTTGTCGCCATAATTCAAATTCAAATTTTGCTGAATGCCTCGCACCCATTTGTCATCTTTAATATCAATAATTGCCCTGCCATCGCTGTCATAGTGCGTCGTGAATTCAAACTCATGGTTTTGCTTGGCAAGTTCAAAATTTTCACCAACCAAATCTTCGAAAGATAATTTATCGCCCTCAAGGGACATAATAGGAACAGAAAAATCTTTTCGAACCCTTCTTTCGATCACAAACTCGTCTTTCTGATTTTTTTGGTTGGCGTTGATAACATCGCCGCGGCTGTATCCATTTTTCTCAAGTCCGGAAATTATTTGATTGGCTGCTTCGTTGAAATTTCTAGCCGAAGCAAAAACATAGCATCTGTTCAAATCTTCGTCTTTCTTTCTCTTGGCATTCGGCATCCGCATAATCCGGCCGATTATCTGCTCCACAGCAATTTTTGAGCCAATATTGGCAACCGAAACCAAAATGTAAGCAAAAGAGCAGTCCCAACCTTCTGCCAGAGCATTAACGGTAATAATATATTTTATTTTGCACTTTTTGCTGAAAAGATTGACGTTTTCAATATCATTGCGGCTCGCAGTCTTGATTGCGATTTCGTCTTCATGAATTCCTGCTTTCATCAAAAATTCTTTTATCTTTCCAACGGTTATCTTTTTTTCACTTTCTTTTTCCTGCTCGGCTTGGAAAAGAGCAATCGGACGGATATATTCCCCGCTTTTTTTGACAATTTTTTCGAGCTCTTTTCGTTTTTTTATTCCCGCCTCGGTTGATTGCTCCCAATGCAGCGAACTTTCAAGAACTATCGGGATTTTCACCATTTCTTCTTCTTTCAATTCTCCGGAATGAATATCCACCAAAATATTGCTTCCGCTTCGAGGAGTCGCAGTGTATTCAATAATAAAGCTTGGATTTAAGTCTTTGATAAATTCGATTGAAATGAAGGATTGCACTCGTTGGCCCTCATCAAGAACAACAAGAGGGTTGCTCATTCGGACAACATTCGCCAAGGAATTGATGACTGTTTTCTGCTCGTCTTTTTCCAAAGCCTTATCATCTTTCATATTCTCAAAATGGCTCAAGAGCGACCCGTTTTCCTGATATACTTTATATTTTCCCCGCTTCTGCTTTTCTTTCCGAAAAGCGTCCAAGCTGGAAATGACAACGCAAATATTGTCGGAAACATCCTCTTTCCTGATTCGCAAGGCTTCTTCGTTAGAAAAAATTCTAACTTTATTTTCAAAAGCTTCATCCAGAGCTTTTCTGTGCCAATCGGTTCTGTCTTTCAGTTTTCGAAGTGTTTGGCTTTTTATGGCTTCAGACGGCACAAACCACATCACAATTCCCCGATCCATTTTGTTTTTGAGAATTGTCTGCATAATCTTCGCGACCGCATGGCAAGCGACTAAAGTTTTTCCGCCGCCGGTTGGAATTTTCACGCAAACAAAAGGAACGTCGCCGTAAAAATCGGAATTATAGGGCATTTCAGCGGCATAAATAAAAGCCGTCTTTGGATCGGTTTCCTCGACCCTTTTTAAATATTCGCTGAGATTCTCAATGGCTTTTTGCTGGTATTTTTTTAGTTGCATATTAATAAACTTTTACTTCATAAGGAATTTGCTTGAACTCAATATTGTATTTTTCCAAAATATCATCGTCAATCGAACACCAATCTGCATAGATGACTTTTTTATTCTCGCTTTTCTTTATTTTTTTCAAAAATGCTTTGTCCAAAACATTTTTATTTTTTCCTTTATAGATCAAATAATAATCAACATTGTTATATTCTCCGACAAGATTGCCTTTGATTTTTTTCTTGTCGATGTTTGTCTGCGTTTCGGTGAAATAAATATAGGTCGCGAATTGGCTGAAGTCGCACGTCCCTTCAATATTTCCGTGTTCGTTGAACAGCGGCTTGTCCAATTCACAATATTCAAAACCGTCTTTATAATCGTATTTCTTGATCGCTCTTTTCACTCTTTCGGCAGTAATATCTTTCGCGACTTTATCCTCCATTTCAACTAAAATAAATTTTCGATTCCCGCCGTCTTCCTTATTCAAATCTAAAACCGCGTGTCCGGTTGTGCCAGAGCCGGCGAAAGAATCTAGAAAAATATCGCCATTTTGTGAGGCTATTTCAATGATACGCTTTATCAGTCGAACTGGCTTCGGTGTTTCAAATGGAAAATCAGAATCCTTGAATAATTCTTTTATTTCTTTGCTTGCTTCTTGATTATCTCCGACATCTTCTCTGAACCAAATTGTGCTTGGAACGATTCCTTGCTGAACATCAGATAAAAATCGTTTGATTGATGGAACATTGCTTTTTTCTTTTCCAAACCATATGCGATTATCTTTTACCATCTCTTCAAACTTTTCTTTCGTTACGCGCCAACAATATCCCGCCGGTGGATTAACAATTCTTCCGCTTGGAGTTTTTATAGGATAATCCGTCGAAGCTGAATATGTTTTTACTGATAAATCACTTGGTTTCCAAATTCCCCTTGGATCGTCATCGAGATTTTTATATCTCGCATTTTGCTTCTCGCTTCTATTCATAAGATTTCTTGTCCAACCACCAATGTATCCGTTGGTATTTTTCTTTTTTGCGTAAACAACTATAAAGTCGTGCATATTAGAGAAATATTTAGCATCATTTTGAGGTGAGTATTTTTTTTGCCAGATTATATTGCAAACAAAATTTTCCTCCCCAAAGATTTCATCCATTGCGTGTTTAAGATTGCAGTGTTCATTGTCATCAATGGAAATAAATATAACCCCATCTTCTTTAAGTAAATCCTTTAGTAATTTTAATCGTGGATATATCATGCATAACCATTTATCATGCCTGCTCAAATCTTCTTTTTCATTCCCGACGACTTTTCCTATCCATTTTTTGACTTTCGGAGAATTTAATTTATCGTTATACACCCATTTTTCATTTCCGGTATTATATGGCGGATCAATGTATATGCATTTTATTTTTTCAACATAAAAAGGCATGAGGGCTTTCAGCGCCTCAAGATTGTCCCCGTGCATAATCAAGTTTTGCGAATTTTCACCGACCGAAGCGGATTTCACTTTCCGAAGAAGCTTGAACGGAACTTCTTTGTCATGATTCACAACCGCTTCCTTGCCGATCCAGTTTAGTGTGGGCACTATTTATCTTTATTAATAATATTTTTTGTTAAATTTTCGGAAACTTTTGTGAATATAAAAATAAAAAAGCCAATAATTCCAAGAGTTCCGATTACTGATGCGAAGAAAGTCGTAATGCTTTTGCAATAAAAAAATAATTGATTATACTGTTTTAATATTTCATCGCTTTGTTCCATTCTTTTACTATCTCTAATATATTCCAGGACATTAAGTAGATTATTGAGCTCGAACACAGAAAAGAGAATAAAAGATATTATTACAAACACTAAAAAAGTAAAAAATAACCAAAAAATAATTCTCATAACCCTCTGCAAACTGAGTTGAGAATCTATTAATTTTTGAGCCCATTCTGGGCTTTTCGAGTTTATTTTAAATTCGTCAAAATCTTCCTTTGTTTTCTTGGCTAATTCATACGCTAAAACCTGCAAAGAATCTTCTGCTTGTGGAGTCTGTGAGGGAGATGGCTCTTCTTCAACCGTAGAAGTTTTCCTCTTCTTTTTTTGATCAGCCATTTTTATAAATTAGGAAATTCTTTAATAATAGAATTTATTTTATTTTCCGAATATGTAATTATCTTATCAAAATATTCTTTTGAAAAATCACTCGAACTCATAATTTCGGAAACAGTATTGATATCAAGTTGAATTTGAATAACATTGCTATCATTTTTTCCTGACACGGTTACCAAATTATTCATCGGAATATTAATTTCCTCGATAATACTACTTCTATTATATCTAAATGAAAGTTCTTTGGGACTTTCAAACTTATTTTCATTAATGAATTCTGCCTTCAAAAATTCTATGGCATTTTCAATTGCATACTCAACATCAACAACGAAACCAATTCTATTTATGATAACGTTTTTTTCTTTCAGAAAATCAAATACTCTAAGGGAATTTGTTTTTTGTTTTTCCAATATGATATTTACATCTTTCTCTTTGCTATTAGCAGAATTAAAAAAAATATCAGTTCGATTCAGAGCGATATTGCATGAAAACAAATTATCAGCGCTATTTAAAACAATCCTCGGAATTTCAGGCGGCATTTCGTTTGGTGCAGGAATTAAGATTGGCTGACCATCAAAAATATCACCAATTTTTTCTTTTGAATCAAGTAATAAATTAGATTTTTCATACTCATTCTGAATCTGAAAATTCTTAATAAAGATCGCCGTTTGTATTTTTTTAATTGTAGGCTCCATATATTTATGTTTTAATTTTATTTATGAATCCAAAAAGGAATCCGACAAAACTTCAAAGCAGCTTGCAAAGAATTATTACTTTTTCCAAGGATAAAACGAACATAATTGCCTCTATCTTGCAAATCGCTGGCACAAGAAATATCTATTTTTTCGATCTCAGTTAAATCAAAATTTAGAAGCTTGTTATTATCCCAAGAATAATTGACTCCGTATACAAAGCTGGGGAAAAAATCGTTCTCAAAAAAAGTATTGCTGTTATTTAATAACGCACTTTCGATTTTTTCATAACTACCGATATTATTTGTGGTGTTGTCATCATCCAAAGTGGAGCTTGTATTTATTTCGACTTTAGCCACATAAGCCGCTTCGACGCGATCTCCAATGGAAATAGGCAGATATCCAAGATTAAGATTAACCCACCCGCCATTGCTTATATTAGAGGTCGTGGATAATTTTTCTTGGTCCGAATAGATAGTAAAATTATAGTTCATAGATATAAAATGTTAATTGTTAGAGGATTTTCGCATGATATCATAGTGATATAGTGATATTATATCACTCTCGTTTTTTCTGTCCAGCCCTTTTTCCTTTATTTCCACCCCTGCCCAATCATTCTCCACACAATTTGCTCCTGCGGGATATTTATTGGGCCTATTGTAGTTTGCTGGGCAACGTTTTGTTGAACTTTCTTAAATTCCATATTTACCTCAAAATAATTGCTGATTTCCGCATTCTCGACATAAGCGATTTTGTAAACTTTCTTGTTCATCACCTGATTTTCGCCGAGTTCTGTTTCCGGATTCCAGATTTCTGTCATTTTCATTTCTTGTTTGTATTCCTCATAAAGTTCCGACATCAGATCAGAAAGTTCTTTGTCCGCGAAAACAACGGACTTTATTCCAAGATCATCTTTAGCTTCTTTGCGACCAATATAATATTGATGTGAATAAAGTTTTTCCGTTAAGAATTCAATTATTTTTTCAATCTCATCCTCTTTCATCGGCGCCTTATGGCTTTTCAAGAGTCGCTTCGCGAGAATTTTGATCAGATTATGCGTGCGATTGACATTTCCGAGAGCCAGAGGATGAATTGAAGGATTGCTGTCGATAAATTTTTTGAATATTTCCGTCAATTCCTCATCGCTTTTGATTCCGAATTTGTTTTTTGCCAGATCGAAATATGCCATAACATCTTCCACGCTGATCGGAATTCTGTTTTGCGGATTTTGTGGATCGACGGGATTGAAAACATTGGCGGTTGAGGGATCAATCGGCGAGAGTTCGGACATATCGCTCATTACTATTTCATCGGCACCCAAAGCGATCATTGTCGCGGCGCTGTGAGCCTTATATGGCACGAGAACCGAAAAGTGGTCGCAATACTCGCGGATCATAGAAACCAAGCGCCACGGCACCATCGTGTCGCCGCCGGAGCTATACAGCACCAAATCAATCTTGTCTTGCTTTCCAATTTTCCGCAGTTGATTACTGATAATTGGAATAATATCCATTGCCACCCGGGCATTCACCGGCCCTTGCCGATCGCTGGTGACATAGGTTACAACTCTTGACCCTCTCGATTCTTCGATTTTTTTGATTGTTTCTTGAGTTTTCATATTTTTCGTTAAAAATGATGATTTCTATAACTTTATAGTATCATTAAACAAGCAATTATCTGCTTATCGCGATGAGCAAAACCAGCCCCCCAATCGCTATTTTATCTCAATTTCCACCCTCTTTTCATTCATCGGCGCGCGAGTGGTGAAAAAAGGCCAGAAGCTTACGTCTGCTTTCAAAACGGCCGGGTACGCCTTGGCAAAAGACGCTATTTCATCTGAATTCTTTCCCAGCACTCCCTTCCTGAAATTTTCAAGATCAATGTCACCGGCTGTTTCCAGATCCGTTTTTACTTCAAATTTCACGTATCCTTTTTCCAGATTTTCCTCCGAAAGCATGTAATTCAGGGGGGTTTTGAAACTAATCGTTCCTTCCCGATTTTCATCTGTTTTCATTCTGATTATTTCTTTCACATCATCTTCTGAAAAAGAAATGGTTTTCGCTCTTACTTTAACGGTATAAAAAAACTTATCTGTTTCCGTTCCCGCGGCTGCTGAAGGAGCCGCGCTTTCCAGCTCCACAACCACCGAATCATCAAAAATTTTTCTTTCGGCCGGAAGGCTTTGTTTCAAATCCCGGATAGCTTCCTCTTTAGCCTCCGCGATTATTTTTTCTTTCGCCTGGCTGATATCTTGGGATGATACAAGTGGTGTTTCTCCGGTTGATCCGCCAGTCATGGCTTTCGCGGATCTGGCATAAAATTTATCAAATTTCGGTCCGCCCTTAAAGCCCGGTATTTTGAAATCGGCCGGATCGATATTATATTCGCGCCCGGCTTTATCAGCCACGACATCAACTTCGATTGCCCCGGACTTCGTTTCCGTTCCAACTTTTGTCATTCCGGGAACAATGATTGATTTGGTGATTCTGAATATTTTCCCATCAGCCGTTTCCAGGCGGGTAGTGCTGACAAGGGGCTGGTTATCCGCGCTAAAATCATTATATATTACCACTTTTCCGATTGCTTTCCCGCCGCCGTTTTTGCTTCCCGTGGCGTTGAATTCTTCCTTTTTTTCTTTTTCCAGCTGTTCCAGTTTTGCCGGCGCTATTCCTTCTTCTCCTTTGACTCCAGCCGCTGAAAGGCTCGCCTCGATATCAACGGAACTGCTTTTTACCTGGCTCTTTAAATAAAGCGTTATTTTCGCTTTCGGAAAGTAATAGTACGCAAGAGCAAGGCCGCCCAAAACAACGATGGCTATGGCGAAAAAAACAAAGTACCGGCCAACTTTGCCTTTGAGCCTTCTTTCGTTTAATTTTCCGGCTTTTCGGCGGGAAACTGTCTCCTTCATAATCGAGGTTCCGCTGAAAAACTTTTCCGTTTGATTCTCGAAATGCGGATCATGGCCTGATTTTTTATAAAATTGTCCGGATCCCAAAGGCGTTTTTTCAGTTTCATAATTTTCCTCATCTTTTTTTTCCACGATATTTTCTTCTTTTCTTTTGGATTTTGGTTTGGAGCCGGCGACAATATCCGACATTTGCACGGATTTATCAGGTTTTCCGCGATCTTTTACCTTTCTTGCGCTGTCCCTTTTCGCGCTTTTGGATTGGATATTTTCTGTTTTTTCAAAAGCGGGAATTTCAAATTGAATCTTGTCAATATTGCTGTTTTTCAATCCTTCTCCGGGACTGGCAGCTTCCCGGCTCGCCTCCGTTTTCAAGGGTTCGTCAAAATAGCTGTCCGACCCGACAGGTTCTTCTTCCTGCTCGCCTTCAATGTTTTCAATCAATTCCTGATTTTTAATCAGCTGTTTTCCTTTTATCGCCGGTTCTTCTGTCTCGCCATTGTCTGCCATCGAATCATCAACTTTGCCATGAGCCAGTATTCCCGCCTTTTCTATCAGTTTTTTTCCAATCTTGTCCTGGGTCACAATCATAATACGCCTTTTCCGACGATCAGCTTCTTTCTTCAGCAGTTTTAAATTAACCAGGCTCTGCAAAAGCAAAGCTCTTTTGGGAGCGACAATAATCACCTCGCCGGCCTCGGCTTTCCTCATCCTGTCGATAACAGAAGTTATCTCTTCGTCTATATCAATGTAGATTGTTTTGTGAGACATGATTTTAATTTTGCATCATTTTAACCGCCCGGCGGAGCATACTCGATAAGACTTTTTCTTCTCCTACCAAATCAAGAGCAAGATTGGCCAGTCCCATAGGAGTAACGTCCTGCGGATCCCGGAGAAGCCCCGTGGTATCCTGGATATTAACAACATCTTTCGGCTGAAGAAAACTTATCGAAGGAATTTTTGAAAAAGGGAGGTTTCTTAGCCATGCCTTGTCAAGAAGGGCGTTTTTGATCCCCGGCAGCGCCGATCCTCCTCCGCAAAGAAGAATTTTATTCGGCAGTAAGTCGGAATCCGCGTATTCGCTCAAAGAAAGCTCTATCCCGTCCAGCCATACCCGGCAATCTTCCTCGAGCAGCTTGTTTATTCTCGCGCTGACGTCCCTTCCCGTTTCTCCCCGGCCGTACCTTATTTTCAGCTGCTCCGCTTCTTCAAAACTGATATTCAGCTCCTGGGCCAAACGCTTGGTAAAAGCTCTTCCTCCCAGCGCGAACATTTTCGTTCCCTCAAGGCCTCCATTTCTGACCAGCGCTATATCGGTCGTTCCTCCTCCCACATCGATAAAAATAGCGCTAAAATCAACGGTATTTTCCAGTCCCATAGATCTTGCTACCGCGTAAGGCTCGGCGGCAATGCTTAAGAGATCAAGATCGAGTTCCTCGGCAATTTTTTGAAGAGCGCCCAGATGAACCATCGGCGCATAAGCGTTAAAAACTCCGATAGAAACGTCCCTTCCCTGAAATCCAAGAGGATTTGTCACCCGATAACCGTCTATTCGCACATCCACGATCGCGGCGTTGATCAGCTTTACATCAATTTCGCTGTGTCCTGTTTCCCAGGCTAACTGCTGGCGAATGCGGTCAAAAGCTTTCCACTGGACCTTTTGAATAATATTTTTAAGTTCCGGAAGATCAATCCTGATTTCCGGTTTTAAGCGCTCGTAATGAACGGTGGTTGTTGAACCCTTGACCAATTCTCCGGCAATTCCCATAATCGTTTGTTCCACCCTCCTGGCTCCCGCCATCTCTTCCGCTTTTGCGATAGCTTCTTCGCAGGAACTGACAACCCCTGAAATATCGCTCACCGCCCCTGATTGCATATCGCCCAGGCGCTGCCGGGCCCGCCCCACGCCGGCCACAATCCCTTTCTCTGATTCTTCGTCAATCTTAAAAATCAAAGCCTTGACCACTTCGGTTCCAATATCCAAAGCCAACGCATGGCCTGCCCCGCGCCGCCTAAAAATTTTCGAGAATATTCCCATATTCTTTTGTTCTTTGTTCTTGATTTAATTATACTAAAAAATAACGAAAAGGCAAAGTTTTTTTTGGAAAGCCGAAAAGTTTATTTTTTCGAGCCGCTTAATCTTTGACAGAAACCGGACTAATTAGCTAACATGAGGCCATGGAAGCATCACTTGGTAAGATTTATAAAATTATAAGAATATTAATCTATCTGATTCCTGTCGTTGTGGTGATTGTCGGTCTTTATCTTGTCTTTTTCCCAGTTGAAAAATTCGCTTATTTGAGCGGCCAGCCGAAACTTTCCAAATTTGATATCCGAAAAGACACCGGCGCCAATGAACTTTCGTTCGGTGTTTTTCCCCTCAAGAAAAATAATATTATAAATCTGGATGTGAACCTGAAGAAGACTGAGAAGAAATCTTGTAAAGAAAATTTACCTGTTGTATCGCTCGAAAGAACTTATCAGGCCTTTCTCTATCCCGCCGGACCGGATATAAACAGCCAGGATGAATTGAGAAATTTACTCTACATCGACAACTCCACAAAATATTCCAACGGGACACTGCTTCATAATAAGCCGACGGATCGAGTTTTTCTCATCAGCCACGGCAAAAAAATCCTTTTTCCGGGACCGGAAATACTGCTCGCCTTTGGATACGGTTTTGATTATATGGTTGACGTTGATCAATCAGTGATCGACCAATATCCGGAAGCGGACGAGGGAGTTTTTCTTTGGACACTTCCTCATCCGGACGGAATTATTTTCGAAAGTTTTCCAACGCACTCGTTTTATCTCATTCTCAACGGACAAAAACGCTTGATTACTGATCCGAATTTTATGGATAAGGCATGGCCGGAACATTATTCGATACCCGTAAATGACATAACTCCGGCCAACCGCTCTCAATGCCAGATTTCAGCAAAGGATTATACTAATGGAAATATAAAATGCGCTTTTTATGCGGATAACCTTCCTGTAGCGCTCGGAAAATATTATTTATTCACTCTTGAGTATCAGGACGTCTGTTTGGTGGAAAATATCCACATTAATAATGCTCTTATCAATTTCAGACCTGCGAAATCATACGCAACAATCAAAGACACTATCAGGACAATTTTCGCTTCGATTCTTAACCGCTACATACAAAAATAATCTTCATAATATCTTTTTATGACACTGGAAAAATTTTTATATAAAATCACCAGAGACTTACTTATCACTTTTATCATAACCTATTTTTTACTGCTCATTCCGGAACTGGTGCTGCCGGGAATCGTAAGCTCTCATTTTAATCCTAAATATTTTCTGGTTATCATTTTGATTTTGGGACTGATTTTTTCCTGGCTGGGGAAAAAATATCCCGCCAGAGAAAATATTAAGTTCCGGGCAATTTCGCGCAACTTGCTGAATATTATTTTATTTGTCGTCTTGGTTATGCTGGCGCTAAGCCTTTATAAAATGAAGATTTGGCAAATATTGATCGTCCTGGCCCTTTCAATTGTTCTTATGATATCAGCCGACAAAATGCTGGTTTCAGATAGCGATAAATAGCAAGAAGCTTTATTTAATGTCCGCTCCGATCCCGATTCCGCTCATCTCCGTTCTTTTTGCGTTAACCACATTTTTGTAGCCCATCGAGCTTACGAGTTTTTTATTTTGAAATTTCCTTTTTTTCTGATTTTCTATAAAATAATACTTTTTTCTATACTTCACGACTGATCCATCCTGAAAAGAAACCTTCCCGGAAGTTTTGTACAGCTTCAGCAGTTTTCTGGAAACCTTGAGCGCCCCTTGGCGGGAAAATCTGGCTTGAAACACGTTTCGCGGCATTTTTCTTTTGATCTTCCCGGCGTCAATATAATAATAATTTTTATTGTTTGGAGTCAGGATTGTCCCGGCGGGAAAATCGGATATTTCCGAAACTTGAAGACCGTCGGGATAATTGCGCATTTCTTCGGCGGTGGCCTCTTGCGGCGAACTTAGATCGAGGTATTTATTTTGGCCGTCCGGAAGTTTCAGAAGCCTTTTTTGGTTATTTTCCATAAAATAATAACTGCTCGCGCTTTTGACAACCGATCCGGAACGAAATGAAACCGGATCTCCGGCTGAATACCCGTTCCATTTCGCCTGGTCAATTCCAATAATGTTTTTTGCATTATAGCCGGTTAAAAGAATGCTGTTTTCCACCGGCCGGATTGATCCGTTATCAATAATTCCCATCCGGCCGTTCGCGCTTAATTTCACCAGCGTGCCGGAGGGATAAGTGATTGCTTCTGAATCCGATCCAGCCGTGGAATAAGCTTCCAGCTGGGTTTTTGAAATACTAACTATACTCGATTTCGCGCTTCCGGAATATCTTTGGCTGTTTTTTATTTCATAAACCTGGCTGTCGCCAGCCGCTTGATAAGCATAATTCGCATATGTTCCGGAAAAACCAACGCTCGCGGTTCTGATTTGCGTCATATCGCTATAGATATTTTTTCCAGGGCAAGCGGTGCTGGCTACGTCCTTGTGGCCGATAACGGCAGAATCCAATTTTTCGCCGTGAAAACTTATTCCGTTTGAGATATCTATGCTATTGTTGGCCGCCAGCCAACCTATCAGCTTTTCAAGCGAATCCAGCGCCTCGGAACTTATTTTTTCCGACTGATAATTTCCGATAACCGAAATTCCGATCGATCCTTCGTTATAACCGGAGGTATGCCCTCCGATAACCCCGTTTCCTCCGTAGCGCCCTTCGAAAATAGCTCCGTCTTTGCCGATAATATAGTTATAGCCGATATCGCCCCATTTTCGGGTATAGGAATGATACCGGTATATTTTTTTGATCTGTTTCGAAGTCGATCCTTTATAGGACGTCGCCGTGTGATGAATGATGAGCACCTTGGGATTTTCAATTTCCGCCGGCCAAATCTTTTTTGATCTCTTGTCATCGCTTAGGCTTGACCAGGAAGAGCGAGGATAGATCGTGGGAATATTCGTCGCAATTTGGTTTTTTTGAACTTTTTTTGCTAAAGCAAAATAGTTGCTGTATCCAAAAAAGCAGAAGCAGACAATAAAAACCGCTAGAGGCAAGATTATTTTTTTTGTTTTGTATGGCATAGTTAGTGTCTCAATTAACAGAACCAAGATTTGTTTTTTCGTCCACATACTGAAACGTGCAGTTTTCGTTTGTCTTCGCGCCGATTGCTTCATAGGCTTCAGGCGACAAGCCGCCCACGCGCCCTGTCCAAATAGCCGGACCGGATTCGAGTATCGAAGCCACCACTTTTTCCCCGTTTCGGTTATTCGTCACCAAAACTTTTTTCCTCTTATACCAATCCTTTTTCTTCTTTTCAACATTGATCACTTTTGTGACTCTTTCCCAGTTTCCGCCTTTATATTTATATTCCAGTTTTGCGTTATCGCCTTTTGCGTGATCTGAAGCGGAACTTTTATAACCCCTTGAAAGTCCCTTGAGTTTGTCCCCGCTTTTGGAGGAATATCTGATGTATTCGCTTTCTATTTTTATGTAACCGGACTTGGGAAAGCCTTCTGCCGATTTCAAAAGCAGTGACTTATCCTTTTTTTCCAATTTTTCCTTAAGGTCGGATTCGGGTTCCACCCAATCCGCGTATCCCCAGCGCATATTGACATAATATTTTTCTTCGCCCTTGTCTCCTCTATTGAGCGCACCAAACGCGCCGTATCCGCCAGCCATTCCATTTTGGCATGATTTTGAAGTATCCGTCATCTTATAATGGCTGGAGGAAGACTGATTATCCTTAAGCCAGAGATGCTGTTCGCGGGCGATTTTTCCCTCGGGGTCGGGCAATGGATATTTTCCTTCAATAATATTCACTTCTTCGTTATCTTCTTTATCTTGATAATTTTTTACCGCTTTCCGATATTCTCCCCGGCTGACTTTGGGAAGATATTTCTGCCAATAAATAATCGGAACGCTGTTTCGTTCCAGCATCGATTGCCATTTTGATTTTTTGGCAGCCAAAGATATGTCAGAAAATAATAATCCAAGAAGAAAAAGGATGACCAAAATAATTATTTTTTTCTTCATACAGACAAACTCAAAGCTCAAAACTTAAAGATAGTTTTAATGAGTACATAAATATGATGTTAAGACATCACCATTTTGTTAACCATTCCAGCGTCTCTCTCGCGCATTTTTCCCATGAAAAACCTTTCACTCTCTCGAGCCCTTTCTGCTGAAGGTCATCTCGCAGTTTATCACTTTCCAGAATTTTTATCAAAGACTTAGCTAAATTATCCCTTGAATAAGCGTCAAAAAGGATTCCCGCCTCGCCAACTATTTCCGCAAGGCTTGAATTATCCGCCGCGATAACCGGCACCCCGCAGGCCATAGCTTCGAGCGCCGGCAAACCGAATCCCTCATAGAGCGACGGGAAAATAAGCGCTTCCGCTCCTCGAAGAAGCATCGGGAGATCTCTCGTTTCAAATTTTCCGATCGCCGTAATGGCGGGATTAGTTTCTATCCTTTTAAGAAAATCTTTGTACATCCAGCCCAAATCACCGGCGATTACAAGCCCTATATCTTTATACGATTCATCGCGGCGCAAAGACTCAAAAGCGTCAACCAGAACATCAAGGTTTTTGCGAGGCTGCAAGGCGCCGACATAAATCACGTAACGTGAAACGCGCCTGCCTGACGGCGAGGCAGGTAACCCGTAACGAGATTTTACTTCATTCATTTCTTCTTCCGAAATATTTTCATTAAATAAATCTTTATCATAGCCGTGGTAGATGACTTTTATTTTGTCTTCCTTTGTCTCCGGATAAAGTTTTAGAATATCTTTTTTAGTCGAATTGGAAACGGCAATGAGGCGATCGGCATTGCGAACCGCGTAGTCGGTAAAAAAATTCAATCTTCGCAGATCCTTTCTATTGAAAAATTGCGGGAAGAACTTAAAGGCCAGGTCATGGATCGTCACAACGGTTTTCGTTTTCTTGCTCCTAAGATACGGCAAGGAATGCATCGGCATCCATAAAACATCGGGCCGAGTCCGGAAAATTTCCCAGGCAAATCTGGTTTGCGTCCAATAGAAAGGGAAAGGCAGCTTTTTTATGGAATAATTATCAAAAACAGGAAAAATTAGTTCCGGATTGAGTTTGTTTTTATGGTAAATCAAAAAATGGTCCCGCCGATCGCGAGAGGCGGGACCAAAGTTTTTCAAAATATTTTGGATATAAATACGCGTGCCGTCAATCCGTGAATGATCAAGATCGGCCGCGTTGACAGCAATTTTCATTGTTATATACTTTTATTAAATGATGGCGCGAAAGCCTCTCTTTGTCTAAGACAGCTGACTCTAAGGGGTGAGTCGGGAATCAAGCTCTTACGGCAAGTAGCAGAGGGACAAAAGGGTAACACCCTGACTAGAAGTTAAGGTTGCGGTCTTCAGCGCAATAAATACTTTGGCCGATGTACCGAAGCTCTAGGCGCTTGCCCCTTAAGTTGCGCGGTAGCGCTATCACCCTCCGGCTCTGCTGCATTGCAGAGCCCTTTTATTATACTTTCGATTTTATAAACTTTTTAAGATCCTCCCCGATATCTTCTCTTTCAAAAGCGTATACCAATAAGGCTTTGAGATAATTGAGTGGATCGCCGGTCGTAAGCCATTGGCCGTCTTTTATTTCTTTCGCCAGAAATATTCCGCCGTTTTTTACATAACTCTTTATTGCGTCGGTGATCCAAAGCTCATTTCCCTTTCCCAGCGCTGTTTTTTTGAGAACGTCAATAATTTCTTGATTTAAGATCATCCGGCCGAAGTCAGCCAATTGCGAGGGCGCATCTTCAACAGATGGCTTTTCTATGATATCCTCAATTACATTTGTTCCTTCTCTCAGTTTGACTATTCCGTAGCGCACAACATCTTCTTTTGCGACTTTTTGCACACCAATCATCGGTTTTCCGTTTTTTTCGTAATCTTCGATCATTTGTTTCGTGAAAGAAACTTTTGATTTCACAAGATCGTCTCCCCAAACGAACACGAATGGCTCATCATCAACAAGACTGGCGGCGGAAAGAACAGGCGTTCCGTTTCCATACGGCCCCTTCTGACGGACATAAATAAAATTTGCCATCTCCGAAACTTTTCTAATTTTTTTCAAAAGTTCCAGTTTGCCGTTTTTTTCCAGATCATTTTCCAAAGCCCAGCTATAATCAAAATGGTCCTCCAAAGGTTTTTTGTCCCATTTGGTAACCAAAATAATATCTTCGATCCCCGCCTCGACCAGTTCTTCAACTACCAGCTGAATGATCGGCTTATCGACGATCGGAAGCATTTCTTTGGGCATGGCTTTCGTGGCCGGCAAAAAACGCGTTCCTGATCCGGCCACGGCGATAATCGCTTTTTTGATCTTCATAGAATATAGAATGAATAGTTACTAAATACTATAACAACTTTTTTTTCGCGATCGCTTTGAGCTCCATATTGAATTCGGAAATAGCCTTGTCAATCAGCGGATCAAAGTTTTTATTAATTCCTTTGTCCTTGACGATGTTGCCCGCCGCGAGAAGCGAGTCATAAGTTCCGGCATCCAGCCATTCGCCCGAGATCGTGTTCACTGCCAATTCCCCCATTTCAAGATATTTCTGATTGATGCTGGTTATTTCTATTTCGCCCCTCGTTGAAGGTTTCAAATTTTTCGCGATCTCCACCACCCTGTTGTCATAGATATACGCTCCTGTCACGCAAAAATTGCTTTTTGGATTTTCCGGTTTTTCCTCAATGGAAAGCGCTTTGCCTTGCGCGTCAAAGTCCACCACTCCGAAACGTTCCGGATCCGGAACTTGTTTTGCGAAAATCATGCCGCCCGAAGCAAAATTCTTGATGTGGCCCGATAAATCATCTTCAAAGATATTGTCTCCCAGTATCATTGTCACATTGCCTTCATCGATAAAAGATTCTCCCTGGATAAAAGCGTCCGCCAGCCCTCGCGGAACTTTTTGGACTTCAAAATAAAGATGGATTCCGTAGTTTTTGAAAATTGATCCTAAAAGATTCAAAAATTGGCCCGAATGTTCCGGAGCAACAATGACCAGAATATCTTTTATCCCCGCCTTAACCAAGACATTTAGGGGATAAAACACCATTTGCCGGTCATAAACAGGCAGCAATTGCTTGCTGGTTGTCGCGGTAAGGGGAAACAACCTTGTGGCCGTGCCACCGGCCAGCACAATGCCTTTCATTTGCTTTTTACTCATAATTTAGAAATTATAATTTTTATCCAAATATTCCTTAAGGGCGTCTTTATAGTTTCGGAGCGGTTTCAATTTTGTGTTCACGAGCACCGACGAAGGCGGTCTTTTGGCGGGACGGGGAAATTCGGATGACGGAACCGGCACCACTTCCACTTCAATTTTCGCCAGCTTGAACAATTCGCAAGCCGCTTCGTACCAGGTGCAGGGACCTTCATTCACCACGTGATAAATCCCGAAAGGAACCGGCTCTTCGATCATTTTTTTGGTCTCCAGCGCCAAATCCGGCGTATAGGTAAAACAGCTTTTTTCTTCATCGACAATTTTCATAAGACTGTTGTCTTTGGAAAAATGGATCATCGTGTCAAAAAAACTGCGCTTGGACATCGTTGATTTTCCGTGAGCTCCGAAAAGTTTGGAGGTGCGGATGAGATAATATTTGTCTGTGTTTTTCTTAATTTCTTCTTCCCCTAACAGTTTTGACCGGCCGTAGTTGCTGATCGGATTCGGTTTGTCGTTTTCGGCATATTCTCCCTTTTCGCCGTCGAAGATATAATCACTGACATAATGAACCACCGGAATATCTTTTTCTTTGCATATTTTTGCCAAAATTCCCGGGCCATAGCCGTTTATTTTTTTCGCCAGTTCATATTCGATCTCGTCCGATTCGCATTTATCCACCGCGTTATATCCCGTTGCATTGATGACCACGCTCGGCTCAAATTCGTCGATTTTTTTTCGCAAACTTTCTTCGGAAGTTATATCGATTTCTCCCCGGTCATAAGCAAAAACCTCCCAGTTCATATCTTTTTCAAAAACTTTCACCAGATCCTGGCCAAGCATTCCGTGGGAACCAATGATGAGGACTTTATTTTTCATAATTATCTTTCTTTATACTGCTTTTCATAATATTTCAAATATTCCCCGCTCTTGATTGTTTTCCACCAATCCTCGTTATTTTTATACCACTCGACTGTTTTTCGCATTCCTTCGTCAAAATTCGTCCGCGGCTCCCAACCCAGTTCGCTTTTTATTTTCGCGAAATTCATCGCGTAGCGGCGATCGTGTCCGGGACGGTCTTTCACGTATTCTATCATCTCTTCGCCTTTTCCGAGAAGTTCCAGAATTTTTTGGGTTATCTCGAGATTCGGTTTTTCGCAGTTGCCGCCGACGCAATATGTTTCGCCAATCTTTCCTTTATGGATTATCAAATCGATGGCTTCGCAATGGTCCGAAACAAAAAGCCAGTCGCGGACTTGCCGGCCGTCGCCATAAACCGGCACTTTTTTCCCCTCCAATAAGTTAGTAATAAATAATCCGTGAAGTTTTTCCGGAAATTGATAAGGGCCGTAGTTGTTTGAGCAGTTCGAAATTGTGACTGGCAGATTGTACGTGTGAAAATAGGCCATCACCAGATGGTCAGCGGCGGCTTTTGAGGCGCTGTAGGGACTGCGAGGCGCATAGGGCGTCTTCTCGTTAAACGCGGGGTCATTCGGGCCGAGATGGCCGTAGACTTCGTCCGTGGAGATATGATGGAATCTTTTGAGGCCGTTATTTCTGGCCGCTTCGAGCAGATTATGCGTTCCGAGAATATTGGTGTGGATGAACGCCGCGCTGTCCAAAATCGAGCGATCCACATGCGATTCAGCCGCAAAGTTGACGATAATATCCGCGTCTTTTGCCAAATCATTAGCTAAATTCTTGTCCGCGATGTCGCCTTTTATGAATTTATAATTGGGGTTATTTTCAACATCCCTCAAGTTTTCCAAATTCCCCGCGTATGTCAAAAGATCCAGGTTTACGATTTTGTAGTCCGGGTATTTGTTTAGAATATACCGGATGAAATTACTTCCAATGAACCCCGCACCGCCGGTGATTAATAATTTCATAATTTGAACGGTGAAATAAAATCTTTAAATTTTTGCAGCTTACTGTCTTTTTCCGAAAGAATCGGATTTTTGATCGGCCAGCTGATAGCTAAATCCGGATCGTTCCAGATGATTCCGGAATCGGCTTCCGGAGCGTAAAAATTGTCTACTTTATACATAAATTCCGTATTGTCTTCGAGTGTGCAGTACGCGTGGCCGAATCCGCGCGGAATGAAAAGCATTTGGAAATTGTCAGTGGATAGCTCAAAACCTTCCCATTTTCCGAAAGTTTCGGAATCTTTGCGCAGATCGACAATGACGTCATATACTTTCCCGCGCGTCACCCGCACCAGCTTTGCCTGTTCGTGCGGCAGATTTTGGAAATGAAGTCCTCGCAGCACGCCTTTTTTCACCGAAAGAGAATGGTTATCCTGCACAAATTTCGCTTCAATTCCGTTTTCGGCAAAAACTTTTTCGCTATATGACTCAAGAAAAAAACCCCGCTCGTCCTGAAAGACTTTGGGCTTGATAAGATAGACGTCTTTTAGAGTAGTTTTTATAAATTCCATCTTTTTATCCTAAAGTTTAGCTTTAGGCGCTCCTAAAGCTAAACTTTAGGATAACTCTTGGCACTTTTAGTATTTTCATATTACCCCATCTCATCAAAAAAATCAAAATTGATAAAGAAAAGAAGGGTCCGCTATTCCGGTACCCTTCTGGTTTGTCGAGATTTCACCTCGAACATGGTACTATTTCTTTGGCATTCGGTGTTTTATAAACCCAACCGCCATATCTATCGCGCTTCTCGCGCCCGACACGAGCATGGCTAGCTGGTTTATGGCCTTTTCCTCCCCTTCTATACCGCATTCATCAAATAGATCATCCTGGATCGGCTGGAGGGATTTGCTAAATTCCCCTAGGTGATCTATCGCGGATTTTTTATTAAATCCGCCGCCCTTCCTCGAGTGATAAGCCATGAATCATCCTCCCTTAAGCTTTGATAAAACCACGGCTTAAAGCTAAAATTTCAATGAAGTTAGTTTTGAGTTTTTAGCTGTGGCTTTACGCTTTGCGCTTTTAGCTTTGAGCTTTTTATAGCTCCCCTCTCATTAACTTGTTGAGTCTATCTTTCACTTCCTCGTCGCTTGGCTCCTGAATTTCAGCCGGAGTTTCATCTTCCTCGGCGATAGGAAGGTTGGAAGGGGCGACATTTTGCATATCGCGCGGAGTGATAATCGCTTCCGCTTTCGGCTCCGGCGCGGAAAAAATTTCCGGCTCCGGAACTTTTTCGATTTCCGGTTCTATGGCAGGCGAAATAACAGGCCGCAGATCCGGCACGATCGGTTTTTCTTCAGAAAATTTTTCTTCCGCTTCCGAGGGCGCCGTTCGCAAAGTTTCGATGAAAATCCAATATAAAAGAAAGATGATAGCGCCCGCCAAAAATCCCCAGGCAATATTTTTATAAACATCCGGCTTTACCAGGCTTCCCGAGACTTCCGGATCGCTCACGAGAAGATATTTAAAAGGCTGGCCGCTATACAGATCCCGTGCATGGGTTGCTATTTTTTCCGGTAAGGTGACGATTATATCTTCGGCTGATTTAATATCCGCTTCCGTGGCTAAAAAAATTACCGCGACCGTCGAAGAATTCTTAACTGTTTCCGTATGATCATAATTCTTGGCATCATCGCCCAAAATGTTTTTTTTGAAACTCGGGCTATTCATGATTTCCGCCGTATTCCCAGCTTCTAAATATAAGTTCTGTCCTGCCGTCACCGATGTCCCGGACGGCACAACCACGATTTTTCCGGTCACTTGCCAATATCTGGGAAGAAACATGGAATAGACAAAAGCGACCAACGCACCGACGAGGGCGATAAAGATTATGCGAGAGAGGAAGTTTTTGAGTTTGGACGTATTAGGCATATTTACTCTTAAAAAATGCGAGTTTTCCTCGCGAAATTAATTTCCCGACGAAAATTTTTTCTTGATTTCTCTTCAATAGCTTCAGTATAAACCGCTTCTATCTCTTTTACGATTTTATCCCAATTATAGTAATCTTTCGTTATCTCTATGGATTTTTGACCGGCTTTTTTAACCTTGCCGGGATTATTGACAAGATATTCTATTTTGTTCATGAGGTCAAAAACGTCTCCGGTCCGGAAAATAAAACCGTTTCCCTTGACCGCGGACATATTTTCCGGAATATCGCTCACCAGCGGCGCCAGCCCCGCTCCCATGGCTTCAAGAAGCGCGAGCGACAGGCCTTCCGACCGTGAAGGCTGGACAAAGGCGTAGGCGTTCTGGAGAAGCGCGGCCAGTTTTTCTCCTTTCTGCACTCCGGCGAGTATCACATCATTCCGCCCGCGATTCATGTCTTTTAGCTCTTTCACGTAGCGATCTGTGTAACTGCCTCCCCCAGCAATTACAAGCTTCCAGTCACGATCTATTTTTTTCATCGTTTTAAGACTCGCGAAAGCTTTGATAAGCGTGTGAATTTCCTTGTGCGGCACAAGACGGCTCACCGTCAAAAAATATCTTCCGCGCTTAAGATCCCATTTTTTGAAAATGTTAAGAGATCCTGCTTTTCGGAATAGCGTCACGCCGTTGGGTATAATTATTGAATCCTTCCTATAAAATTTAAGGCCATAATTGCGCAGGATTTCAGAAACCGAGATTACCTTATCAGGCATATGAAGCGTCATAAATTCGCCAAAACGCAAATATAAGCGCGCCAAAAATCCCCATTTAGCTTGGTAATAATCTTGTGATTGATAGGTTGCGATAATTGCAGTCTTGCGGCAAAAAATCTTGGGAACAAAAGAAAGAGATGTCGGGCCGAGAGAATGGTAGTGTATCGCGTCGTAATTTTGAAAAAGGGCATGGATCGTCGAAAAAAAAGTATGCAAGATGGCATCGAGGTGCTTGGTCTTGATTGTCGGCAGATGAACCAGCTTTACTCCTTTGTAGCTCTTCATATTTTGAGGGGTGTAGTGGCTCCTCACATAGACAAAAACCTCATGGCCTTTCTTTGCCATTCTAACCGCCACTTCGTCGACGTATCTTTCGACTCCACCGATTTTGGCCGGTATTCCTTTTTGTCCGATATATGCGATGCGCATAAGATTAGGAAATTCTTTAGTTATGGAATCACGTAAAAATCTTGGGTATTGGAATCAGGATCTCCATCGGTCACCTTGACCGCGTATGTCCTGTCGCGCGCCAATTCGGGAACAATGACTTTTATCCATTTCTTCGTCCGCGACGTGATTTTTGCCGGAGTGCTGCCGAAGAGAACGGAGACATGTCCAGAGCCGAAGTTTTGCCCGGTCAGCTTTAATTTATCTCCCGGTTTTCCCTGATACTTTTTGGAACCGCTCAAATTTTTGATTTTCCAAAGTTCCGGTCCGGTTCTTTTCACAAAAAACTTTTGGGACCTCGTGCAGTCGTCGTGTCTTTTGCAGACTCGCACTTTATGCGTTTTTGTCACGGCGACATCAGGAACGCGAATGACGATCTTCTTTTTACTCCAACTGACAATCTCGGCTTTTGTCCAGTCGTCGAACATGACTTTTCCTGACTTTTTCCCGAAATTTATCCCCGTTATTTTCACTTTTTCACCTGCGTAACCTTTGTATTTTGAAAGCTTATAAAGCTCCGGATCGCTTCCGGCAAACGCGGTCGAAGCCGCCAGAAGTCCGGCAGCGACGATGAATGGAATGGCTCTTTTTGCGATTTTCATAGGTTTAAATTAAGACTTAAAAATTGACCTTACATTTTAGCAAAGGCTCCGAAAAATGTCAATTATGCTCTGATGATACTTTTCAGGACTGAATCGGCTTATGTCAAAATAATATTTTCGGTTTTTATTTACCAAAAATTCCTCAATTCTAGATTTTAGTTCTCCTTTGCTTTCGGCCAAGGATCCGTTTACTCCATTTCGGACAATCTCTCCGTAGGCGCCGGCTCTATAGCCGATAAAAGGCTTTTGATTGGCAATCGCTTCAAGCGCGATGAGGCCGAAAGTTTCAGGAAGTTGCGAAGCCGAAACGACAAATTGAGAATTTCGAATCAAGCTTTCAATTTCTTGAGATGGCTTAAACCCGACGTGCTTGATGTTCGGCAAATCCGGAATCATAAAATCCGAGTCCCTTTTTCCAGCCAGGACAAGATCGATTGGCAGATCCTTGAAAATTTCAATCAGCTCGTCGACGCCTTTTTCTTTCGAGACGCGTCCGAGGTAAAGGGCGTAATTATTGCTTTGCATATTTAGCAGACGTCGGGCGTCTACGGCTTTTGCAAAATGCGGTAAAACCTTGATTCTGCTTTCAGAAAATCCGGCTTTTGCGAGATTATCCTTCACAAACTGGCTGGGAGCGATATATAGGTCAATATTTTTTTCGTAAACCCTGATAAATCGATGGAAATACATTTCCAGCATTGAGATCAAGCTTTTGAGATATGATTTTTTCACACATTTATTTTTGAGACAGTGCCAGTATTTTCCGCCGACGCATTTTTCGCAGAGTTTTCCTCCACAATTCAAAAGGTAATTAGGGCAAATCATTTTCCAGTCGTGGACTGTCATCACAACCGGAATTCCGCGCTTTTTTATTTCCGATAAAATAGATGGAGAAATTTGATGATAGATGTTATGAATATGAACAATTTCCGGCTGGAATTCATCAAGCAGTTTTCCGATTTTACGGCGGGCTTCAAATGACCAAAAAATTCTCAATGCGCCTTTGATTTTATTCAGAGCGCTTCCGTTTTCATAATCCACGCGGCTGACGAAATATTTTGACCATTCAGAAGGGATATTTTCCGGATGATCCATCGCGAAAACCGCCACTTCATTTCCATTTTCTTGAAGCAGATTTGCCAAATCCACGAAGTGCTTGTCGGCTCCGCCACGAACGTGGTTGAATTTGTTGACTTCCAGAATACGCATATTTTTTTCTAAGACTCGATTTTAGTATTTGAATTTAACACGGCTAATCCGCCCAAAATTATCCAAAAAAATATTCCCAGAAGATTTGTTTCGAGATATGTCTGAAACAGAAACGCGATCAGATAATTCAAAAATATGGCTAAAAAGGCAATCTTAAGAAACTGAAGATCAAACGGGTCAAAAGCGCGGGATACTTTCATCAGAAGAGGTTTTGCCAGTAGCCAGAAGAGGGATGCGAACAAAAGCGCGCTCCAGAGCCCCATTTGAATGAAAATAGTGAGAAGCGAGTTGTGGATATTTCGGATTTCAACAAAATCTTTGTATTTCGTGCCGATCTCAACCGAAACTTTTTTTCCATATCCAAGGCCAAAAATCAAATTGTCTTTATATTCCCGCCAGGTGCTCTGCCAAACGGATTTTCGCCAGTTGAGACTTTCATCGGAAGTCACCTGGACCGTGGAAACAAAACGTTTCCCGGTTATTCCTGTTGCGCTCGCGAAAGTTTTTGAAAAATCAGAGGCGGGAAAAAGAAAAGACAAATATGACAAAAAAATCATGGCGATGACTCCGATCAACGCGTAATGGAACATAATTTTTTTAAGCCGGTTTCTGTTTTCCTTCGGCAGAAGAAAAAAGATAAAAATTATTGAGACAAAAAGGCTTATCCAAAGATGGCGCATAAGGGAGCCGACAATGCCGATTGCCCAGATCGGAATCATTATTTTGAGAAATGTTGCATAGCTGTCTTTTCGAAAAGCGATCCAAGCGAGCGAAACCAGAACGGCCATCGTGAAGAAAAAAGCGTGCGGAAAAGCCAGAATGCGCGTTCCTGGAGTGGAAAGCGGGGTGAACCCGGTCCACAATCCTTCGCCGCGGATTATTCCGATGAAAATGAAGATTGTCGCGACAACCGCGCCGGCCATAAAAAACTTAAGAAGTCTAAGGAGTCTTTCTTTATCGCTGAACAGGAATATGACGACAAAATAGAAAAGTCCGTAAAAAGAATAATTTTTGAACGTGCTGAAGGCGATCGATGCGTCCGTCCGGAGCAGATATGCGCTGGCGATAAAATAAGCCGCGCCGGCAAAAATAAACACCGCGACCAGATAATCAGCGATTTTCAGCTTTCTCGGCAGGCCGTTTTTTATGAGTTGAAAAATAATTCCCAGTATCACTCCGGCGAAAATGATGTCGATCGGATATATTTTGTATTCTGCCCGGTTCCAATATATCGGAACTAGAGTGAAAAACCTTTCAAAAATAACCGTGAGAAAAACAATGGCGTAAAATCCGCTTCTTGGATAAACGACTGAAAGGACAAAGCCGAACGCGACCGCGAAAAGATAGAGCGGCAAACTGAAGCCGACGATGAAATTGGCGAAAATAAAAATCGAAACCGCCGCGACAATGAAAATCGCGGTTGAGGTTTCGATGAGATTTTGAGAATATTTTTTAATCATATATTCGCTCTCACAAAATGAATGATATTTTCACGCACTTTGTAAAGCGAAGCATTCCCCTTTCCTCGAGAGAGGAATGCTCCCGGACGCGCGGCCAGTCAGTTGATCTGGATTTGGACTTTGCCGCCGCCGATATTTCTCAGCGAAACTGCGATCTGGCAACCTTTCAATTTTAGGCCGCTAGTATTGGTCCCCCAATACTTTGCAATCTTTTTGGGCCAGAGATCAAGAAGCAAATCGGTCCCGACCTCAATCAGATCCGGACTTTTCGCTCCTCTTGCAGAAGCCAGGCTCAAAACCGCAGTCAGTACAGCTTCCTTGACTTCATCCTGAGCAGATAAGGGTAGGGAGATGAAAAATGACTTGACTTCTTTTCCTTCCTCGTCTGCTCCCAAGATAACAATTATATTACCGCCGCCCTTGGCTTTTTTTTGGAAAGATCGCTGTTCGGTAAACCAGTGACCTCCTGTAAAATTGTAGCCCTTATCCCGGAGAGACTCCGTAGCGACGAGAGCAGTCAATCGGCCAACCGCTTTTCCCTTGGCCTGAGCATTGCCGGAGAAAAGAATAAAGGTCGTCAACGCCAGCAGAAAAATACCTTTTTTCATAGAACCACCTTTTTTTTAAGATATCGGGAAAGATAGGTTTATCTCCCGGAAAATGGGCTTATGGAAGCGCATTTTTCGAGAGGTTAACTTTTTGTTTTAACTTCGTATAATATCATTTTGCAATAATTTTGTCAAGTGTTTTTATGGCTTATATAAAGCATTATTTTGTTATTTTTAATAAGCCAGGAGCGTTTTTGTTGACTGGACCTATATATAGTAATATAATTTCCAAACCTCAAATATGGGGATATCTTATGATCTTTGGGGGAAATCATGAATATAGCCTTTGTTCTTTTATTCATACTTGTCGGATTTTTGCCGGCTTTCGGGGAAAATTCACCTTCAATTCCAAAAGAAGGCAAGGTGATTTTCATCAACCAGTTGACCCAGACGGGAACAGCCTACGAAAACGGGATAAAGCTCTTCGATTTTAACGTCATTACGGGTGATGGCGTCAAAATAACCGATCCGGGAGAATATGTTGTTGTCCAAAAAAGACGGCGCTATTTTTCCAAGACCCACAACACTTGGATGCCCTATTCTCTTTTCTTCATTTGGAATGGCGACCGCAAGGCCATTCATGAGGGAGAAGTGCCTCCAAAAGAGCACCTAAATCCCAAAAAGAGAAGAAGCGCGCTCGCGACCAACGGATGCGTCCATGTCACGCGGCCCGAGATTGTCCGGCTGTTCGACTGGGCGGAGGAGGGCAAGACCAAAATTATCATCCACGGGACACGTTCCGGGGACTGACAGCGAGCTGAAATCCGGCTCGCTTATTTTTTATATAATTTTTCCAAAATTAAGAGCCGTATCAGATACATGTCTGCGCGATGGCAGATCACATTCTGATACGGCTCAATACTTCTACTTCTTTGCCCCCTTTGTTACCTCCTTATGGGGGCGATGATGGCCGGGGTCCGGCCGGAATTTTACTTAACGATGAGACAGCAGCCCTTTTCATTGGAGCAGTCGATGCCGACTCCGATGAGCTTATAGGGCCCGCCCGAGGCCATTTCAGGAGTGATCAGGAGGTACTTGCCCCCGGACATCACCTGGAATCGCCGGCCTTGCTTGAGGTCCATGGTCATCCCGGGAGACTTGTCAATACGCTCCCAATAATAGCGCTCCACGGAAGCTCCGGAGATCCCAGTAACGGTGATAGTGGCAGTGTCTCCGGAAACGGTCGCCGTAATCGTGGCGCCGTGAGGCAGATAGGTTGCCGCCAGAGCCGTGGCCGGAACCGCAATGGCCAGGACCAAAATGAGAAACAACATCCGGTTTGCCAATCTCTTCGCATTCATAATTCACTCCTTTTCAGTGTTATCCCCACTTCACGCAGGGAAGTTGTGTCCCGCGCCGTCAGCTTTTTTGCTTCTGGCGCGGAACGGGGTTCACATCGTTTTTGGAGGCGCTGTTGCGGGTGTTTCCACCGGCTTAGCCTCGGTTTTGTTCGGATCCGCCGAAGGGGAAGCAGTGAGAGAAATCCACCACTCCTTTACGGTCTCCTGCCACCCTTTTTCGGGCGGTTTTGGAACCTGGATCGGCGCTTCCGGCTGTGTCACTAGGCACCGCTCCCTTAACTGCTTTTTACGCAGCTTGAGTTTTTTTATTTTAACCGGCGGTGTTTCAATCGCCGGAGGAGGAGAGATCAACTTCGGCGCGGCTGGGATTACCGGAGCCGGAGGTGAAATTTGTGGAACAATCGGCTCGATTTCTGGCACGTCCCAGGGAACCTCCTTGGTTCCGCATTCCACCATCGCATTCTGAAGCGTCCAGTATACGCGATAGGGGTCGACAGAACCCATAAAGAAATTCCGTTTGCCGAAATAGCGGCCGTAAGACAGATACACGCCGCCGAAAACTTCAGCCTGAACCTTCACCCCGCCTCCCATGGGCCCATGGCGGAAACGCATGAAAGCCGGACCGGCGGAGATCTTGAACAGGTCATCGCACGGGGATTGGTAGATCACCGGCATCAAACCTGCATGAAAGAACCCGTCAGTTTCCCAGAGCGCAAAAGCCTTCGCGCCGGGGAGGAGCTTTCCCCATTTTCCACTGGCAACCGGATTCCACCACCACTCCGTCGCGGCATCGATTGTGCCAAAACGACGGCTAGCGGAAAAATTAAAGTCGCCTTTTTCCCATCGGCGGCCGAAAAGCAAACCGATGGTCGTATCCGTCCCGCCCCAGGATTCTCTGGTTATCAGCTCGGGCCAAATCCCAAAGGATCGGCTTTGGCCGTGCCCCGAAAATCTAGATGGCAGTACCTGATACTTATACCAGCCAAACTTCGCCGCCGGGCCAACCCCGAGAAAAGCATCCGGGGACAGCTCGAAATCAAACGGCCGCAAGGCGATATTATGCCATGCAAACCGTCCGCGGAAATTCGGATCGCGGCTTATTCCGCCGCCGATCGGAATCTCCACCCGCTTCGGGTTCACCCACCAGCGGGTGCGTCCGGGGAGGTCAAGGTAGTCGCTGTATCCCCCGCCCAAACCAGCCGCGAACTGCTGGTAAGAAACCTCACCGCCGTTATTGACGGGAGCTTCGGTTCCTTGGGAGGTATATCTTCTTGCGCCTTGAGCCGGATTTGGGTATGCACCGACTTTTTCGTCTTTCCGGAAAGATTGCCAGAAGGCAAAATCCTTTTCGAAAAGCTCCACGCCATTGCTCTCAGTCGAGAGGCAAGGGGTATTGTGGTTACGCAGGACCGTGGACGTGAATAATGCCGATCCAGCACTCATAATCATTCCGATCGGCTCAGGACTAATGGTTAGACCACCATCATCCGCAAAGCGAATGTAACCCCGGCGCCGATCCGCCTTTTTGCAAGCCTGAACCAGTTCACCGCGATCGGCCGCGTAGCGGATGCCGTCCATCGGGACATCAAACTTCTTGAGACCGCAAGCCTGAATAACCCCATCCAGCTGTCCCTTGTTGATCAGGGATGCTCTTTCGAGCTTATCCAAGTCGCTGCCATAAGTTTCGGCGACCAATGCCATATAAGCAGGGTCTCTTTCCTCGAACATCCCGCCCTGCATCTTGGCATAGCTTGCGCCGTCTAGTCCCCAAACAATCAACTCGCCTCGCTTGCTGCCGCCAAGCGCGTTGTTGAAATAGCGGTCGCCACTCACGACTTTCCAGCCAGAGCCGGGGAGTTCGGAATTGAAGCAGACTACCACGGGGACTTTCCCATTTTGGTCGCCGCCAGCCGGCAGGACAAAACCATCCTCGATCCGGCCCAAATTGGCATTAACCGCCACGACTTTCATGGTTTTCCCCTTGGCAAACTTGAGTGCCGGAGTGGGGATGAAACCCTTGACCGCCGTAACCTTTTTCGACTCTTTTGGCGGTTTTTTGGCCGACCAGGAGTCACGAGGACTACAGAACGGGGATTTCCAAAACTTCCCGTCTTCTCTGTCCTCGTTCTTAGCGCTTTCCCACTTGTTGGGTTTGCGAGCCGTGTAAAGATGCCCGCTCTCCTGGTTTCTCCGTTCCTGATAAGTGTGGCCGTCGCGGGCGTCTTTCCACTCGCGGATCACACTCGGATCGGATTTTTCGGCGGAAGCGGCTTCTGGAGCCTCTCCTCCGCCGCCGGAGCACCTATACCAACCCGTCTTCTCACCGGACTCTTCAGCGGGGATCGGGTCTGCGCTTTGCGCTTGGCCGCTGAAGAAAAACAGCGAAAGGCCAACCAGCGCAGTTACTAAAAACTTTCTGATGACCATGGTCGAACTCCTTTGTTCTCGCTTCTCTTTTTGTTTTCCTGAACAAAACTCGGCTTGAAAGTCCTATACAGTCAGCGAGCTCCCACTGAATATCTGAATAGAAAAATTCCGCTTTCGCAGTCAGTGAGCTCCCACTGAATTTTCTGCGAAAAACCTTGCTTTTGTTTTCTTTTTGGAAAAACTAACGAGTCGCAAGAAATTTTTTAGGCATCCGCCGCAGGCGGAGCCATGGTTTGACTTATACTCAATCCTCCTCCGCCACTTTGGCGGGGAGAATTTGTTCATTTATTCACGTATTCAGTTTTTAAAAAAACTGTTTCCACCTCATTTATGAGGATTTAAAGGCTTGGAAAAAGTTCCAAGCCGGCAATCATCACAAAATAATTTCTCCGGTTTCAGCGTCAATTATATTTCCAAGGTCATCCTCCGCCACGGTTCGATTCCAATTATTTATTTCCGCCGTTCTATCAACTTTTGATTTCTCCTGATCAATGAAATTTTTGTAAAATGAGGCAATAAACACCAGAAGTACCCCGATAAGGAAAGAAGCCACGACAGTGAAAGACAGCATATTCATTCCGGGATTATTCTTGATCAGCGGCGCGTTTATCATGCGCACTTCAATTTTTTGGTTTTCGCTGATGAACAAATTGTTATTTTCCGCAAGGACGCTCGCGACCGTTTTCGACAATCTTTCAACCTGTCCTTTGTCATTCGACAAAACTTTGAGGTGAATCATTCCCAACTCGGCATTGATGGAAGTTTGAACCATTTTCCCCCAGGCTTTCATGCGATCTTCTCTTTCAATCGGCAAAATTTTCGAAAGTTCCGGATCGCCTTCTATGACTTTATTGAGAAAAGTTTCCGTATAGACGCTCTCCGAAAGCAACTTTGAAAAATGCTCCGTTGATTTGGCAAGCGTATAGGAATCAACAAAACTTTCCTGGTTTTGAATCACCAGAACGTCGAAATTAGATTGATAGCGCGGAGAAAGAAGCATTATTCCCCAAAACGAAATAGCCGCGAGAAGAAGGCCGGCCAGCAGCATAAGACCTATTTTTCTTGATAAAATGGACCTAAATTGAGAATAATTCATAGTAATGCTTATTTATTAAATTAACCGATAATTATACATCATCCCGGAGAAATTGTCAATCCCGAAGTCAGGCTCTAGAAACTGAACATCTTGTCTTCCAGCAGCACCTCGTTTATTTCACTGACTGATCCGTCCGCTTTTTTCACCGAAATGCTGACCGGCACCTCCCCTGATCCGGATTGTTTTTGGATAAACAAACTGTAATTATTGTTTTTTAGTTCAGCAGGCAAATCATATTTCAAGGTGATAGTTTCTTTTTTTCCGATTTCAACATAAACCGGCACACCGACAACTTTCTTGCCTAAATCGTTACCAAAGCGAAGATTTTCTTGAGGAACACTGGAATCCGCCAGCCACGATCCGTCCGGAATATAAACCCGCAGCCAATCGTTATAATTGGCCGTCATCCAGTCGCGTGTGCGGCAAGTATGATCATAGGTGAGCGCGAGCTCTGCTTGCGGTTTTTCAGCGCTCAAGTCGACTTCGTATTTAATTTCCCGTTTTATGCAAAGATCGCTCTTCAAGGAATTGAGATTCGCGTCAACAACCATCAGATAATCTCCCTTATAATTTTTCACCCGCCCCGCCCAGTTTATTTCTTCCGCTTCCGCTTGCAGACTTTCGTCCTTGAAAAACATCTGGATATTCTTTTGTTTGAGATTTTCCTCTATTTTTTTCGCCAGCTCCAACTGCTGCGAAACATTCAAGTTATGTATTTTTTCAATCAAGACTTTAGCCATGTCTTTCATGACGCTTTTCCGCTCTCCCTTCATGATTCCCTGTTCCTGATAGCCTTTCTCCACCTGGTATTCAAGCTGAAGAATGGCCGTTTCATCGTTATATTCACCGGGATAATCGGCGATTTTGACCGGCCCTGTGATTTCAAGGATGGAATTCAGAACCTTGGTATTGATAGCGATCACTCCGTCAAAATTTTCACCGCCTTGTCCCAGCTTATAAAAATATTCCGCCTTTTCGGCGTTCACGCGAAAATCAGGCGACCAATTGGAATCTCTCATCTGCCAGCTTTTTATATGGAGCATTTCCGCCATGGGATACGGGGGTTGCTCTGTGTCAGGAACGCGGCCGTCAAAAACGCCCGTATCGTGAATCTGAATATCGCCCACCTTTCCATTTTTTGCTTTGAGAATTCCAAATGACCCGATAAAGCCGCCGCCCGGGCGAAGCTCCATGTCGTTTTGGAAAAGAATGAGAAAAGTTTGTTCGCGATCAAATCCGCCGGCCTTGTCATATATATCAGCCAGAACCGTGAGTTCATTTCTTCGTTCGCTCCCTACCGGCAAAAAACTTGTCAAAGATTTCAGA
The DNA here is from genome assembly GCA_030679895.1 of Candidatus Moraniibacteriota bacterium. Classification (GTDB taxonomy): domain Bacteria; phylum Patescibacteriota; class Minisyncoccia; order Moranbacterales; family UBA11712; genus Fen-1326. Next base: position 61,114 of record JAUXSN010000039.1, on the reverse strand, counting down.
TTTTGAATATTTTTGTTTCTTATTTGCAAAAATACATACCAGGAAAAAAGCAAAATGGCCGCAATAAACCAAAAGGCCAACCAAAATTTCCACGTTTTCTTTCCTTCTTTTTCGCGCAAAGTTTTTACTTCATTAGCCATAAATTTGCTTTAAATAAGGTAAATATTTATATGTTTAGTAATACGCTTTCTTCTTAATTTTTTAACTTTAAATTGTAGCAGGAATGTTATCCCCCGTCAATAGCAGTTTCCTGGGCTTTTTTAAATTTGACAAGTTTACAAAATTTTGTTAATATCCAAAATCCACGGGTGGAAAAGGAGAAACGGCAACGCGGAGGGTGAAAATGCGCCGTCCGGCTAAGAAGGCCATTATTTGCGCCTTTTTGGGCAATTTCATGGTCGGAGTTGCTCCGGGGAGAACCCGACACCATGCATGGTCGAGCGATTCGCCAAACGACGCTTCAACTCCGCGCCACCAATACATTTTTTTGTTTTGGAGCCTAGACCGCCCGTGGATCCTTTTTACATGATCAATATTTGTTCTTTATGAAGCAGAAAGGTCTAAAATTTTTAGATGCGTTCGAGGCTGTTCTAAGATCGATATTAGAAAAAACTTACCTCGGAGGCCATGTTTCACCTTCCTCCTGGCTGGCCCCAGGCGAGTGATGTCTTGTGGATGCCGCCCCGCATTCCATCCAAGCTCACTTGCCTGGGGTTTTTAATTTTAGAGTTCCAAATGGTTCTATACGGGAAATAATTGTGTATTTTTTTTATTTTTGTTATAATTTTCTAAAGAGATGGCAGACGGGGACAAATATCAACCCATCACAAAGGAGGAGAAGTACCTAAAAAATCTATTCCCCGATATGTACGCGGCTATGGCTGTGCGAGAGAAGGCTAGCGTGTCCCGCCTTCACTTGCGCGAAAAACAACCACCGCTTAACGGAGGTTTCTATGTTCAACCAGCACCCTTTGGCAGACCCGAGGGCGGCACCCATCGAGCTCATGGGTTACGTCCCCCAGTGCGGAAAAGAAAAAAGCCCACGTATGCTGGCAATGCCGGCGGGGCAGCGGATGGATGAGTTCACGATCAAGGTAAATTTGGGGTCGCCACGTGGCGTCTACCATTTCCATCCGGCCAACAATACCCTGCTGGCGGAAGCGGACTATGGGCAAAAAAAGCGCGCCGATCAGGCTCTGCCCGCCGAGTTCTGCAAGGGGATCCCCTGGGAAATCCAGGATTTCGCCGATGCTAAGAAGGCAAAAGGCGCCATCTTTGATCCCCGGACCTGCATGGCCATCATCGCGACCTCCCGGGGCACCCCCGCCTACGCTCTCCTGACAGCGACGGCGGTTCCCTTCGAGGTCATGCTGCAGTAACACCCTGCCGAAGTAAAAGACGGTAAGGAATCTTTCCGGAGAACCGACTTCCGGGCAGAGATAACATCTCAAAATCCTTCCTGTCTTGCAGTTCCGATCCGGGAGAGCCATGAGGCTCTTCCGGATCACATCTTTATTTTTCAAGCGCTTCGAAAGAAGGCTTTTTTTGTTGGCAAATTCCATCCTAAGATCCGATCTTAGGAAAGCTATTCCAAGACTAATTTCTCGTCCTCTTTTTTTTGTTTCATCGCTTCTACATTTTCCTTTGCGTAAATTTTATAATCTTCACTTTCCTTGAAATTATCAAATATCACTTTTCCGTTGCAGATATTATCCTTGCTTCTATTTATAGAATTAGAAAAACTGCTCCAACGATAATTTTCAGCTTTCGCGATACCGTGCACTTCCGCGTTGCAATTCACATAGACAGAAAGGTAAAGAAGGTGATGAGTCGCTTTGATAAGACTAGATTTGCATTTTCCCTGAAACAAAACTCCGCTGCGATCATATTTTTTGTTAAAATACATCGTATATCCTATTCCAATTCTTTGCATAAACTTTTCAATTCCATTTCTTGCCAGCTGTTTCAGAATGAAATGATAGTGGTTAGGAAGAAGAGAAAAACAAACAATTTCAACCAGTGAATTTCTTTTCCTAAGATCCGATCTTAGGAAAGCTTCGACCGTCGAACTGGAATAAGTTTTTTTATAATCTCTCCATCGGATCATTAAACCGTCTTTTTCGTCATTCATAAGCCGCATAGAAAGTAAGAAGCGGCGATAATCAAAATCATCCAGAAATATTTTTCTCTTGTCTGTTCCTCTGTTAAATATGTGGTAATATTGATCTTCAAAAAATCGCTCTTTTCGCATAGATTTATTCCATCCTAAGATCGGATCTTAGGATGGAAGCTTATTTTCGCAACGCTTCGATTGGCGAGAGTTGCGAGGCTTTCCACGCGGGATAGATGCCGAAAATGAGGCCGGTGAAAACGGAAAATCCGACCGCGGTGATGATGGATTTCGCGGGAACGGAAAATTGAAGCATATATCCGAGCCGGATCAAAAAATTATTAAGAAGATAGGTCGAAATCACCCCGAAAAGAATTCCAACCGCTCCGCCGATGAATGTCACAATAACGGCTTCAAAAAGAAATTGCCGCAGAACTCCCGAGTTTGTCGCGCCGAGCGCTTTGCGAAGCCCGATCTCGCGCGTCCGCTCGGTGACGGCCACATACATGACATTCATAATACCAACTCCCCCAACCAAAAGAGAGATGGAGGTGAGAGCCAAAAGCAGATAGTTGATCGTCCCAAAAACTTTGTCGATCATATCTTTCCCTTCCGCCGCGGACATAACTATGAAATCTTCTTTCGCGGGATCAGTTATATCATGCTCGCGCCGCATCGTTTCCCGGATATCAACGGCTGTTTCCTCCATGCGCGCCGTATCTTTGACCTTAAACGTGATGAACTGGGCATAGTCAATTCCGAGCAGTTTTTTATTGAGCGTTTTGAAGGGAATATAGACAACATCGTCAAAATTGAAAAATCCGCCGGCTCCCCTTTCTTTGAGCACTCCGACGACCCGATAATTTTGGTCCTTTATTTTGATATTTTTTCCCGCGGCATCCCCTTCTCCGAAAAAACTTTTTTTAACCCCGGCGCCGATAACCGCCACCTGGGCGGCTCCGGCTTCATCGCTCTCGGAGAAAAAGGTTCCTTCAACCGGCTGGATCTGGCGGTCAATTTCGACATACGCGGGATTCACGCCGAAGATCATCACTCTTTTGTTCACGCTGCTATAGCTTACCAGCTCCTGGTCCATATTTCCCGCGCTCCAAGTTCTGACATTGGGAATTTTTGCGACCGCTTCGGCATCTTTTTCTTTGAGCGTTGTGATGGCAAGACCCGTTCCTCTGCCGGAAATATTTTCCGACGACATTTCCGAAACACCGGGAACCTTCACCTCCACCTGGATATAATCCGTTCCAAAAACATCGACCTGCCCCAAAACATAGTTTTTGAGGCCGGTTCCGCCGGCCATTACTATTATCACCGACATAATCCCAATTACAATCCCAATTACCGTAAGCGCGGTTCGGATCTTATTCATGCGCAGATTGCGAAGCGCCAAGCGAAAAACAACCGCCCATTCGTGGGGAGATCTGATACCGAATCTGAAAATTGTTTTATGATCTAGACCCATACTTTTTATTCATATCTCAGCGCTTCCACGATATTCAACTTCGCGGCCTTGCGGGCGGGATAAATTCCGAAAAATACTCCGATAAGCAGTGAGATTCCGGTCGCGAGCAAAATCGACGACATCGTGACGATAAACGGCCAATGATATCCCAGCTTTTGAATGATCACTGCCGCCAGAAAAGTTACCAGAATTCCAATGATGATTCCAATGACACCGCCCAAAAGCGTCACAAAAATCGACTCAACCAGAAACTGGAGCATGATCAGGGAATTTTTGGCTCCGATCGCTTTTCGAAGCCCCACTTCGCGAATTCTTTGGTTGACGGAAATGAGCATCGTGTTCATTATGCCCACTCCGCCGACAAGGAGAGAAATAGCCGCGATCGCCGCCAAAAAATATTTTATCGCCCCGGTGATATTTGTAATGGCATCAAGGCCGGCCTTTTGGTCGCGCACCGAAAAATCATCATCGATTGCTTTTTTGATGTCATGCTGCTCGCGAAGCGTCGCAGTGATGTCCAGCTTTGCCCGATCGATATTCGCTTCGCTGTCAACTTTGACGCGGATGAAGTTGAGATAGTCCACTCCGAGCATCACTTTTTGCGCCGTGAACAGAGGTATGAAAATAGCCGTATCCTGATTGGAAAAAGCGGCCGAACCGCGCTTGGTGAAAACACCGATCACTTCGAAGTTTTGTTTTCCGATCTTTATTCTTTTTCCGACCGGATTGCCCCCTTCCCCGAAAAGGTCTGTCGCCACTTCAGCGCCGATCACGGCGAAACGGGACAAACTTGTTTCTTCTTCTTTGGTGAAAAAGCGCCCCTTGTCGATTTCAGCATTCTCGACGTTTACATAGCTGGCAGTCGTTCCCTGGAAAGTGAAATTTTTGTCCTTGTCTTCGTATTGGACAGTATTGTTTCCGCTGATATAAGCCGCTCCGTCAACCGCGTCAGGAACATTGCTTTTCTGAAGAATAGCTTTGAGGTCATTATATTTGAGGGTGGTGATTATGACGCCCATCGCGCTCGCCGGCGGCCCTTTTTCCTCGGAGGCTCCGGGAAGAACTCCAATGAGATTCGACCCGACTCCCTTCACCTGATCCAAAATCAGCTCCTGGGCGCTGGATCCGATGGCGATGATTATGATTACGGACGCGATCCCGATCACAATCCCGAGAATAGTCAAAAAAGAGCGGAATTTCGCCCCCTTGATATTGCCATAGGCTATTTTTACGGGATCACTAAAACGCATGCGTTTTAATTTTCAATTACCAATTTACAATTTTCAATGAATTTTCAATTTATCAATGATCAATTTCAAAACTTTGGAGCCTTTTAATAATTGAAAATTGCATCATTGAAAATTGATTGTAAATTGAGACTTGAAAATTGAAAATTATTTCAAAAGTCTTTCTTCTCCGTCCGCGATCCTTCTCTTCTTCACCAAATAATCATCTTCCACTTTCCCGTCCAGCATTTGGATGATGCGCTTGGCGTGTTCGGAAGTATAGGTCTCGTGGGTAACCATGATGATAGTATGACCATCCCTGTTAAGATTTTGGAGAATCCGCATTATCTGAAGACCGTTTTTTGAATCAAGATTTCCAGTCGGCTCGTCGGCCAAGATTAGCGCCGGATCATTGACTAAAGCTCTCGCAATCGCAACACGCTGCTGCTCTCCTCCGGAAAGCTGGTTGGATAAATTGTTGACGCGATGCTCAAGATCAACCGCTCTCAAAGCCTCGTGGACTTTCTTGTTTATAAGGCCGGACGATTCCTTCCGCTCGTCATATAAGAGTGGCAATTCCACGTTTTCAAAAACGGTCGTTCTGGGCAAAAGATTGAAAGACTGAAAAACAAAACCGATTTTTTGATTTCTAAAATATGCCAGCTCATCGTCGGAAAAATCTTTCGTGTCGCGCCCTTCAAAAAAATATTGTCCGTCCGACGGCCGGTCCAAAAATCCCAAAAGCTGCATCAGGGTTGATTTTCCGCTGCCGCTCGGGCCCATAATAGCCACGAATTCGTCCTTATCAATATCAAAAGAAACGCCGCAAAGCGCCTTGGTTTTGACGCCTTCGTTGTCGTATTCCTTGCACAAATTTCTTACGCTGATCAACATAATAAAAAAACTCAAAACGCAAAGTGCAAAACGCAAAACTACAACTTAAAGCGTAGAACTTTTTTATTTTTAGCTTTGAATTTTACGCTGTGGTTTTGAGCTTTGAGTTTTGAGCTTTGCGCTATTTTTGCGAAGTGATTACTAATTCCCCTTCCTTCAGCCCGGAAATGATTTCGATCATTCCCCCATCGCCCTTCGTCCCCGTTTTCACTTCCCTGTCAATCGGCTTTCCTTTTTCAAGAATTTGCACGATCTTTTTCCCGTCAACATCTTTTATCGCCCGTTCCAGAATGGCTAAAACGTCATCTTTTTCAAAAATAAGGATATCCAAATCGGCGCTCATGCCGTCCTTAAGGCGCAAATCGTCTTTTTCCATCGAAAGTTTCACGACATAATCCACCACGTCCTGAACGACTGTGGCTGAAGGATCAATCGAAACGACCGAGGCCGTGAATTTCTCATCCGGATCAAAAGCGTCAAAGGAAAGAGCCGCTTTCTGGCCTAATTTTATTTTGGCAATGTCCGATTCGGAAACTTTCGCCTCAAGAATAAAGTCATAGGAAATCATTTTGGCAAAAGATGTTGTCGCGGTCGAACCAAGAACTTCTCCAGCCTTGTAGTTCACTTCTTTGATCATGCCGGACGCGGGCGCGCGAAGCACGGCTTTGTCAAGATTGTTGAGCGCTGTCTGATACGCGGCTTCAAAACTCGCTACCGTTGCGTCTTTTGAAGCCGTGACATATTTCGATTTTGCCGCGGAGAGTGTCGCTTCGGTCGTTTCGAGGGAATTTTCCGCTGATGTTTCAGAAAGATCGGCTGTCTGATCAGCCACGTCCAGGGCTTTTTTGGCTTGTTCGTAGTTGGCCTCGGCCGTGTCAAGCGTGAGTTTCGCCAGCTTGGTCGCTGAACTGTCCGCGCCATTGTCGTCTTTCACCTTATCATAGTAGCTTTGGGCGTCTTCGGAATAATTTTTTGCATCGCTGACTTTCTGTTCGGCGGCCGTAATATTTCTTTTATTAAGGCTCTTTGTGTCGTCAAGATATTTATCCGCGTTGTCTGCGCCCACCTCGGCGCTGTTGATGGTATCATAACTTATACCGGCATCAGCCTGCGCTTTTTCCAGATTAGCCTTAGCTTGGTCAGTCGCCAGCTGTAAGTTGGCATTGTCAAGATATCCGACTACGTCGCCCTTTCCCACTTTTTGGCCAACCCTGACATCCACCGATCTGACTCGCCCGGTGGTTTCAAAATTTAGCAATAGGGTGTCATTAGCCTTCAGCGTTCCGGTCACGGAAACTGTTTCCTTGAGATCCTCCGTTTTTGCGTCCGTTGTTACGTACTGTACTTTTGGTTTTCGAAGAAACGAAAAATAAACAATCCCGCCGATTATGGCAAAGGCGATTATTGTCCAGATTATGGTTTTTTTCTGCGACATAATTATATCTGCTCTCTCACCGAATTGGGTGCGGGAGTTTATTTTATCTTAAAATATATTTTCTCAATCCCCGCGAGATCCGCCCTGATTTTATCCTGGAGAGGCTTGAGATCTTCGAGCGAGTTTATGAAGCCGCGCGAATTCACGGAAAACTCATCTTCTTTGGCTGAAAATTCCGCGTAAGCTTCATTCAGCTGATCCGGATTTTCAATTGATCCGCCGGCCACATTTTCCATTTCGACCAGGAATTTATCCATAGCGTCATTCAGCGCTTGCCCGTTTTCCCGAAGATTTTTCGGCAATCGGCTGGCATCAACTTTGGCATTTTCCTGCTTCGCCTCGGCAATCAGATTTTTCATTTCGTCAAGAGCCACGTCTTCTTTTATTTTACCAAAAATCACCGCGACTTCAAATATCTGTTTCCTGAACTCGGAAATGTTTTTGGCGTCTCTTATCTGTGTTCCCGCTTTCGTATAATAATCCTTCATTTCCTTTTTTATTCCCATTTCAGTGAGCGGAATATTCAACTGATCTATTTCCCGCGTGGCCGATTCGGCGCTGGCCGCCATTTCATCAAGCTTTGAAATGAAATTTTCGGATTCAACTTTCAGCTGGAGCACGTCCCGCGTTCCGCTTTTTTGATAGTTTTTTTCGACTTCCTTGAGGCGCAGCGCTCCGTCATATTTGGCGTTCAAAGCTTCCGCCGATACCGCGAAATGGCGGATATTTCCGGCATTATAAAAACCGAAAACCAGCGTCGCCAGCCCCGCGAAAAAAAGAATAAAAAGAAAAATTAGGATGATTTTTCTCATCTGTGTTTATTATGCGCTTTTTAACTCAAATTGTAAAAAATATCTATTGTGGCACGGGTGGAGGGAATCGAACCCCCGCTAAAGGTTTTGGAGACCTCCGTACTGCCACTATACGACACCCGCATACATCGAAAACTCTGTATGTTACACATACTTTGAATATTATGCAAATACAGCCTATGTTTATTTCGCTTCCTTATGCAGCGTATGCTTTTTGCACTTCGAGCAATATTTCTTGAGCTGCAGTTTCTCCTTGATTTTTTTCTTGTTGCGCGTCGATTGATAATTCACTCTCTTACAGACGTCGCAGCGCAGTTTGGCTATATTTTCTTGTGACACAATGTTTTAAATTAAAATTTAAGACTATATCCTCTCCCACTTTTTGGTTTCCGAATCATATTGATAGGAAGAAACGTCTTCAACATCTTCAAATTTGTCGGTTCCGCTTTTCAAGACATAATCGTCTTCTCCCATCTCCCAATAGGCCAGCACTTTGGCTGAATAGCTCCCGGCTGTTTTGGCGCTTATTTCCACCAAAATATTCCGGCCCGTGTCCACTGGTACGTCGGCATCTTCCTCATCCTCCGCTACATCATAATATTCAACATACGCGTTATTCTCATCCGCAAAGTCAACTATGTCAACCGTCCACTTCTGGTAAGGCGCTTTTTTGGGAGCGATCGAATTGATGTTCGCGGATATATAATCCAGCACTTTGTTCCTTTGGCTGATCAAATCTTTGTCCGTTTCTTTACCGGCGCATCGGATCTGGGAAACTTCAAGCGCTTTTCCGCCGGAGGCCTTCACGCCTTGCGCCTCGACTTCCCGGTCTTCGAAATAATCAAGATTCGTCAAGTCTTTTCCGGAAAGGGCGATCCTGTCATTTCCTTCCAGATAAAACAAATAGCTCGCGAATTCTGCGGCGGCTTCGTCATCCGGATAAATTTTCCTCAATTTGCCGGAAGCAGTTGACATCTCTCCTGACAAATCCGCGATTTTCATCCATTCCCCGTTCTCGCAAAGGGCGTTGAAATCCGTATCTTCCAGATCCGCTTCTTCGCTGTTGGCGTCCGTTTCATTGGACAAATTGTTGGCCAAACTCTCGTCCTGAATGCTTTTTTCCGCTTCGCCGGTACTGTTCTCCGGCTGGATCGTATTCCTTTTTTGGACGGAACTGCGATACCACAAAAATCCAGCCACCGCTACAATCAAAACAATCATTATTACCGTCGTTGTTTTTCCTTTTTTTAGCATTTTTTTATTAGTTATTATTAATTATTTATTAAATCTTTCCGCATGAGCCGTTGCGCGGAATCGAACCGCGGACCTCATCCTTACCATGGATGCGCTCTGCCAACTGAGCTACAACGGCATCTTAGCATAAATACGGCAACTTTCAAATATTTTTGCAATATTTATAACGAAAATATAATAGCACGCGAAAATAAAATAAACAATATTTTTCCCTCCCTAAATTAAAGAACAAAAAAACAGCCCGCCGAAAAACGAGCTGCTAAAAAAAAACAGGGGAAGACTCGGCTTCCCCCGCAACATGGATGGCATTCGTCCTTCAACGATCCGCACCTCCCTGATAGTTTTTTTATTTTCCCGCTAAGATTCGACCTTGGCGAAATCTAGCGGACTTCAAAGCTGGTTACGCCCACCTTCGCCAGACGGAAAAGCTTTTCCGCTTCGCTGGGGTAGGTCTTGACGCTGCCGGCAGTGGTGAACATCCCGTCCATCAGCCCGCCGTAAACGCATATTGTTGGAGAAAGCTTCACCACCCAGGACATCGCGACCTGATACTTTTCGATCCAGAGATCCGCGGCCTTTCCCTGAACCACCCCGCTGATTTTGGGCGTTTCCCGGCCCGGTTTTCCGGTTGACACAGGAAGAAAGAGCGTCATCTGCCCGAATTCATAGAGGGTCATAACCTGCTTCGACAAGTCAATGATGAAATGACTCTCTTTCCCGGCCAGTTTTTCGTCAAACTCGGGAAAGATATTTTTGGACTTGACCTTCGTGTCCAGAACGACCTTCAGCCACCGGAGTTCGGTGGTAAAAGGCTCGCCTTCCTTTCCCCGGATAAGATCAGGATGAAGCCGGTTGGAAATGGCGATGACCAACCGCGTCTCGGGCATATTTTCCTTGAGCGAGGAAATTATCTCGCAGAGATCGTCAACGCTTTTCCCGTCTGGAAAGGCTACTTCCAAATAGGGAATGTTGCTGATTTTCCCCAGTTTCCCCGCTTTGATGCCCGCCGCGGCCAGTTCCGCCCGGAGCCGGTTCGGGTCAAGTTGGTAATCGGCCAGCGAGTTGGTGGCCGGAAGCGCTACTGCGATGACAGCGAACAAAAAAATCATCAGTCTTGCTTTCATATGTTTCCTCCGGATCAAAATTGAGATTTTGTTCTCAAGCCACTTTGAACCGCGTTTTCCGGCTTTCAATTCGGTCAAAAAGCCATCTGGCATGCTCCGTGAACATCCTAATGCATCCGGCTGAATCCGGCATCCCCGGCATTACGCCTGCGTGAACAAAATAGGGGCTTGCCAGTAATAGTGAAAACGGCATAAGGACGTCATAGATTGAAGAAATATGGTCCTCGTCCTTGAGCTTTATCCAGCCTTGCATGGCTGGAGTTCCCTTTCCGGAACGGCCCGTGGAAACGGGAAAGCAGGCAACCAATTGGCCGTGTTCATAATAAGCCAGCGCTTGTTTCTCCCGGTCCACAAAAATAGCCTGGGCGTATGACGCGAAGTTCCCGTTGGATGAAGGAAAAAGCTTGGGCTGGATGGTCGTATCCAGCGGAATCAGGATGGTTTTTCTGACCGTATCGAACTGACGGCCTCGCTGGCTCCGCGGATAAAAAGGATTGAGGCCATTCATAATGGCGATCGCTTCCCGCGTTTCAAGATAGAACGCGTTCAGCGTCGGAACTTTCCGGCAGATCTGAAAAATCGCTTCGTCAAGCGGAAGCTCCACCTCAAGGCACGGAACGCCATAATAATCAGTTTCGCCGATAAGCCGCAGCCCAGCCGCGCTGATTTCCCGCTCCAGCTGGCCTTTATTGAGTTGATAACCCGCCATTACGGGCTTGTTAAAGAACAATAAGCCGCAAATCACGAAGAATCCGGCCAAAACCGCCTTTACTTTCATAATGAATTTGCCCTCCCCGGCATAGGTTTGATAGACACTTGATAGCACGTCCGAGCCAAAATATCAAGATTTTCACCTATTCACCCTAACATTATTTACCCTAACATTGAATGTTAGGATGGGTTAATAAAAAAACAACCCGCCGGTGAGGCGGGGCTGTTTTTCTTGGATTCCTAGAGCTAAATACTTAGGAAAAATTAATGTCAAAAAGAATATCTTAGGCGATTTTGTGGTTGGTTCGTTCGTATCGCTCGATCAAATTCCGCTGATCTTCGTTGGCTTTTCGGGCGACATCTTCCATCAATTTTCGCTTTTCCGCTTCTGAGGCACGGTTAAAAAAAGAAGAAAAATCCTTTTTCTCTTCGCGTTTGGGGCAAAAATAGCTTTTTATTTTCTTGATCATAATATTTTTTCAAGTTCGTTTTTAGTATACACCCTTGGCAGATATTTATCAATACTCCCAATATTCGAAAAAACTTTCTCGAAATTGTTGGTGAAATCCTTGATAATCATGTTTAATTCAATTTTTTCGCCAAAATGCGCTTTGGCCTCATTTACATTTTCACGAGCACGGAGAAAAGAGCAAATAAAAACTTCTTTTGAAACCCGGCGACCCTCGGTTTCCTCGCGAATTTTGGTGAATTTCCAAGCGATGACCGGATCCTGAAAAAGATAATAGATGATAACGCGCCGATCGCGCTTCAAAGACCGCTCGATATTTTCCATCGCCCGCTCATAGGCGAAAGTTCCATCCAGGATGACATTGAGCTTGTGATCCAAAACATAATCGAATAGCTTATTGACGCCTGTCGTGCAGGCGCGCTGGAAAATATGCGAATTGACGCCAGTGTAGCTCGGAAACATTTCGCGGATATCATCCGCATCAATTCTTACAGGAGCGTTGTCAGCGAACTGCTCAATGAGCCGCTTGGAAACTTCGGTCTTGCCAGCGCCTGGGGAGCCAGCCATAAAAAGCGAAATCGGATGTTCAACTGAATGATACTTTTCCGGATCAGCAAAGCGAGCAATCAGACTTTTCTTGTGCTCTTTGATAAACGCTTCAGCTTCTTCAATTATCTTTTGATTGTCATCGGACATAGTTTATTATTCGATTTTTTTTATATTATATCATAAATAGCGGGTAACAAAAACAGCCCCTCTGCTCGCGAGCAAAGGGGTTGTTTTTCTTGAATTCCTAAAGCTTAACTTTAGGAAAATCAAGGACGATTTACTTGGAAACCGAGTTTCCAAGTAGAAAAAGAGTCCCGACCCCATGTCGGAACTCTTTCGGCTATTTTCCCGCTAAGGTCGAACCTTAGCGAAGCGTTAGTCTAATTGATAAATTTTAACTAGCAACTCTTCGCTGTTGTCAGAATAATCAGTGTCGTTGATTTTGAAGTTCACGGAGGGGAGCAAAGAGTCGCTGCCAGTCACTTCCTTTCTGTACTTATGTTCGTCGTTGTATTCTCCCCAATCGACAGATGCGTCGTTCATAAACAATTCCAAAAGCGTTGGATAGATTGTAGCGTCCGCATAAGATTGATCAACCAGATCTGTCCAAAGACCAGTCGTGGTATTGGTTGAATATTTGGCGTCAAAACGAATCGTGTTAGTTTCGTCGGCTGCGGCAACTTTGCTTGCTTCCAGAAGATATTTCACGCCGCTCTTCAAAGTATAAGGTGCTGTTTCTTCGCTATTGTTTGCGTAAACATACACAGTTTTCACCAATTCCGGCGGCGTTCCCAACAGAAGGTCATTTGTGAAAAGATCATCGAGATGCGGCGTTTGGTTATTGCTTGACGCTTCTCTCACCAGCGGATAGGCATAGCTGAAAGCTTCTTCCACTGCCACCTTGCCGTCGTATTTGAGAGGATCCTTGCTCCGTTTATTGATGGGATTGAATCCGTCCGCATATCCGTCATACATCGCCCGCAAAACGAAATAGTGCGAGAATAGGCCTTCGCTGTCGTGAATATTGCCACTATTATTGGCCCCACCGAGATAGTAGGTATAGGAACTTTCTTCTTTCCCGCTGGAGAAAGCGAGAACGCGGTCTGGTTCCTTTGTGGTCCTATAGATATCCGTCCATACCAAATCATCCATTTCTTCCGCGCGGCAGGTGTCAAAGGCGAAGAAAATCCGGTCAGTGGCAGCGTTCGCAAACCACGCTCGCAATTGGCCGTCCCAGATGTAGGCACTGTCACTATAGCCATTTTTGTTATAGTCTGCTGCGTACGTAGACGCAGGATCTGTGCTCATGTATGAATCATCACTATACTCTTCGTCATAGACAACAATGCCTCCATCGTCATTTTCGTCAATGTCCCCATCAATACTATCATCCTCACTCAAAGCTCCATGACCGCTGAAAAAGAATACTAATTCGTCTTCCGGTTTCAAAATTCCTGTGTGATTAAATTCCTTGCTATCTATTCCTCCGACTAAGTACATTATTTTTTCTTCGATTGCAGAAAATGTGGCTTCTGAATCGCTCAAGCGAAAAACATTGCTCGGCGCGAAGCCGTATTTTTCGATCAAAGTCTTTTCCATATTCACGCTGTCACCGTCTTTGCAGTTGGCTTTTACTTCGTTCGTCCCTTCATATACCGAAGCGTCATTTTCCGCGATTGGCGATACGCACAAATCAGGGAGGATCTCGTCGCTTTCGACTATGCTCGTCCCGGGATAGTTGGCAAGCCCGATCACGATGGCATATTTTTTGCCTTCGCCAGGTTCCATTTGGTCACCCAGATTTCCGGTCACTCCTCCGGAAGTGGGATCGGTGGGTGCCGGTTTAACGTTGGCGGGTTTTTCCTTGATTATCATCTCCTCGAGCAAATCCCCTCTTTTCCGGTCGCTGTTAGAAATCGGTTTCTTTGCAAAATGCTTCACTTTCTCCTTGTTCACTTGGAGAGGCTTGTGAAAATTCTTGCCGTCTCCGTTGTTTTTTGCGATTACGCCTGTTGTCCCAAGGAGAAAAACAAACGCAAGCGCAAACATTGCTGTTTTTTTCATGCTTTTATTTTTAATTTTTATCGCTGTATGTATCATACTCCTTTTCGCTTGTCCTGTCTAAATTGCATACTGTGGATAACTTGGCAGGTGAATTCCCAGAGTTCATTACCCCAACATTGAATGTTGGGGCGGGATACAAGCCTATATTCTATTATGCAAAAGCAAATTTTTATCTTCAAGATATTTTAATTTTTGGAAATGAAAAAACAACCCCATCGCGCGAGTGACAGAGTTGTTTCGATTTCCCGCCAAGGTTCGACCTTGGCGAAACTTTAATTAAATAGCTTGGCCGCCCACCCGAACAAACTTGCGCTTCGCTTTCTTTTGGCAACAAACGCCCGCAGCTTATTGTTCTCGCGAGTGAACAGACCAATTTGCTTCTGCAGAACAAACTTCACGGCAGGATCAGTTATCGAATTCGCTGCGTCAGTCAGAGTCTTGATTCTTGCTTGATTGGCAACTATCTCAACATTCAAAGATTTGATGCCTTTATATTTTGGCCCGATAAGAAATTTTGCAAATCCGCTTCTACTGCTGATCTCATTGACTGCGTTTTCAATTTTTGCCCCTGAATCAGCCTGCCCCTCCACATTCGTTAGCGTTTTGGGCGCAATGCTTCCCTCCAGCTCCGCTATGGTTTTCAAGTTATGAATGAAGCGATTGACATTATTTTTATAAGAACCGGCTTCTTCTTCGCTATTATCATCAGTATTATTTGCATGATTATCTTCTTCGATAGTCATCTCGAGCAACTTTTCCAATCGTTCCAGTTTTTGTTCGGCTGATTCGAGAAGATTTGCCGCTTCATGAGGATTGGCGGCCATCATTAGCTCAAATCTGGAAGCTTTGACCCTCACTTCGCTGAGAATATTCTTGAATGGTTCCGCGGCAATTCCGCGAGAGGTCAAAGCATTTATTTTTGATTCGGCATTTCGGATCTTGGAATTGAGTTCGCCAATGGTTCCCGCGATTCTTTTCTGCAGATCATTGATTATTTCCGTATTCTTTTCGGTCAATTTTTCATACTCTTCAATCTTTTCTGTGCCTTTCAGCAAATCATCTTTCAAGCGCCTCACAAAAGATCCCATCTGATCAGAATTCCCGGCCAGCACATTGAATGTATCAAGAAATTTATTCAATAGAGGATTAACGATGTTACTGGGATATTTTATCGTATGATCTATTTCGCTCCATCCTTCTTCAAAAATAGTTCTGACTTGTATTTCAGCAATATAGGGATCCTTGCCGGGACATGAGCGGATCAGGTAATGAACCGACCTATAGCCATGGGGATGCAATTCGATATTGCATTTATACTTTTCGTATTCCTCGACACAAGGAGCTGCGTCTCCTTCCCTAATATAAGCAAGTGGTTGCTCGTTCAAATCCCAATTTTCCTCTATGAATTTATGAATAAACACCCAGTCTTCCTTGAACAGATGAATGGCTCTTATCCCGATTAGATCCGTTATCGAAGATTTATAGTTGCGGATCGTGATCTCGCGATGCGGATCCTCAATTTTCTTTCTTATGATCTTGGCTAAAAGATGTTCGGAGTCTTTTATCCTATATCTGACTGAATGCACTATGTCCAAAGTGTGCAATTTTTCCTCTATATACCTGGCGATAAGATATAATTCTTTTTTGATTTTTTTATAATCTTCTTTTATGGATTGCAGATCTTCCCACTTCAAATTTGTGGATTCAAAGTCCTTCTCCGATATATCAAATTTTGCTAAAAAAATATTCAAATCATCATTCATAGAATTGCATTCTCGCTAGAGTTTAGCCTTAAATACAAGGCAGATTTAACTATAGCATCAAATCATTGCCATTGCTAATCCAAATATATCACAGAATTCCCAATCCTCTAAACTAATCCCCGCCCCTGGTGGGGATTTTTTACAAGGTTAACAAAAAACAACCCCGATGCAACGTCGGGGTTGTTTTTCTTGAAATTTATTTTATAAAACTAATTTTTGGCTGGTTATCTATACAATCGGCGACGCCTGATCAGTTGGATTTTCCGGCGGTTCTTGGCCGGATCCGCTTTCTATATCCGCGTGCTCTTCGCGAATATTATTCCTGAACAAATAAAGATAAAAAAGATAAACCACTGCGCCGCCGACAAGAGCGATGATCACAAACCATTGAAACTCACGGCACTTGTCAAAGAAATACCAGACAAGAAACGCCACGCCTGCCAAAATTGCCTGCCATCCCCATCTCATTTCGCGCTTCTCAATCTGCCCCGATAAATTCGAAAATGTCCGCCACAAAAACGCGGCGAAATAAGCAATCAGCATCAAAACCCAAATCCATTTCGGCCAACTTTGGCAGGATGACACTGAAATACCCTCGACTTGTCCCGGCGTTGTTTCTTCACCTTTAACTTCGCCTTCCTGCCCTTGCGGCATTTCTCCTTCTGTTTCTGCTCCGGCTGTCGTCCCCGTGGAAACGGCAGAAAACAGCGATGTCAAAAATCCCGTCGGAGCTGTTCCGGCCGCGGTAGCTCCATTGCCTCCCCCTCCGCCGCCAGTAACTCCCTGAAATTCATCCTCAAATCCTATTTTCATATCAAACCCGGCGCTCACGTTCTGAAAATCATTTCCCGCGTCGGGATCAAAAGCCAGCGCGAAGCGGAAATTTTTCGTGGAATTTCCAGGCATTGTCTTTATTTCAAATTCGCCTCCGTCAAGACTCTTAATGTCCTCGTTTGCCAAGCAGCCGTATTCGCAATATTCCTTGCCGATTTCGTCAAGGCTGTATATTTTGAGAAAAAGCCTTTCCGTCAGATTGCTGGAACTCGCCGCAATATTCAGTTCAAATTGGAATTTTCTGTCCGCTCCGCCCAAATTTTCCACTGTCATATCTGAAAAATAGGTTTGTCCCGGCACCGCGTTCGTAACTGCAAACAAAGGATCGCTATAAGTTATGGCAAGATTTCCGTCAGTCACGGTTTTTGCTTCGGCTTTTTCAGAAAAACTGAAAAACATCAACCCACAAAACAAGATAGCGAGCCCAAAAATATAAAATCTATTTTCAAATTTTTTTTCTGAAAGCATTTTCATGTAATGGGATTTTTATTATTGTTATTCGGATCGCCGTCTCCGCTCCCGCTTTCTTTTCCACTATCGGGAAGAGCGGCCTGCTCCGCCTGTTTCAGCTCGGCTTTTCCTTTTTTCTTCGACTTTTTTCCGGACTTATTGTTTTTCTTCGCGACTTTCGCAACCTTGTCTTTTTGCTTTTCAACCGTAATCAAAAGCACCAGCCCGTTGTCTTTCTGCGAAACGACTTCCACACCATCCGGTAAATCGAGGTCGCTGATCCTGATTTTGATCTCGCCGGTTTTTTCAATGAGTCCCAGTTTGGCTAAATCTACGATTATTTCCTTGTCCGGAAAATCTCCGGAAAGATTGACTTTTTTTATCCGCTGGTCGATTTTGTATTTCAAGCCCTCCGCAACATCCGGCGCGCCAACAACTTTTATCGGGACTTTTTTCGTTATTTTCAACGCTTCAACACCATCATTTCCACTTTTCTCAAGCGGCTCCAAAACCACATCCTCTTTTATTTCACTTTTATTGAAATATTCTTCAATGTCACTTTTGGAAGGATCGTTTTTGGAAAGATTGGCATGCCCCGGCGTGCCGCAGTTGAACAATAAGGCGTCCCAATCCCAATAGCTTTTCATCGTTAGAAATTGGGCTGGCGTCATCGCCGTAGGATCGCAGGTGTGCCAGCCGCTTGACGGAGTGTTGTTTCTTTCCATTGACCAATGCAATATCCCGCCGGGAACGACAAGTCCATGAATGCCCGCCGGCCAACTGTGTCCTGTCGGCGCCGCAGTCGCGTCAATCGTTTGATCTGAAGTATCTTTCAAAACCAACGGGCCGTTGTCGTCATATTCATCATTGAGGCTTATACTAGTTTTCACCAAATCCACATCAACATTTATATCCGATGAATCTCGGTTATAGTTTGCAATAAGAAAGTATCCGTGCGCGGGGATGATCATGTCGTCGCCTTCGTGTCCCGTGTTTCCGGCAATTTCGAGATGCCCGCCGCTTCCTTCAACTGCTCCCTCGATATTCCAATTTTTCACGTTTATCGGATGTCCGGTTGTATTCTTGAGTTCAATCCATTCATCATGTGGATGCGCAAAGCTTCCCATCCACATCACTTCATTGATGATCACATCACCGGCAGAAACAACCGGCGTGTTGGCCACAGTCACATCAATCCAATCAACTGAATCGTTTGGATCATTCGGATCGGCAAGAACCGGCGCCTGATTCGGGCATTTGTTTCCCGCGGCGTCGCGCGCTTCGAGCTTTATTTTATAATCTCCGTCCAGAACCGCCGTCGTGTCCCAGTCGAAAAATTTCTTGTCCGTGAAAGAATTCGCATCGTTCACCGTTCCCGGACCCGCGACTTTCGCGCCGGATGAATTTTCGATCACCAGCCAGTAGTGGTGCGGATTGGCGTCCGTCACAGTGCCGCGGATTTCAACCGAACCGCTCAAATCGTCACCGCTGTCAGGATTTGTGATTTCAACAACCGGACATTGCGTGTCAACCTTGAACTGATCATTCACGACATTGCTTTTCCAGTCGGAATTCAATTTGTTCACGGCAATCGCCTGAAAATAAGTCGGGTTTCCGTCGGGAATCGAAACACAGGTTCCGTCGTATTTCGTTCCGCCCGAAACCGGATTGCCGTCGTTCGAGAATTCATAAAATATATCCACTTCCGAAAGCGACGCGACAGAGCCTCCCAATTTCGCTTCAAGTGTCACGCAGGGATGAGAAAC
The DNA here is from genome assembly GCA_030679895.1 of Candidatus Moraniibacteriota bacterium. Classification (GTDB taxonomy): domain Bacteria; phylum Patescibacteriota; class Minisyncoccia; order Moranbacterales; family UBA11712; genus Fen-1326. The sequence continues at coordinate 42,176 of JAUXSN010000039.1, read as the reverse complement.
ATAAAAATTGTTCTGCCCATCGGGATTTTTTGGCGAAACGGTCATCGTCAAAACCGGAATCCAATATCCGGCTGAAATCTCATTTCCTGCCACAGTCGCCGTGTCCATGAAAAAAGAATTTGTCCCCTGGATTTTTCCAAAACTCAAAACCATTGCCAGCAGGAAAACGGCCAGACCGAAACGAGAGGCGTACTTTACTAATCGCCTGTTGATCACCGACCTCCAGAACCTCCTGAATTTTTTTCTGATTATTCGCTTCATCTGATTTAAATGATTTTACGGGGTGTCTCTTCCTTTTTAATTTCCTCGATCACATCTTCACTATTTTTGTTATCATTTCTTGCGGCAACCGCTTTTCGATATCTGAACTTCTTCTTGATCTCATCTTTTATCTTGTTCATCTCGTCATAGATGATGATCACCGCCGGAATCACTATCAGCAATATCAATCCAGGCGTGGTCTTCGCGTATCCCACCGGATACCCCAGCCACGGAATTTTCAAGATTGATTTTCCGACAATTCCCTCGGCCGTGAATTTTTCCCCGTCCGGCGCGTCGTTCGCGTCGCCTTTCGTTTCAAATGCAATTTTCCCCTGAATTTCTTCCTTGGAAACAATTCTGTGCGTGATCGTCACTTTGGCATCGGTCGTCCGCCTCGTCACGATGTCTCCAACGCCATAATCCGCCATCGGCTTCACGAAAATCAAACTCCCCGTCTTGATCGTCGGCTCCATTGACCCCGACATAACCGTGAAAACCTTGTAATTCCCCGGAAAAGGAACAAAGGAGAACACGACAAACACGCCGAGAAGAACCAGCAAGACCAAGATCGTATTTACGGCATACTTGAATATTTTTCCGATTGATTTCATGGATTAATTTGATAATATTTTCCTTTATCGACCACACCTTCAAGAGATGTGATCTGAAAGGGAATTATGGAGTCTGATCAAGACCAAAAGTGATGTCAAATGTGACGCTGTCTCCCATTATCTCGTTTCCGGCAGTACTCGGAATGTCCCATTCTATTTTGACACTAGCATTTTTTCCCAAAACGCCACCTGTATTTTCTTGGGTTGCAGTACCTACGATCTGACCGAGAGTATAAGTATTGCCCTCGAATTCACCCAGAGTGCCTGACACAAGAGCTGATCCAAAGGCTCCGTTGTTATCAGGATCGAAATATACAGTGAACCTTAGGTTGTTCACAAGATCGCTCCATGCAGACGTCCTATGCAACTTTATTGAGGCAGCGCCATCAACATCGCCTGCAACATTTTTGATGTCGAATATCTGCTGGCCATGACTGCCCGGCTTCAAGCTGTCAAGCCCCAGCGCTTCAAGTTGCGCGTTGGTGACGGCAAAGCCATCCGACCAATTATACCCACTCGGATCCGGATTTGAATCTATCTTCAGATCCATATCGCTGGCTGAAGCGGTTACGCCAGAAACTGTGCCTTCCGCGTGATAAAGCGCATATGTCGCGCTTCCGGCAATCGCCGCAACGGCAAAGACAACTACCAAGCTTCGAATTATATTTTTCATTTTTTCACCTCCTTTCTTTTATTTTTGTTTCGCGAGCTTCAAAATCCTCGCTCTCATCTCTCCGTTCCCTGCCACGCGGAGAGAAAAGAGATTGGATTATCTTTTTGGGTTGTATGCGTCAACTACAAAGTCAAATGTACAAGTTTTGCCCTGTAATGAATCTTGAGCAGAACCTGTATCTGGCAAGCACACATCGTATTTTATAATTTCAGAATTTCCAGCAGCCAATCCACTTGAAAACCATGACATTAGCAGATCTTCCTCACTTACAGCGTTTACTGGTCCGGTAGCATATGCGGTTTCGCATGGCCCTGCACAGTTCTGAATTTCAGCTGTTAGCGCATTACATAAACCACTCGTATCGCCACCAAAATTATTGGTGCTTATAACAAGCTCTTCAGCGGTTAATGTGCTTGGGCCACCAAACCAAGGCGCTCCATAATTCATTACTGTAAATTCTCCTGCTTTACAATCGCCAGGCGCCATATTTGATGCAGTAAATCCAGCTATTGAAGGCTGCCCATTTACTCTAATTTCTAGCGTTCCAGTAGAATAAGTATTGCCTGTTACCGTTGCTTGACTTGAAAAGTAAGCATAAGTCGCAACGCTTGCCACCGCCGCGACGGCGAAGACAATCACCAGACTTTTGATTATATTTTTCATAGTTTTAATTAATTTTTACCAATTATTATTTCCCGCATTTGAGGCAGCCAGTCGCCTTCGACCTTTCAAGGCTTTTTTTTGATAAGCAACAAATCTTTTAGGCCCTCCTCCAGACCGCCCTCGTTAAGAGGGCATAAATTATTCAGCTGCTTAATTTTTATTTTCCCATTTGAATTTTGAGAAAACAAAAAAGCCAATCCAAACCCGCCACTATTGTGACAACTTTAGACCGGCCTTTTTTAAGTTATGCTTTTTATTGAGCATAAGCATTGTTTTTATTGTTTTTGCAAAATAAAAAGAAGTCCTCTTCCTGAAAATCTTCTTTTTTCTTTTTTGTTTCTGTCTTTATAAAAGCAAACTGTGCCGCAAAAAGCAAGCCAATATGTGGATAACTTCACCCCTTCACCAATTTTATGGCATAATTAAGAGAAGCTGCAAGAAGAATCTGAATCGCTTCCCAACATCGGATGTTGGGAAGCGTCATTAAGGCGAAGCTTTAGAAAAACTAATCTATTTCTCTAATACTGAATAACTTATATTCCGCATTTTTTATTTTATCATTTCTAATAAATACCGAGGTGCCAGATTTTAAGAGTACTTTATTTGCCTGATAACCGCACTTTTCTTTGACATCAGCGCCAGAGTTTGTTTGCGACCATTTCCCGTTATCATTATATTCAGCAACTTTTTCCCATGTTCCTCCATCTTTTCCATCTGTTAAATCCCTATAGAGCTCTAGTTTTACTGACTTTCCGTCTGGGTTAGTTTTTACAATAAATTTGACTCCAATCCACTCATTTTTTGGCATTGTTCCATTGGGGGTATTCCATTTCGCTTTATTATTTTCTGATGGCTTATTGGTGCTATATGCGCCTTCATGAATCACTTCTTTTTGAAAAACTGCCCGACCATCATAGAGCAATCTTCCATAATATGTCGCGCCGAGACAGGGTTTTTTTAGGGTTGCATCCTGATGTTCGCTTCTCGCACCGATTACTATCCCCTGGTAGCTCACCGACTCCGTTTCCGATATGCGTTTGGCATAAACGGTAACTTCAACATTATTCCATTTTTTATCCTTGGCAGGATCGTAGATATACATTCTTGGAGAATCTCCTTGAAGTTGCGCTACACCGTCACCATCGATAGAGACATCGCCGTTTCCCCGCGCAATAAACTCCGAATCAAAAGGATCGCGTTCTCCGCTTGCAATGGTCTCCTTATTTCCATTTGACCATTTTGCGCTCCAGACGCGTCCATTTTCTTTCGTTGGATACAACATTTTAATGTTATTTTCATTAATTGGATCAATGATATAATCCGCGCCTACTAAACCTTGAGTTACGGAATCAACAGTAGTTGAATTTGAGAGCCGATGGTTCAAATTTAAAAATATGAAAATAAAGTAGGATGATCCAAATATAATCCCAACAAAGAGAAAAAATAAATATATTTTAAGCCTTGAGCCAGGCTTTTTCCGGAATTTGTTAGATATTCCCATATTTGGAGTATAGCATAACTGAATATATTGGACATGCGCTTTGAGGAAACATCTAATTTAATCTGCCCCGGAACAGCGGAATGCAGCATAAATTCTGTTTCCGGTATGTTATTTTCTTTATCTAGTTCAGATAAAGTAACTACTTTTATGCCTTGCGCATTTATGTCGTTTATAATTGTGTCAAAATCATTTTGTGAAACTTCTGTGAACATTGAGGGCTGCTCTTCTGAAATTTTGTGAAACATTAGGAAAATTGTTTGGTTGTACTTTATAGCATCGCTAATGGCGCTATGAACATCGGCGGGCGTAGCCCGATCACTGTATACTGGAAATACTCCCACTTCGAGCGGCTCAGAAAAAGGGAATAATTGCGTTATGCCCGATGTCGCCCGTCCAAATTTATAATACTTACTAATTATCTTTTTGATAGAACCATCAGTACTGCCATCTGGGTAAATATACCAGTTGGGGGCAGAGTTGATATCATTTTGAATCAAATATTGGAGGGCATCGACCACATCGTCATCAAGCCCCTGCAAATTATTGTTAGACTCATAATCGTTAAAGGCATTTTTATGGAGACTTGAATGGTTCGCTATGTTCCAGCCATAATTATTTTGGAGCTCTTTTAAATTATCCAGCGTCAGATAGCTGTTTTTTCCAATGCTGTTAGTTATAACACCGACATTACCCTTGATGCCATATTTGTTCATACTCGTAGCCGCATCCATAACTGAAGACCAACCATCATCAAATACAATAACCGCGCGAGCCTCCTTTTGATCAGGAACCAATATGAATTCCTTGATATTTATTGTGGATTGTTGCCCCTGCTTTGATCTAGCAGTGATTTTTACAGCGTCAACTCTTGACCAGTCAAAATATGGGGAGCTTTTTATCCAACCCCCCAATTCTTCTTTCCGCAAACCGCTCTTTCCGACTCCGAATTGTAACCAATCGCTTTCTCTGTTTGCAAATTGGTAGTTGAATACTTCGTCAATATTATATCTGGCATCTGTTTTCCAATTATTATTTGAAAGGCCAATATCAATCCCTTGCAAGTTTGAAGTTTTGTCAATTTTAATTTTGAAGTATATATTTTTGTTTGATAAATCCAGATTGGCAGTTTTCACCGCATCAATTATTGATCCATCCAAGGGTGTCATTATTTCCAAACTATTTTCCTTCCCGTCGACAGCCACCGAACCTCCATTAAATCCAGTAACATTTTTCCATTCATTTGGTATATTCAGCGAGCTACTCGATTGAGCTTCTGAATAAATCGCAGATGCATCATTTTTTTTATCTACTTCTGTTTTTCTTTCCGCGCCCATCACTTCGTTTATTTTTATAGTGTATTCACCTTTATCTGTCTTAATAGTCAAAGTTTCTCCGTCTTTTTCTGCTTTAATTTCTGTCTTTTTTTTGCCAATACTGACTGCTGTTACATAAGAGACATGTTTTCCTTTTTGAGTATATGAAAGGGCATGGCAAGGAAGCGCCTTATTATACTCAGACGAACAAAGGCTATTTGGCGTATTTTGATCACCGATGGTTGTATGCAATTCGACTCCGTCAGTAATAAATTGCTTTATAGTTAATAATTGCTCGGGTTTATCTCCTTGCGCTGTGAAAGTCAACCCATCTGAACTTACTTTAGCATCTGGAAAAATGTGAAACATTTGCTCATACGTATGGTCAGAAGATGATCTAAGGTTGTCAAATATAAGTATCGTGGAATCCTCAATCATTGCAACAGCTCTTTCATGAGAAACTCCGGCGTAAAGATTGCTCTCTCCAGACTGATAAACATAGCCAGGTCCTTCCTGAAAAGAGCCGTGAGAAGCCTTCATCGAGGTTGCTATATCTCCCACACTCTGATCTTTTCCATCAACAACGACGGTATTGTGAGATTTTGTACCATGAAAATATGAGCGATACGGTCCCGGTTCATAGGAATAAAGACCTGCGTCAGGCATCAATGCAACACCCTTGCTGAATAAATTGAAGCTAAGCGCATCAAGATCACTGTGATTGGTCCTGTAATTGCCTGCATCAAAAATAAGCTGGGTCTGATTTATATAATCTTTTCCTCTTCCCCATCCAGAACGCATTATGGTCTCGCCACTGACTGGATACTGGACATTCAGGTTCGAAGGTTTTTCACCGTAGGCGCCTTGTGTCAAAACATATAGTAGATTCGGATGGGATGCTGCAATTTCTTTATATATTCCCGACAAGCCAATCTGCCTCGTGATAGAAGCGCCAATTGTTGGCACATTCAAATCGGGTTGTAACATATAAACAGCATAAGACACCATTTTGTCCACCTTCTCGTCAGAAAAACCTTTAATAGCTAAATTATTTTTTTTCAAATATTTATCGATGTCCAATATTTTTTCTAGAACATAAAGATGATAATAGGGAGAATTTTCAACCAAGATTCCGTCATCATCAATGATTCCAGAAAGTACCCCCGCCATTCGTTCAGAAGATAGCTTTAGCCAAACATCCGCCCCTGACAGTTTTGGATAATTGACAGCTAGAAGATACAGCGCGGCAGCCTGATCAAGACCGTGATTATAGTCCTTTTCAAAATGATCTGGGTTGGCCAAAAAGTCTCCGTGAGTTTTCAGCGCATCAATAATTTTTTTATCCAGGTCAGCCGGCAATTCGTTTTTTTGGCGAAGTTTTTCCCTTACATTAATAAGTGTCATGGTTCTGAATGACGCGCCGTGATAATCCCAAGAATATGGTCCGTTCATGCCATTATCTATAAATGATTCAGTGATTTCTATTAACTTATCCTTATACTTCGGATTATCCGTTTTCCCCCAAGCAAAAAGAAGATTTCTTACAGGCTCCAGATTATAAAAATTGAAGCGCCAATATAAATCAGAAAATGGATCTTCTTTCCATTTTAACTCGTCAATTTGAACAGGCTGGAAACGACTTACTTCATATTTATTTTCAGAAATTTCGTCTGCAACACGAATGTCACCTTCTTCGATATATGAATATATAACCTCCTTGCCATATTCAACAGGACGAGAGTTTGTATACATCATGTCCCGGACTCTCTTGCCAAATGGGTACGAAAAAGCAGCTACCAATAATATCAGAACTGCAATTGTTATCATGAGAATTGTTTTCTTATTTTGCGCAGCCATAAATTATCTTGTACCCCAGTGGGTTTTTCTAAGCGTTAGGATTGCGTATGGCATCTGCCATATCATTATTAGTGTATAAAAAATAGAAAAGGCAGGCATATATAACCAATATTTTTCTCTTTGAATAATAAAAAGGAAGGTGCTATACAATAACCCTACTGTTGTAACCCCAAATAAAAATGTAATAAGAAATAGCAGGTTATAATGCGCAATCGTCATATATAGAACCCACCCGACAACGAATGGCCCTAGAGTCGGCAAAATCAAATTGACATAAAAAGACAATGCCGCTATCGGATGCTTTTTCCACATGAATGAAGACGAGACAAATCCTTCGCGAATCCATGATTTTTTCCATCGGAGTTGCTGCTTCAAGAACTTCATGTATTTTTCAGGAACAATAGTAGTCGCTTTTGCACTTTCACAATAAGCTACTTTCCAATCTCGAAGCACAAAATTCGTAAGACTCCGATCATCACCAAAAGTGCTGCGTGTCCCCATGAACATTTGATTGCGCCACGAGGAAAGCACCGGCGTGATCGCTTTCATGCGATAAGCGGAAAAACAGCCGGGGCAGCAAGTTACAACTCCAAAATAACTTTCGGAGGATTTAAAGATATCGAATGAAACCGCATACCGTATAGATTGCATTTTCGTTAATAGATTTGAACAGTGATTTGCAACCCCGGTATTTCCCGAAACTGCTCCGACCTTATCATCAGAGAAATGATGAATAAGCAACCGCAAAGCCCCCTTTTCCAGAAAACTGTCGGAATCAACAAAGACAATAATTTCATTTTTTGAAAGTCTCACCCCTTCAAACATAGCCTCGCGCTTTCCTTTATTAACACCGAGGGTTACTGCCCTTACCTCGTCAGAGCCGAACGCAACACTTGCCCGCTGCATTTCCGAGAGAGTTTTATCGGTTGATCCGTCATCAATTGCAATGCACTCCATTTCAGCAGGATAATCAGATTCCATACAAGCCTCGATCGTTTTGTATATCGATTCCTCTTCGTTTTTCGCAGCAATAATAAAACTTACATTCGGATATATATAGTTGTCATTTTTTTCACGAGAATTCGCATATGCATCTTTGTGCATAAAAGCCAGCGGAAGACGCGAGACCAGAAAAGTTCCGGCAAGAAGACTGTATATATACCAAAAATTATTCGGTTCAATATTTAGGTAGTAAACAATTTTATATAGGACAACAACAGATAGAAGGAATAAAAATAGACATGCGGCAAGAAGTATGGGCACATGCTTCAAAAATCTCAATGAATTAATCTCAAAAAAATGTTCTTGATTAACAAAATTGGGACTAATCAAATATCGATTGATATTAAGTAATTCAGACTTTTCCATATTTTCCATCCGGAGATAATCGTCCATATTTTCACTGAAAATTATTAGAAAAAACCAATGTCATAGCAATGATTAGGACAATTAGATACTTATTTTCCTTGTTTTTCATAAATAATCCACATAAAAAAATAGACCTTAGCGTCTATTTTGTTGATGAGTTACAATGACATTTTTAAAAATACTTGTCAAATCCGCAAGCGCGGCAAGATCAATTTACGATTAATTTAGCGAAAAAACCCTTTGTGAGTCGTTTACCGGTATCAAACTTCCCTGGAAAAAGTCAAGGATTATTTAATACTATTGATTAGTCTTTTTATTGAAACATTTTGGCCAGCCACCCGAAAAGGCTGATTTTTGATTCGTTTTCGGTTATGAAACTGTTAATTTTTGTTTGTTCCTGCTCGAGCTGTTGGATTTGCTCCTGAAGCGTTTGTTTCGTCTCTTCGTTTTCAGCTTTGTCCACAAGCTCCGTCAGCTGGCGGATCCGGTTTCGGGTTTGGACCATTTCGCTCCGAAGAGCTCCAAGATTCTTATAGTCCGAGCCGAAAAGAAAAGTTTTGATTTTGCTGCGGGTCTGAACCTGTTCCATAGCCGTGATCGTCGTCGCTTCGCCCTGATTTTGCTGCATAGCCACATTCCGGACTTGAGATCCTATTCCGTTTGCTTCCCCGTTTTCTTCATTTTTCGCCACCTCGAGAAGGCTCTTCACAAAACCGGCCACCGCGCTCCGGTGCGTTTCGGCATTGGCTTGTCCCGTGTTCGTCTTGTTCTTTTCCTTGCTTTTCTCCTGTTCCTGATTCATTTGGGCGTTTTCTCCGGTTGCGGCTGTTCCCTGATTTTTGCTCTTGTTCTCGTTTTGAACCTGATTTTTCTCCTGGTTTTGGTTCGCGTTTTTCACCGGAGATTCAGTTGTTTGCGCGGAGTTCCCCGTATTTTTGCCGCTGCTATTTCCGTTCGCGCCTTGATTTCCATCTGTTTTCGCGAAAGACAAAGCCGCCATTCCAAAAACAAGCAGGACGGCGGAAGAAATGATAATGCCTCTTTTTCGCATATTTTTATTTTTTAAGAAATTACCGCTTGGTCTTATTCTACTGTCTTTCGCTTTTTTCGTCAAAATTATCTAGTTTGGATAAAATATCCAATCATGCCTATAAATTTTTCCTTTTGCGCCAATTTATAGTATCATGAAAAAAAGTGTTAAGCTGGCGCTATGAAAAAAAATATTCTGCGAACAATTTTTTTTGCTCTGCTTGTCGTCTTCCTTCTTTCGGAAGCTGCTAGCGTTCAGGCTTTTTCCTTTGCCGTCCTCGGCGACACGCAAAAATTCAATACCAGCCGGAAGGGATCCCTGCGAAAAGCGGTGAACCGGATTTCCGCGTCGGGCGCGGACTTCACTTTCATGATGGGCGATTTCTGCTCCGGGAAAAAATGCGCCAAAAAACTTCGCCGTTGGAAAAACGCCGCCAATCTCTTGTTTCCCGATGTATATCCCGTCCACGGCAACCACGACGCCGTCAGTTCCGGCAACTGGCAGTCAACCTTCAATCCGCCATTCAACGGTCCAAGCGGATATATCGGCTGGACCTATTCCTTTGATTTTGAAAATTCCCATTTTGTCGTTCTTGATTCTTCCCGCTCGAAATGGCATATCATCAATTCCAACCAGCGTGCCTGGCTCGAGCAAGATCTTGCCGCCAGCGCGAAGGAAAATATTTTTGTCTTTTTTCACGAGCCGGCCTTTCCGGTGAGCAAAAAAATCGGAAACAGCCTTGACGCCAATCCGTCCGACCGCGACGCGCTTTGGGAAATTTTGGACGGCCATAACGTGACGGCTGTTTTCTCGGGGCACGAGCACTTATTCTACCGCAAAAAAATTGATTCTTCGGTTTTTTCCGGCGCCCAAAACTCAATTTACCAGTTTACGGTCGGAAACACGGCGTGTTATGCCCATCCCAAGCCCCGCCGGAGCGTCGAGTATTATTATCGCCAGAAAAGTTATCTTCTTGTCGAAGCGGATGGCGATCAAATCACGACGAAGCTTTATTCTCCGAACGGCGCCTTGCTCAACACATTTTCTTTTGCAAAATAATACTTCCTAACATTCAATGTTAGGGAAAGATAGCCAAAAAAATAGGCCATAGTTCCGGAATGGAGCCATGGCCTCGCTTTTTTCGTGTAGAAATACATTCCACGTCCGATTAGGCAAAAACCTAAAAGATGACGCTTTTCTTAGGCTCAATGAATGGCATGTCGGAATGCTTTCTCGTGGCAACGATGATTTCCATGCCCTCCTGGCAATTCGTCTCAAATACCACGCCCGACGCCAAGGCCCGGTGAAAATCACAGAAACCGTTGTCTTTGGGCCAATCATCTTGCCAGTTATACTTTTCGTCTTCCGTGTCCCGAAGACAGAAACATCCGCAACATTTCCAAAAGTTCCCTATTCCGTCCAAGGCGTTTGAAATTTTTTGCCAAGACGGTTCTGCCGCCGCCAAAAAATCTTCTTCGTCCGAAATACGGAGCCGAACTCTCAAACTGGCTACTACTGCGGACAGCATTTTGTGCGCAACTTGATAGATGACGAGATCATCCGTCTCAATAGCGCATGGGAGATGCGGATCTTCCTCATTGAATACCGGCTCAATGTCCAGGAAGATGTGGATATCTTCAACCCTGAGATAAATATATCTCTCCTCCACCTCAACGACTTTCCCGGCAATATTCAGAGTGCGCCGGATTTTCTGCATCGCTTCAGTCACCTGATCTAAAACGTTCCGGCGGTTGAATTGATCCTGTATTCGAACAGGCAAGCACCAGATTGCTGTCAGGTGCAACCATCGCCACGCTTTCTTTAATCTTAAAGGAACCATGGAACCCCCTTTTTCCGAAATTATTTAAATCATTTCACTTATCGCTAGTGAGGTTGCACAAAGCCAAGATTATTCCAGCACCGCTTTGATCCGGCGCACTCCGGCGCTGGAAGCCTCTTCTTTTTTTATCCGAAACTTTCCAAGTTCGCCCGTCGAAGCCGCGTGCGGGCCGCCGCAGATTTCGCGGCTGAAGTCTAAGATAGAGTATACTTTCACCTTATCCCCGTATTTTTCGCCGAAAACCCCCATCGCTCCCGCTTTTTGGGCTTCTTCAAGCGTCATTTCCGCGCATTTTACGGGAATATCTTTCAAAATCGCTTCGTTTACCAATTCTTCCACTTCGGAAATTTCTTCCGGCGTCATTTTTTTGTCCTGCGAAAAATCAAAACGCAATCTTTCGGCGGTGATGTTCGATCCTTTTTGCAAAACATGCTCTCCCAGCACTTTCCGAAGGGCCGCGAGAAGAAGATGCGTGGCCGTGTGAAGCTGGGCTGATTTTTCGCCCGCGTCCGCGAGGCCACCCTTGAACATTCCGCCGCTCGCCGTCCGGGAAAGCTCCTGGTGTTTTTTGAACGCTTCATGAAAACCGTCTTCGTCAACGCCAATTTCGTGCTCTTTGGCGATTTCCCGCGTAAGTTCCAACGGGAAACCGTAGGTCGAAAACAGCCCGAAAGCTTCGCTACCGGAAATTTTTTCCGTTTTTCGGCTCTCGGCGATGACTTCTTTTATTTTTTTCAGTCCCTTTTCCAGGGTCTGCTTGAATCTTGTTTCTTCGAGTTCCAGCTCTTCAAAAATTTTATCTTTATTCCCTGTCAGCTCCGGATAAGATTCGCCGTATTCATCGATGACGACCTGAACGATATCACGGGAGAATTCTTTTTCAATCCCCAGAATTTTTCCCTGCCGCACCGCCCGGCGGATGAGCCGGCGCAAAATATACCCTCTTTCAACATTTGACGGCCGGACCCCGTCAGCAATCATGAAGACGGCAGCTTTCAGATGGTCGGCAATGATCCGCATCGGCCGCTGATTTTCCGGAGAGCCATAGTCTCTTGCGGAAATTTCTTCGATCTTTCTGATGATAGGCTGAAATATTTCCGTGTCGAAAACATTATCTTTCCCGGACATCACCACGACCGTCCGCTCCAGTCCCATCCCCGTATCGACATTTTGTTGTTTCATCCTTTCAAAAGTCCCGTCTGATTTTTTATTGAACTCCATGAATACATCGTTCCATATCTCCAGCAACCGGAAACTGTCCAGTAAATTTTCAAAATTGTCATCGAGCGATCCGTTTTCCGGCGAAACGTCATAAAACATCTCCGTGCACGGGCCGCAAGGGCCTGTTTCTCCCGCCGGCCCCCACCAGTTGTCGTCGGCCCCCAAGGGGACAATGCGCTTTGTTTCACCCACTTTTTTGTCGTCGTCCGTCACTTCCGCTTCAATTCCCGCTTTTCTGAATTGATCCTGCCAGATTCTCACTGATTCTTCGTCCCGGGGCGAATTATCATCGCCTTCAAAAACCGTGACGTACAATCTACGCGGATCAAGGCCCAGCCATTTTTCGCTTGTTATAAATTCAAAACTCCACTCGATCGCTTCTCGCTTGAAATAATCCCCGAGCGACCAGTTGCCCATCATTTCAAAAAAAGTAAGGTGCCGGTTGTCGCCCACGTCGTCGATATCGCCCGTTCGCACGCATTTTTGCACATTGGCAATCCGTTTTCCGAGCGGATGTTTCTCGCCCATCAAAAACGGCACCAGCGGATGCATTCCGGCCGTCGTGAAAAGCACGGTCGGATCATTTTCCGGCACCAGCGGCGCGGAGGGAATGATGCTATGTTCTTTGCTTTTGAAAAAGTCGAGATATTTTTGCCGGAGTTCTTTTGCGGTCATACGCTGGTATTTAGTATTTTATTTAGATCCAGTGATTATAAAAATAGCGAAATTTTAACAATTTGTAAAGTTTTTTTTGGAAAAAAATATTCCCGGCGAAGACTCAACCAGGAATATGGAGAAATTTTTTTATTTATTCTCTTTGCAGCCTATTTACCAGGAGAACCAGGCTTTCCGCAAACTTTTTCGCGGAGTACAGATTGACGAGATTCGGCTTTTGGAGGAAATCGATCAGGATGGAGCTCCTTTCGGCGCGTTCCTTCGCTTCAGGCATGCTGGAAATCAGTACCAACGCGCCAAAATCGTTTCTTATCCCAACACCCCATTCAATGAACTCAACGCCATCGAGAAAGCCTCTGGAATACCGGTAATCGGCAATGAGTATGTCCACCTTTTCGAGCAACTCCACGGCCACGAGAGCCGAACCGAAGTCAGAAAATCCGTGCACGACAAACCCCTTTTTTCGCAGGTAGCTCTCCAGCAACTCCCTTAGAGGCCCGTCGTCATCAACAAGGACCACTACTCGCTGATTCATAATCCCCCCCGTTTTTCAGGAAATAGATTTTAACCCTTATCTAAGGGTTTTTTGCTTTTTCTTGAGACCTCTGATTTCCTCCTCCAGAAGCCTTTGGTTATCCTGCAATTTTTTGACCTTTTTGTCAAGGTCATCTCTTTCAATTTCAATTCTTTTTTCTTCTTTTTCGAATCTTCTGGCTTGGCCTTCCAGTTCCGCAATTTCGCGCAAAACTTTTTTGAGATCCGCGTCTGCCATAACGATATTCCGATCTAAATCGGCCCGCTTGCGGCGCGTGTCGGGTTCATTTTGATCGGCATCGCCATTTTCATCCGCGCTTGAATTGTAGTCGTCGAGTAGTCCCATAAAAATATAACTAAAACTAAAAGCTTTTCAAATTTTTGCGCTTTAAGCTGTGGTTTTGCGCTTTGCGTTTTTAGCTTTGCGCTTAAATTATTATACCGCCCCCTAAAATTTCGTTATTTTTATAAAAAACGGCTGATTGCCCGGGCGTCACCGCCCGAAGCGGTTTTTTGGTTTCAATGATCAAGTTCCCCGATCTTCCTGGTTTTATTATAGCAGGAAATTTATCGGCATGGTAGCGAATTTGGACTTTGGCGCTAAGCGGCAGATTTATTCCCTTATTGATCCAATTGGCCCGCGTCGCTTCGAATTTTTTTGAATTCAGCTTTTTTTCATCATTTGTCACGATCAACTCATTTTTTCGCGCATTTTTTCCAACCACAAAATACGGTCCCGTCCCTCCAATTGCGATTCCCTTTCGCTGGCCAATGGTATAAAACGGCAAGCCTTTGTGACGCGCAAGTATATTTCCCTTTTTATCTGTAATGTTTCCGGGATTGGGTTTTATATATTTTTTCAAAAATGAGCTTATATCCCGGTTCTGCAAAAAACAAATATCCTGCGATTCCTCGCCATCCGAAATTGGCAGCCGAAGCTTCCTGGCAATTTTCTTGACTTCAACTTTCGTATAATTTCCCAGCGGAAAAATAATTTTCGATAAATCTTTTTGCGTTAATCTATAAAGAAAGTATGATTGATCTTTTTGCTTATCCACCGCCTGAAGAAGCGTAAATATTTTTTCAGATTTTGGATTTTGGATTTGATTTGACATTTGGATTTTGAAATTGGGATTTTTAGAAATTCGCGCGTAATGTCCCGTCGCCACACAATCTGCTTTAAGCTTCTTCATCAAATCAAAAAGCAACCGAAATTTCATTTCCTTATTGCAAACCACGCACGGATTGGGCGTGAGGTCTTTTTTATAGGAAGAAACAAAATAATCGATTACCCGCTTTTGAAATTCCTTGCGCGCGTCAACAATCTTGAGCGGAATTCCCAGCTTTTCGGCCATTTCCTTCACTTGGAAACTTAGTTTCCAAGTGCGCTTAGTGAAGATAAAATGAACACCAATGACATCGTATCCCTGTTTTTTGAGCAGCGCCGCCGCCACCGCCGAGTCCACCCCGCCGGAAAGCGCGACGACAATTTTTTTACGTTTAGAATCCATTATAATAATTTTACCATTGTTTTATAAAAAATTCGAGGCTGTGACTCGAAAGCCACAGCCCATTTCTCCCCCCTTTTTTTATTTGCCGGCCCGAATGACATCATGAGCGCCATGAATGTGACCCGCAATCCGCTCCAAAGTTGACCGGGCTTGTTCTCCATTTTCGGGTGACCACTCGGTCACATACTGAAAATAAAGACTGGCTGCTCGGCTGTAGGCATGCTCTGCCGTTGAAAAATGGCAATGCGCCCTGGTGTAATCAAACATCTCAAGGTATTTTTCCACGTTTTGCAGCAACGACTTGACAATCGCCACAAATTCATAAAAAGCTACCGTGGCTCCATCCTTATCCATGCCTGCCTCCCTGCTTTTTGTGATCTGCCTTGCATGCAAGGCATTATAGAATGATAATCAAAACTATACCGTTTGTCAAAATCATTCCTAATCTCGTTGATTAGGAAAATTTATTTCGAGTTCAAACTCTCTTTTATTAATGCTCTTACTTCCGTAAGATTCACCTGTTTTTTTTGCCTCTCTCGATTTTCTCTGAAGGGGCGGGGAGCCATTCTGGCGGCCTGGTTCAAAGAAATCCTCCGCGGTTCGGGACGCCGCGCTCCTCCTGTCCGATCCGAAAACGGCCGCTTATCCGCTTTTTCTCCTTTTTGCGATTTGACATCCTGGATCCTGGCCTGCTGGCGCTGATAATCCTTGAGGCAATCCTTGCAGAAAGTCGGCCGGCTGCCATCCGGCTTGAAAGGAACTTCAATGTCCATTTCGCAGGTGGCGCATTTGGCCGGATACATTGTTTGGTCGCCCTTCTTTTCCACAACAGGAGCACTCGCCGTATTGGCTTTTCTTGGGGGATTTTTTGTTTCTCTCACAACTTTATTTTCGCTTTTTACGGCTGCTTTCTCCAGATCTTTTTCCGTTATCATGCCGCTCCAGCGGGCGATTTTTTCTTCCACGATTTTCCGTTCCGTTCCATATCGTTCCCGGGTTATGCGGATCACTTTTTCCTCATTTTGCTTTGTTGGCGCGAGATCGATCGGGGGAAGCGTCGTCGCCGAAAAAGCGCTTCCCGTGAATCCGTCTATCATCAGCTTGATATAAATATTGCGATTGGGAAGATTCACCAGATCCTGGATCACAAAAACTGGCTCGAATTCTTTTTCCAGAAATTCCGCGTCTTCCGCTCCGACCCGGAACGCGCAGAGCGTCCCGACATTGCCGAAAACGGCGTCCCGCACCCTCGTTGAAGTGTCCGTCACCAGCTGGCCTATATATTGATGGGCGATAATCAGATTGAGATGATATTTTCTGGCCTCGGAAAGAATATTGGCGAAAGAATCCGTGGCAAAGTTCTGAAATTCATCGACATAGAGATAAAAATCCTTTCTTTGGTCTTCCGGAATATCCACCCGGCCCATTGCCGCGAGCTGGATCTTGGTGATCATCATCGCTCCGAGAAGGGCGCTGTTGTCCTCTCCGATCCGGCCTTTGGAAAGATTCATAATCAATATTTTCCCCTCATCCATCAGATCCCGGATATTGAAAGCCGACTTGGTCTGGCCGACAATGTTTCGGATAAGAGCGCTGGAAAGGAATTGCCCGACCTTGTTCTGGATCGGAGAAATGACTTCCTGGAGCACCCGGTCGTTCCATTGCGTGAATTCATCCACCCAGAAAGACTTGACGACGGGATCGGTTATTTTTTCGACGACGCGCGCCCGATAATTTTTATCAACCAGGATGCGGGTAACGCCCAAAAGCGTGCTGCCCGGATATTCAAGAAGAGCGAGAATGGCGTTTCGCAGGATATATTCAAGGCGCGGCCCCCAGGAATCCGCCCAGATTTTTTTGAAAACCCCGACAAGTCCCGAAGCGATAAGATGCCGGTATTCCGTGTCCACCTTTTCCATGACGTTGAAGGCGATGGGATATTCCTGGTCGGCCGGATTGAAATAGATAACGTCGTTTATCCGACTGGAGGGAATGGCCTTGATGATAGTTTCGGCAAATTCTCCATGGGGATCGACAACCGCCACGCCATGGCCGTTTTGAATATCCTGAATGGCCATATTCTGGATCATAGTCGTCTTTCCGGTTCCGGTTTTTCCCACCACGTAAAAATGCCGGCGGCGGTCATCCATCTTGATGCCGAAAGCCCGGTCTTGTCCCCGGAAATTGGTTTTGGCGAAAGTGGTGATTTTTTCCATATTGTTCGCCTAACATCGAATGTTAGGAAATTATCCGATCGGCAAATTAATCGGCGCTCCGCCCTTTTTCGCTTCCACTCTGGCGATTGACGGCGACAGAGCCGACATATCCGGCAAATGAAAAAGAGTCGCCAGCTCTTCGGTGTTGAGAATGACGTTCGGGCCGTCGTCATCGCGCGTCAAATAGCGGTTCCAGATCTTCCTTTGCGCCCAGAGCATGCGGTATTTCACGAAATAATAATTGGCATATGTTTTGGTTTCGTTGTCCTTGTCGAGCGTGTTGAGATTCGGGTCATTGAACTGATGGATAAAGCCGTCCACTCCCTGATAAAAAACTTTTTTGAAAGTTTTGCGGGGAGCAACGTATATATTCCTGATTTTGGTCTTAAAGGCCTTTTTATTCAAGCTTTCTTCCACCGCCTGAAGAACATCCTTCTCGACGGGAGTCAGCCGAAACTGAAGCGGAGCTTCTTCTTTCTTTTTTTCTTCTTCCTCCGGAACCGGATTGAAAATATATTTGAAAGCTGAAGCGACGATATCAACAGCTTCCTGAAAAAACCTGATGATCGCTACGGCTTCTTTTTTCACTTCCCGGCCGGCCAGTTTTGCCACGATTTTCTGGACCTCGGGCCTCCAGGTCTTGTCTTTGATCGGAATAATGAGAATTTGCAACCAAAGTTGATGTCCCGGCGGAAGAGTGGAAATGATGTCCGCGAGCGATGCCAGGGGCTCGATCATACCCTTGGTCACTTCTTCCTGGAACTTATGGTAAGTCCGGATCGGATAAGCGTCGTCTTTGGCAAACTTATAATCCGTTCCCCACATATTCCAGTCCGGATTAGGCACATTTTTCGGAACAGATAAAACATAATCTTCCGTCTCCTGGATTTCGGCATCCGGATATTGGGCATAAATTCCCGACTCCACCAGGTTTCGATATCGTTCCTCCGTCCGGACAAAAAAATGGATCTCTCCGTTCACTCCCTGTATCTCAAGAGCGAATTGCGACTGTTTGACGCGGCCCTTGAGATAATAGTCGAAATAATTGGGCGTTGACCAGATTCCGTGGAGAAAAATGAAAAACTGCTCCATTGTTTTGGGGCTTTTTTCAATGTCTCGGGGAGGTTTGATCTCAAGCAAGATGTATTTCAGCTTTTTTTTATATTCTCCCCAGACATACTTTATCCACATTATCTGGAAAAGATAAAATAAAACAACCGGAAAGACAAACCACCACGTGGCGGAAATTACTTGTCTGGTTGTTTCAACCTCTTGTTTTAATAATGTGAAAAAGTCCATTATTTTATGGATTCCCGCTTCGCAGGATAAAATCTATCGAATAGTCCGCGAGCAAAGCGAGCGCCAAAATTTTTAATTTTTAGTTTTTAATTTTTAGTTTTGCGCTTTTAATGTGTATCCGTCTTTCACTTTTTCGAAAACATTTTTATCCGAAAGATTGACTGATATCGTGGCTTTTTTGACTTTCCTTTTCTTTAAAACTCCGCTGACCAAGTTTTCTCTTTTCAAAAACCCGCCAGCCGACTTGATAAGCGAAATTATGACGTCTTTCACCGTTCCTTCTTCGTATCCCCATTCACGAAGCGCGTAGGTTCCCCGCCCCACAAGGACAAATCTTTGGTCGCGAATCAGTTCGTTGTGGACGGTTTGGGGATGCACCTTTTTCTGGCTCATGCCGTATTCTTCAATCAGCCGGCTGATCTCGCGGAAATGAATAGGCTTTTCTTTTTTCATCAGAACCAGCGTGGCTTTTTCTCTCACTCCTCGCGGCCGGATAAGCGGCCATCTGGCTTTCCCCCAGTCCCCGAATACATTTTTTCCGAATTTTTTCGATACGCTCAAAAAATTGAGGATTTGTTCAGGCGTGGCGCCGGGATATTTTTTCTTGAAATCAGAATACTCCAGTTTTCGAAGTATTTCCTCGGGACTAAAGAGTTTTTTCGAATTATCAAAAATATTTTCGAGCGCCAAGGTCGCGTCGCGGAACAGTTTCCGGTCAAAATCGGGACTGGTCCAGGAATCAATTGTTTCCTTGTTTCCTTTGTTCCTTTTCAGATCGGCGATAAAAAAGGCAATTTCAAGGCCTCTGGCTTCATCCGGGGAAAAATTCTTTTTTTCGGAAAACTTTTCGAAAACGTCGGCGGACAACTCATCTCTTGAAGAAATGCCGCCTTTTTCACGGATAATTTCTTTTATATCGAAAATGAGCTTCTCAAATTCCGCGCTTTTTCGCGTTTTTTTCAGCGCTTTTATGGCATCAGCTTCGATCTGCCTCACTCTTTCCCGGGTGATGTTCAGATTCTTGCCAATGGCTTCGAGAGTTTTCGGCTCGCCGCCGGAAATGCCAAAACGGCTGCCAATGACCAGTTTTTGCTTCGCGCTAAGAAGTTGAAGCAGATCTTCAATCAATGACTTGGCCGTAATTTCTTTGACCGGTATTTTTTGCGATCCGGACTCTTTTAGGATGATTTGAACAGGCTGCTCTTCCATTTTACTAAAAAATGCCAAATCCGGTTTAAAGCTGAATTAAATCCGGCTTGGCCGATTTATTGATTAGATATTCAACCATAACATATAATTGTTTCATCTGTCAACCCTTTCTACTCTTTTTATAGAATAAAAAGTCTTTTCGCGCAATGGGCAACCGGCGGCAATCAAACCGTAAACCACCTAAAAAAGGCTTATATATTGGATTTTAATGAACTAAATTTTTGAATTTCCGCCTTTCAGAAAAATTTCTTTTTCCCGCTATATCAAATATTTATTTTCACTTCTTATTTCCCATCTTCCACCAATCCACCATCAGCGCCGAAGCGACAAAGATCGAGGAATAAGTTCCGAAAACGATTCCAATGAGAAGAGCCAGGGTGAAAGTTTTTATCGATTCTCCGCCGAAGATGAAAATGGCAAGCAAGGTGACGATAACCGTGAGGGAGGTGTTGATGGAGCGCGCCATTGTTTCATTCAGGCTCCGATTGACGACTTCGCTGAAATCTTCCCTATTGCCGGACCGCGTCAGATTTTCCCTGGTTCGATCATAAACAACAATCGTGTCGTGAACCGAAAATCCCAGAATCGTGAGAAGAGCCGCGATGAAAGACGTGTCAATTTCAATATTGTAAAATTTCCCCAAAACCGAAAAGATGCCGACCGTGATCAAAACATCGTGGATAAGAGCCACTACCGCTCCCACTCCGTATTTCCAGGATTCCACCGGACGGGAGACCTGGCGAAAAGCATAAGCGATATAGAGGGCGATTCCAAGAACCGCAATAAGAAGCGCCCACAAGGCTTTGCTTTTTAGCTCCGAAGAGATTGAGGGACCTATATAATCCAAACGCGTATTTTCGATTTCCGGATATTTTTCCCGCATTTTTTTGAGAACTTCCTTGTTCTTTTCGTCATCCGCGTTGCCAAAACGGATCAAGACGGAATTGTTCTCGGTCGGCTGGACAGTGGCATCTTTCGCGCCGGCTCCGTCAAGAATCGTTTTTATTTGGGCGTTCGGTGGCGCAGAATTTGAGAATTTCAACTCCATCAGCGTCCCGCCGGTAAAATCAATCCCGTATTTCAGTCCCCATGTTGAAAGACTGATAATTGAGAGGATTATCAAAGTTCCGGAGAAGATATAGAAGTATTTTCGTTTGCCGAGGATGTTATACATAATAAATAACTCAAAGTTCAAAACTCAAAGTGCAAAGCTATAGCGTAAAACTCAAAACTATTTTTACGCTTTAAGCTGTGGTTTTGCGCTTTGCATTTTGCATTTTTCGCTAAATTTTCTAAGAAACTAATTATCGTTTATCACCTCACCCTTGCTTCTTGTGATTACCAGAGATTTTCGCTTTTCCGCCCATTCTCCTATCACCGCCGTCAGCATAGTGCGAGTGATCACGATCGCCGTGAACATTGAAACCAAAACGCCCAAGAGAAGCGTGATCGCAAATCCCTTCACAAACCCTGTCCCGAACCAGATCAAAATCATCGAGGTGATGATTGAGGAAATATTGCTGTCCCGGATGCTCGGCCAAGCCCGGTGGAATCCCTCATCAATCGCGCTTCGAAGGCTTCGGCCTTTTCGGATCTCTTCCTTTGTCCGCTCGAAAATCAAAATATTGGCGTCCACGGCCATTCCGACCGAAAGAATGAAACCGGCAATTCCGGCCAACGTCAAAGTGATAGACCACGGTGTCACTGACGATAATTCGAACAAGGCTACCATGATTGAGGTATAAATTAAGAGCGCGACCGTAGCCATAAGCCCGAGAAACCGATAGTAGATAATCATAAAAATAGCAACCAGAATCATTCCAATAAGCCCGGCCTTGAGGCTTTTATCCAGCGATACTTTTCCCAGCGACGCCTCGAGGCTTTGCTGGCCGATGAGAGTTATGGGAACCGGCAGAGCTCCTTCATTGAGCCTTTGCGCCAATTTTTTGGCTTCCTCAAGGGAAAAATCTCCCGTGATGACTGCTTTCCCGTCCGTAATTTCGGTCTGCACCGTCGGCGCGCTGATAACCTGCCCGTCCAGAAAAATAGCGATCTGTTTTCCAATATTATCTTTTGTGAGTTGGGCGAACATTTTCCCTCCCTCGCTGTCGAATTCGATTCCTATTTCCGGTTTCCCGCTTTGGGACATAAACTGGACATCCGCTTGTTTCAGATTTTTTCCCGAAAGTCCCGTTTCGACAAATGCCGGCATTTGGGGCTGGACCGGCGGAATTTTTTTCATCAAAAGAATATGCTGGCTATGAACTTCTTTGTTGTCGCCATCGCCTCTTTCTTCCAGTTTTTTGATTATATGATATCCGAATTGCGATTCAACCACTTGCGGATAAGCTTCTCCCGGCGCGAGGTCGCTTTCGAAAAGAATCTTATCGAATTCCGGGACAAAAGTCCCCTTTTTCACCCAATCAAGGTCGCCGCCTTTGTCTTTTGATCCCGGATCTTCGGAATTTTGTTTTGCCAATTCCGAAAAATCAGCCCCGCCCTGGATCTGCTTCAAGAGGTCTTCCGCTTTTTTCTGCTGATCTATGTTGGATTTTTTGTCTTCGTCAGAAAGTTCCGGCGCAGACTCCGGAGTTTGCTGGTCAGCCAGTTTCTTGAATTCCAAAAACGGAGTTTCTTTGATCATCTCCTTGGCTTTTTCAATGTCTTTCACGCCCGCCAGTTCGACGATGAGGCGCTGTTCCCCTCCTGATTTCGAAGTCTCGATCAAAGGCTCGGCCACCCCGAACGCGTTCACGCGCCGCTCAATCACGTCCTGAAGACCGTTAATGGCGTCTTGAACTTTTCCCGATTCCACTCCGCTCGTATCAATTTTATAGATAAGATGAATTCCCCCCTGAAGATCAAGTCCGAGATTTATTTTGAACTTCGAATGAAAATTCGCGAGCCACGCCGGCTTTGAAATTTTTCCCGGATACGAAATCAGAGTCGCCGCGGCGAACAGAAGCAGAACCAATAAAAATTTTATCCAAATTTTTCTCTGGACGGACATATTTATAAAGCTCTAAGTTTCTGAATCTATTTTAGCATAGAAAACAAAAAAAGTCACGGATCAAAATCTGGACGGAGAATTCACAATTTCTCTAAAAAATCATTCCCTCTCTTGAGCGCCTTTTTCGTTTGTTTATATGTGAGCAGCTTTAGCGCCTCTTTATATTCCAGCCATTTATAGCCAATGTGTTCGTGAGATATTTTAATCCTTTTTACTTTCGTTTCGGCCAGATAATACGTCACGATTTTGAAAATATTTATTCCTTTTTCGGATTTTTTTCGCTTTTTTCTCTCCTCGCCTTTCGCCCGATAAAAATATTTGTTCCAAACATAAAAATCCGGAATGATTTTCAGGTTCTTTATTCCTGTTTCCTCTTTTACTTCACGCCTCAAGGTGTCTTCCCAGGTCTCACCTTTTTCCACATGTCCCTTTGGAAAATTCCAGTATTCTTCTTTGGAATCCCGGGGGTGAAGAAGAGCCAGATACAAAATTTTCCTTCCCTCGCGGCGGAAAACCACCGCGCCGATTGATTTTTCAAAAACCATATACTCCACTTGGAAACTAAGTTTCCAAGTCGTTATTCAATTAGCAATTTTTCCATCTCCTTTTTCTCTTTTATGGAAATCAGCGATTCCTCCGCGAATTTTCGATAATCCTCGCCATTTTTGAAGTCATCCAAAATTACGCGCTTTTCCCCGCAAAACGTCTTCTCTGAAAAATTATCCGTATATCCCCGCCAGCTCGACATCGACTTGGAAACTAAGTTTCCAAGTGAATGAACCCTGTTGTTGAGATTGACATACGCGCTCAAGTGGAAAAAATAAGAGTTTGATTTTATATGAACTGCCTTGAAGGTGCCTTGGAAAAGGGAGCCGGAGCGCTCGTGTCTTTTATTGAAGTATTTTGTATAACCCACTCCGAGGCGATGCATGAATTTTTCTATTCCTTGCTCGGCTGTTTGTTTGAGAATAAAATGATAGTGGTTTGGGTTCAGGCAATAACACACGAAACCAACCAGCTTCTTTTTGGATTTATTTTTTTCTTTTCTGTCGCGAAAAAAATTTTCGTATATGCTGCCGATCGGATCGAGCGTATTGAATTCATCCATACTTTGAAAGAATCTTTGCCTGTCGATCAGATCGCTGAATATTTCCCGCTTGTCCACCCCGCGGTTAAAAATATGATAATATTCTCCTTCAGCCAACTGTGTTTTTCTCATGCTCATATTATACCATACAACACTCGAAAGCTCACTTGGAAACTTAGTTTCCAAGTCAAAATAAAAAAAGCGGCTGTTGTCCCCCAACAACAAACCGCTAAAATTTTTTGAGTCAGCGTATCCGGATTTTCTTATTTCAACACCGTCTCTTGCAATTTCAGCGCGTCTTGTCGAGCCGCGGTTATGAGGCCGGTTAATATCCGATTCAGATCGTTGAGAAATTGATCGTCCGGCAAGCCGTTGTCAAATTCCCTCATCAAGAACGGCTTTTTCAATCCTTTCGCGCCGCATTGGACAATCATTTTCGATTTATGGGGAGCAGGCCGATTAATAATGCTGATCACGCAAACGGTCCAGTCCTTGAACATATCCTCTCCCGTAATCGCGCAATAAGCGCTTTTGACGGACGGGTAATTGATATTTTTTTTCAGCCACCCGTTTTTCAGAAGGAAATCGCAGATTAAATCCACTCGCCTATCCGTGGCAGCTTTAACCTCATCGCGATCGGCCGCATATTGCGAAATCACGGAAAGCATGGATTTGTCTTGATAAAGAATCGGACTCTCAATAAAATTGCCGTGATGACCTTTTTCCGTCCCGTTGCTTTTTTCCCCGCATGCCACAATGAGGCCGACGGCCACAAACAATGCCAAAATGTTAATGATCTGTCTCATGATACCTCCAATATCGATATTTTCTTTAACTTCGCCGCCGTTGCGGACTGTATACCATATACTATAAATAAATTCTTGTCAAGTTTTCGGAGATAAAAAGAAGGGTGATTCGTGAGAACCACCCTTGATAAAACATGCCAGCACCTCCTGTTTAGGCTGGCGAGGCCAGGTTTGGCTTACAGCGGATTGCGGCTGTTCGCCCAGGCCAACCGGCTGAAGTAGCGATCGTAGGACGGCTGGACATATTGGTTCCCCGCGCCGGCAAGAATGTTCGCCGTACCGCCGGCAGCTGCCATCCACAGGAAGGCATTGCCAACCGGCCCGGTATAGCCCAGGACTGGCAGAACCACGTGGCTGGAATGATGAGCGGCATAGTGACCTACAAACGGGAAGCCCGTATGCAGAACCCCGGCACCGGCGAGACCAAAGAACACCTTGGTGCCAATAATCACGCCATCGACCCAATAGGGCCGGCCGTATTCCGTGTAAACGTTAAAGACGTCCAGCTCGTTCCACCTGCTGGCGAAGGGCCGATTCACGCCATAGGCGAACATAGCTTCAGGAGCGCCGGCCGGAACCTTGAACAGTACGTTCAGGACTCCCCGAGTGGAAGCATTACCCCACGGAGCGGGTTTGCCCGCACGGAGTGCCATGATGTCTTCCGCGACGTAATCCATTTCCCCGGAATTGTACCAGGCCATGGTGACGCCGATGGGCGGGATGTATGAGATCAAATTGAGCCACTTGTCCTGCGCCGTCATTGCATCGGCTGCCACCTGGGCGGCCACTGCCGTCTTGACCTTCAAATCTGCCATGTAGGCGCCGTAGGCCGCGTCGGCCTGGTTCTGGTTGCCAACAAATTTCGGGTAGGCGGTCTCGGCATCGGTGAATACATACCGACCGGTGACCGGATTCTTGGTGGCCGCCGTCGCCATACCGGCGAAGCAGAAAACCACCGCCAAAAATACTGCCAAAATCCCCAACGCATAACCCTTTCTCAACCATTTCCTCATTTTCCTGAACCTCCGTCGTTGGATGTCTCGCCCACTGGCGAGTTAATAAACCCGCCACCGCAATACGGTTAACGGGGTATTCTTTTTTTAAATATAATTGCCTCCTTATACGTTAAACTAGCAGTTGCCAGAAAAATTGCAAGACCTCAAAAAAAGTTATCCACAGATTGACAAACTGATTATTTTATTTCAAAAGTTCTTCCACTTCCAGACAATTCAAGATGTCTTTTTTTGTCGCAAATCCGCGGCGCGCTTGCGCGATGCCGAGTTCCAGATAGTGCAGTTGATTCTTGCTGTGGGCATCCGTGCCAAGGGACAATTTCACGCCATATTCGATCGCCCGCCGGATATTCACATCGTTCAAGTCCAGCCGATCGGGATAAGTATTTATTTCAAGGATTGTTTTGCTTTTAACGCACGCCCTGCAGATCGCTTCAAAGTCAAACTCATATCCCGCTCGGCGATGGATTATCCGCCCGGTGGGATGGGAAATGATGTCAATATGGGAATTTTCGATGACTCGAATCAAGCGCTTGGTCATTTCATTTTTTTCCATTTTGAAATTCGAGTGAATCGCGCCAATGACGACATCGAATTTCGCCAGATATTTATCCTCAAGCGCGATCGTGCCGTCGGGATTAATATCCACTTCGCAGCCTTTGAGAATCTTTATATTTTTAAGTTTCTTATTTAATTTTTCGATTTCCCTCCATTGCCGCTCAATTGTCGCGACGTCCATCGCTCCCGCGATTTTGAGATGCCCGACGTGGTCAGTGATCGCGATATATTTTCTCCCCAGCCTTTGGGCTTCTCGCGCCATTTCTTCGATCGTATGAGCGCCGTCAGAATAAGTCGTGTGCATCTGAAGATCTGAAATAACTTCGCCGTATTCGACGATTTTCGGGAGTTTATGTTTTTGCGCCAGTTCGATTTCGCCCCGGTTTTCCCGCATCTCCGGCGGCATCCAGTCGAGGCCGAGTTTTTTATAAATTTCTTCTTCGGTCCGGCCGGCGATTTGCCGGTTATTTTTATCAAACAAGCCGTATTCATTCAGCTTCCATCCCTTCTTTATCGCGATTTTGCGAAGTTCTATGTTATGGTCTTTGCTCCCGGTGAAATATTGAAGCGCCGCCCCGAAAGATTTTTCCGGCACCACTCGCAAATCCGCGTCAATTCCGATGTCGAGGCGCACCGCTGATTTCGTTTCGCCATGCGCCAAAACTTTTTCAACATTCGGCATCGACACAAAGTATTCCATCGCCGCACGGGAATCCTTCGCCTCGGCCAAAAGGTCAATGTCCCCGATGGTTTCCTGCCGGCGCCGAAAAGATCCACAAGCCAAAACTTTTTGGACGCCGGCGGAAGAGGCGAGATCTTTTTCAATTTTTGAAATGATGGGGGAGACAAACCCGAGCAAAAACCGGCCCCGGTGCTCGCGCGACATTTCGATCGAGCGCAAAATATTCTCCTCCGTTTTTTCACCGAAGCGGGGGAGAGTCCGCACCTTCCCCTTTCTCGCCGCTTTTTCAAGATCGCGGATATTTTTTACGCCAAGATTTTTGTATAATGCTAAAAGCATTTTCGGCCCAACGCCTTCCACGGCCGAGAAGCTCTCGAGGTCGAGAGGAGCTTCTTTTTTGAGTTTTTCAAAAACTTTGATCTTCCCTGTCTTCACAAACTCTTCGATATGCTCGGCCATCCCCCTTCCCACGCCTTCGATTGCCATGAGCCCCTTCACGCCGGATTTTTTATATATATCCTCAAGATCTTCGTCCATCGATTCAATTAGCCGCGCCGCCTTTTCATACGCCCGCGGCCGGAATTGGTCGCCCTTCATCGTATAATATTCCGCCATCTCCGAAAAAATTTTCGCGATTTTGAAGTTGAGCATAATTTTTTCCAAAGCTAAGCTTTGAGGAATTCTGGCAATTAGTTTGCCGGAAGGAAAAAGCTTAGCTTTAGGGAAAACACAATTAAAATTTCTTAATCTCCTTCATAAACTCCTTGAGCAAATTTTTTTCATCCACTTTTTTGATGATTTCTCCTTTTTTGCAAATGAGGCCTGCGCCTTCACCGCCGATGACCGCCAGATCCGCCTCGCGCGCTTCACCGGGACCGTTCACCACGCATCCCATCACCGCCACGTGGATATTCTTATCAATTCCTTCAACAAGTTTTTCCACTTTTTTCGCAAGGCTGATGAGATCGATTTTTGTCCGTCCGCAAGTCGGACAACTCGTCACCGTGACTCCGCGCCTTCGCAAACCAAGGGATTGCAAAATTCCCCAGGCCACTTTCATCTCTTCGACCGGATCAGCTGTCAACGAAACCCGAATCGTGTCGCCTATACCTTCATAAAGCAAATGCCCTATTCCAATCGACGACATTATCGTTCCCCGAAACATTGTTCCGGCTTCGGTGATGCCAAGGTGCAAAGGATAATTCATTTTTTTTGAGAGCATTTTATAACTTTCAACTGTTCGCTCAATGTCAGAAGCTTTGAGCGAAATAATAATATCTTTGAAATTCAGTTTCTCAAGAATTTTTATGTGCCTCATCGCCGACTCGACCATTCCCGCCGCCGTCACTTTTTTTTTATATTTCGCGAGAATATCTTTTTCAAGCGAGCCTCCGTTGATTCCGATTCGGATCGGAATTTTTTTCTTCTTGCAAGCGTTCACGACTTGTCTCACCTTTTCTTCCGAACCGATGTTCCCCGGATTAATCCGAAGTTTGTCAACTCCTTGACTGATCGCTTCAAGCGCCAGGAGATGGGAAAAATGGATATCGGCCACAAGGGGGATGCCAATTTTTTCCTTTATCTTTCCTAAGGCTTTTGCCGATTCCATATCCGGCACCGCCACTCGAATAATTTCACAGCCGGCTTTTTCCAGTTGTTTTATTTGCCTTACGGTTCCCGCGACATCACTCGTCTTCGTGTTTGTCATCGACTGCACCGCCACCGGCGCATCCCCGCCGATAAATAAATTGCCGACTCTTATTTTTCTGGTTTTTTTTCGCTTGATCATATTTTTTTCCAAAGCTAAGCTTTGAGGAATTCCCCGATGAATAGTCGGGGAAGGAAAAAGCTTAGCTTTAGGAAAAAAGATAACACATATAAATATTATACCATTCCCGCAAAAAGAAAAGGGCGTCCTCCCGGCCGCCCGTGTACAACTATTGATAAGCTTCAGACTCTTAGAGCCCCCTCGCACTGCGCGATTCGGACTTCAAAAGCCGGAATTCCTTCCATGGGCAGGAAGGGATTTTCCGGATCGCCGGAATAATAGTCTGCGGGGCAGAATTCTACCCCGGTTTTCTGGCAGTCGCAACATAGTATTTCTTCACCATATCTGCCGCAACAGTGAGGCTCAAAACTGTCGGGCAATACAGTAAGGAACACTACATCTTTTAACTTACCAGTAGGTACCTGCGACACTCCCGTCTTTGGTTTCATTGACCACCTCTTTTTCCGCTCGTTTTGCCTTGCAATCTGCTGAATTTATATCATATTTGCGGAAGAAAAGTCAACTTCCGATTTCCTAAATTGCCCTTATTTACCCAATTATCCGGCCTTTTCCGCTTTTCTCGCTTCTTCAAAAAAGAAAACTGCCAGAAACGCCACCACAACTGCCGTCCAGTCCCAAAAATCTATCGGCGCCATATGAAGATTTTTCTGGAAGAAGGGGATATACATAAAAGAAAAAAGGACGCATATCGAAATGAAAATGGAACCGATAAGATATATGTTGCTGAAAAATCTCATTTTTAAAGCGGAAATTTTTTCGCTTCTGGTTTGAATGAGATTGGCCATCTGGGTCATTGAAAGAACAGCAAAAGTCGCTGCCGTTGATTTGATATACAAGGCCGAGTTGAAATCAATTTTTTCTCCAAAATCCCATCCGCCCCGCTTCATTGACCAAAGAAAAGCGGCAATGGCGCCTGTGGCCATGATGAGGCCGACATAAACGAGACGCCTAAAGCCAAACGAACCGATCAACCTTTCTTTCGGATCGAAGGGTCTTTTTTTCATCGCTCCGGGTTCCGCCGGTTCGAGCCCGAGAGCCAGCGATGGAAAAACGTCCGTTCCAAGATCAATCGCCAGGATCTGTACCGCCGTGATCGGTGCCGGGATGAAAAGCAACGCTCCAAAAATCACCGTCATAAATTCGCTGGAGTTCGAGGAAAAAACATAATAAATGAATTTTCGAATATTTTGATATATCGTTCTTCCCTCTTTAATCCCCGCCACGATGGAAGCAAAGTCATCGTTCATCAAAATCATATCTGAAGCTTCCTTGGAAACATCGGTTCCGATGATTCCCATCGCGATGCCGATATCGGCACGCTTCAGCGCCGGCGCGTCATTCACTCCGTCTCCCGTCATCGCAATCACCGCCCCGGATTTTTTGAGAATTGTGGCAATGCGAAGTTTCTGTTCGGGAGTAATACGAGCAAAGACAGAAACGCCATTCTTGATTCTCTTGATTATCTCGTTATCGCTTAAACTACCTAATTCCTTGCCATTTATAACATCGCAAGTTTTTTGTTTTGAGTTTTGGTTTTGCGCTTTGAGTTTTGCGCTTTGAGTTATCAACCCTACTTTCTCCGCGATTGCTCTGCCGGTGATTTCATAGTCTCCCGTAATCATAATCACCTTTATCCCGGACTGCTGGCATTCTGCAATGGCTTTCGCGACATCTGTTCTCGGTGGATCGATCATCGCCATCATCCCGACCCAGATCAAATCTTTTTCGGATTCGTCAGTCAAAATTTTTGTATCGGTGGGATTTATCCCGTTAGAAAAATTTTTTCTAACGGGACGATAGGCGAAAGCCAAAACCCGAAGCGCCTCACCTGACATTCTGTCGTATATTTCTTTTGTTCTCTTTTTTTCTTCTTTGGAAAAGGGGACTATCCCCTCTTCAGTCAACTTTTTAGGGGAGAGACCCAGAAGGACATCCGGCGAACCTTTTACATATGAATACACGTCTTTCTTTCCTTCGGCCTCTGATTTTTCATATATCACGCTCATCATCATTCTTTCCGATTCAAAAGGATTTTCATCAATTTTCTTCTCCCCTGCCCCGAAAAAAATTTCCTTATTGCTGAACTTCCTCGCCGCAACAACAAGAGCCCCTTCCGTAGGATCGCCGACTATTTTATATTTTTCTTTTTCCCGCAATAAACTTGCGTCATTGCACAAAACTCCTATTTTCAATAGCAATTCAAGATTTTTTACCGATTTCGGATCAACTATTTTTCCATCAAGCAGAAAATCGCCTTGAGGCGCGTATCCCTCCCCTTCAACTTCGATGATCTTTTCATCCAACACGATTTTCGTCACCATCAATTCATTTTTCGTGATCGTTCCCGTTTTGTCCGTGCAAATAACATTCACCGAGCCCAAGGTTTCCACCGCGATCAATTTTTTCACCAGAACGTTGTTTTTGAGCAGCCGCCGCATTCCAAGCGAAAGCGCCACCGACATCGCCGCCGGAAGGCCTTCCGGAACGACCGAAACCGCCACCGCGAAGGCAAAAAGAAAATTTTGATACCAGGAAAGATGCTGAAATCCGCCCGCGACGAGAACCAGTACCGCGATCGCCACCGCCAGAACCGAAACGTCTCTTCCTAAAGTCTGCATTTTTTTCTGAAGCGGCGTGAGTTCATCCGCCACTTCCGTCGCGAGTTTGGCGATTTTTCCAAGTTCCGTTTTCATCCCCGTCCCCGTCACAATCGCTTTTGCTTCCCCCCTCGTCACTTGCTCGCCCGTGAAAACCATATTTTCGATATCGGCGATCGACAGATTTTCTTCGGTGGCAATTCCGGCTCCTTTTTTCTCCGATTTTGATTCGCCTGTGAAAACAAAACTGTTGGTGTGGAGATTATAACTTTCGAGAATATATCCGTCCGCCGGAACATTGTCGCCTGACGTTATGAAGATTATGTCCCCCGGCACGATTTCCGAAGCGTCAATTTCTTTTTTTCGGCCGGATCGTATGACCGTTGCCTTGTCCGATGCCAATTTCTGGATCCGGTCCATAATCCGTTCCGCTTTCCACTCCTGCGTGAAGCCGATGATCGCGTTCAAAAAAACGATAACCATAATTATCGTCACGTCGCGCATTTCGCCGAACGCGAAAGCCAAAACAGCCGCCACCAAAAGAATCCATACCAGCGCGTCATTGAACTGATGGCCGACCAATTTCAGCCATCGCCAGCCTATCTTTTTCTCAATCCTATTCGACCCGTATTCTCTCAACCTCTTTTTCGCCTCTTCATCCGAAAGACCATCCAAAATCGCTGAATACTTTTTTAATACTTCTTCCGCGTTCAAATTGTATACTAGTTTTGGCATACCTAAATTATACAGAAAAATATGTTTTATAACAAAAAAGCAAAACGGACAAGTCCATTTTGCTTAATTATGCTAAATATCCCCCTAGCGGGGAACCACCCGTTAGGGTGGCTATTTTATTTTCGCTCTTCCAGCTTCACTTGCGCCGTTTTTTCCTCACCCTTATGCCAAATTTTGAGAGTGACGGTGTCACCGACACTGAATTTCGCAATTTGATCGATGAACTGATGATTTTCGTCGATTTTTATTTCGTTTATTTCAAGAATAATATCATTTTCCACGATACCCGCTTTGTCGGCCGGACTTCCCGGAACAACGGCAAAGTCGGTTATTTTTTGCCCGCGAAGAACTAGCGCGCCGTATTCGTAAGGCAGATTATTTTGTTTTGCCAAATTAGCAGTCACTGGCATATAGCGCACTCCGATATACGGTTGAACAATTTTTCCCTGGGTCTTCACGCTGTCAATGTCTTTTTTGATTATATCGATCGGCAAAGCAAAGCCCACATTCTGCGCCCCTTGCGCCATGGCCACGTTTACTCCGATCACTTTTCCATTGATATCAAGCAGCGGTCCGCCCGAGTTCCCCGGATTGATAGCCGCGTCCGTTTGAATTACTTCGCTAAGGTTCTCTGAATCGCCCAATCCCGATCCGGCCATGACATTCCGCTTAAGTCCGGAAATTATCCCTTTGCTCACGGTGTTTCTAAACTCTCCCAATGAATTGCCGATGGCGATGACAGTCTGGCCAATTTTGAGATTCGCGGAATCGCCCAGCTCCAAAACCGGCAAATTGGCAGCGTCTATCTTGAGGATTGCGACGTCATTGACCGGATCGATTGCCAGCACCTTGGCATCATATTTTTTTCCATCATTGGTCATTACCGTATAGCTGGCGCTTTGGTCCGAAACAACATGTTTATTCGTAGCAATCAAACCATCACCTGAAACAATAAATCCCGATCCCCCGCCGATTTCCTGTTTTTCGGTTCCGCCCTGATTGTTTTGATTATTATTTCCGGAACCGAAAGGATCAAAAAAGGGATCGGAAAAGAAATTTTGCATCCTTGCGACATCTTTACTGATGATTATGCTTACCACTGAAGGCGAGGCTTTATCAACGGCTTTTATCACCGCCGACCCCTCATCGGGAACACTGGTCGTCCGGCTGCTGCCATTTGTCGTATTTTGTCCCTGCTCGCCGTTTTTCTGCCCGGTAATTTTGGAAAATATTTTCCCCTGCCCGATACCGGCCGCCATAAAACCGAAAACAGCCCCACAAAAAGAGGAGAGCAAAAAAGAAATCAATACCACTGTTACTATTAGCTTTTTATGAGGATGAAGAAAATCAGAACAGCAAGCTTTGTTTTCTTTTTGTTCTGATTCGTTTTTTATTTCGTTCATAATAAATTGGCCACTAAATCCTCAAATATTGATCAGTGCCCGCCTGCCAGTAGGCAGGTTTTATGATTAATGATTAATATTTTGTCTTATTTAATTTTCGATGGAAATCGCGTTCACCGGACAGCTTGAGGCAACTTCCGCACAATCGCAACCTCCGCAATCATCCGCGATTACATGCGATTTGTCGTCTTCGATTTTGAAAACTTTCGGGCAAAGCGCTTCGCAGGTTCCGCAACCGATGCAAAGATCTTCGTTTACTATAGGTTTTGGCATATGTTTCGACTAATTATTACGAATATAATCAAGATTTATTTCAGAAATGATTTTAAGCAAAGATTTATATCTCCGCCAAATTTACCAGTCTTCTCCACTCTTCATCCACCGCTTTTTGCATTTCTTCGATCACTTTTTCATTTCCAGGCTTAAATAAATGCTTGAATCTCCCCTGTGTTTTCAGAAATTCTTCGAGCGGTTTCGGATTTTCCGTGGCCCAGTTTATCTTGTATTTTCCGTTTTCAAATTCGTAAAGCGGCCAAAAGTTGGTTTCCGTTGCCAATTTTCCAATTCGTACATATTCCGAAGTTGGATATTTCCAAAGATTCGTGCAAGGCTGAAGCACCAGCAAAAACCGCGGACCTTCCATTTCAAGAGCTTTTTTGGCTTTCATTTTTAGGTCGGTTAGATATGCGACATTGGCTTGCGCCGCGTATTTCAAATGATGCGCGATAACAATCGACATCAAGTCCTTTCTTTTTTCTTTTTTCCCGAAGCTGTTTTTTCCGGCCGGCGTCGTTTCCGTATCCGCGCCATACGGCGTAGCTCCGCTTCTTTGTCCGCCGGTATTCATATAAGCTCCGTTGTCGTAGCAAACATACAAAAAATCATGCCCTCGTTCCAGCGCCCCGGAAAAACTTTGAAGACCAATGTCATATGTTCCCCCGTCCCCGCCGAAAACGACGATTTTTATTTTCTTGTCCGCAGGAATTTTGCTTTTCTTCCGCAGCGCCTTCACTGCTCCATCAACCCCGGCCGCCGTGGCCGCCGCATTCTCAAAAGCATTGTGTATCCACGGCACTTTCCATGCCGAATAAGGATAAAGTGTTGAAGTCACCTCAAGGCATCCCGTCGCGTTCACGACAACCACCGGATCATCCGTCGCGCCAAGAACCGTCCGCACAATGGCCGGAATCCCGCATCCGGCGCAAGTCGCGTGTCCCGGAGCCAATTTTTTCGTCAGTTGTTTATTCACTGTTTTTGAGTTTATTTGTACGTTAATTTAGCGACAATCAGGGAAAATGCAAGAAGCATTTCAACCGTATTCATAACAATAATTGGCATTTGTCTTATTCCGATTCCGTAAACAAAATATAGGAGTAATCCAAAGATCAAAATTGAGTTCCAGAGCAAAGATATGTCTTTCGTCGATTTGGTTTTCCAAGATCTATAAACTTGCGGCGTGAGGGAAAAAGCTATAACAAATCCCGCAATATATCCTGTCAATTGAATGGAGTCCATATGTTTTTAATCTCAAGCGCAACAAACTGCAAATTCTTGAGGATAATTATTTCAATCCAATGTATTTTACTTTTTCTTTACTCTCGCTTTTTAAATCATCAAAAACTTTCTTTATATCTTCCTTAAAAATTTCCCGACCGCCCAGTCCATAAATATAAGAATGTAATTGGCAGTTCGAAATTTTCAATTCGAATAAGCTATTTATGATTTCAGAAAATATAGGCGCATTTGAACCTAGCGGCACTGTCCTGTCCAAAACCGCGATATTTTTCACATTTTTCAGCGCTTCGGCGATTTGTTGATATGGAAAGGGCCGGAATAATTTTATTTTGAGAAGCCCGACCTTCTCGCCCTGTTCCCGCAGTTCATCCACTGCCACTTTTACCGTTCCAGCCGTTGATCCGGCCACGACGATCGCTCTTTCGGCGTCATCGAGCTGATAACTTTCGAAAATATCGTGGTTCCTCCCGCTTATTTTTTCGTACTCTTCGGCAACATTTTCATATTCCGTCAGCACCCCGTTCATCGCTTCAATCTGCTGCCGCTTAAATTCAAAAAAAGAATTAGGAAGCGATACCGGACCGAAAGTCATCGGATTTTCCATGTCGAGCAAATTATTTTTCGGTTCATATTCGCCAATAAACTTTCTAACCAAAGGCGTTTCCAAAATTTCCAGATTCTCGACGCTGTGCGAAGTCAAGAATCCGTCCATGATCACCATCGCCGGCATGCGCGCTTTTTCCGCCAATTTCAAAGCAATAAAAGTATTGTCATAAACTTCCTGTGAGTTTTCCGAAAAAAATTGAATCCAGCCCAGATCTCGTACTGCCATCACATCTTCATGATCGCCGTGAATATTGATCGGCGCACTGATCGCTCTCGCGCTGACAAACATCAAGATAGGAAGCCGCATTCCGGAAGCAATCGGCAAAATCTCGCTCATGAGCATTATTCCTTGCGAGCTCGAGGCTGTCATCGCCCGCGCTCCCGCCGCCTGCGCGCCCACGGCCGCGCTCATCGCACTGTGCTCCGATTCCACTTCGATCATAACTGTCGCCGCTTCGCCGTCCGCCACCATCTTGGCAAAAACCTCGATTATCGGCGTCTGGGGCGTGATTGGATAGACCGGCATCACATCGGGATTGATCTGTTTCAAGGCCTCCGCCGCCGCCGCGCCGCCGGTCAAAGCTAAATTGTTTTTGTTTAAATTCATAACTCTATTCTTGTCATCCCGCACTTGATGCGGGATCCGGAAAAATTAATTTTCAAATAATACTGGATTTACGCTTTCGCGGGAATGACAAAATAATAATCTAATTTTTTCCCATAGTTATCGCATTTTTCGGGCAAACTGTCGCACAAACCCCGCAGCCTTTGCAAAAATCGAAATCGATATCCGCTTTTTTTTCCGAATCAAAATCAATGACCGCTTCGGGACAATACGGCATACACTGGCCGCATCCAATGCACTCGGCCTTCTTTATTTCCGGCTTCATATACCGCCAATCTCCGGTTTTAGGAGATTTAGTAATATCGTGTTTTATAACTGCGCCTTCTTCGATGTTTTGCCAATTCATAATTTATACATCAAAATATATCTGTTTTGTTTTTAATTTTACGCTGTGGTTTTGCGCTTTGCGTTTTGAGATTTGAGTTTGCTACAGTGAATCATACGCTTTTTCGATCGCCGCCGTGTTCTTGTCCGTTTTTTCCGCGCCGATTTTATCCGTGTATTTTTCGCGAAAAACATCCATCACGCTTTCCAGCCGGACAACTTCCGTGACTTTTATAATTTTCCCGAGAATAGCCGTGTTCGGCCGCGGTTCGCCGATAACTTCCATCGAGAGGCCCAGCGCGTCAATGGGATAAATATTGCCGACATATCCGGTCTCCCGGGAAACAGTTTCCCGATCCTTTGTAGTGTTCACGATCAAACTTTCATTCTCGTCAAGATTTTTGGAAATATCTATCACTCCTAAAAGCGTTTCATCAAGCACAGCCACCATGTCCGGATCAACTACCGGCTCATGCGTCCGAATCGGTTCGTCAGAAATGCGGACATATGTTTTCATCGGCGCGCCGCTCCTTTCCGGTCCGAAATCAGGAAAAGCCTGGACGAATTTTCCTTCCCGAAGAGCCGCCTGCGCCAAAAGTTCGGCGGCGGTCTTCGCCCCTTGTCCGCCCCGCGCGTGAAAAATAATTTCAAAAATTTTTTTGTCGAGTTTCATCCCGGTAGAAATAATTTGTAGAATCCCGTTTGAAAATTCCATCTAAAAAATTTCTAACGGGATTCATAGAAACATTATAGCACAAAAAAACTCGGCTTCAAACAGAAACCGAGTTTTGATAGAATTTTCAGCTCAACAATAATCGCCTATTTCGCCAGCTCCGCATCCAAAGTTTGCTTCAGCTGGTCATAGGTGACTAGACCGCCGAAAAACTGGTCGTTCACGAAAAATGATGGCGTTCCGGAAATTCCAAAATTTTGAGCTTGAGCCTGGTCGGCCGCGATTTTATCCTTATATTTGGAATCGTCCATGCATTGATTGAATTTGGCCGTATTTAAGCCCAATTGCGCCGCGTAAGCCTTGAATTTAGCCGTTCCTTCGATATTGCTCCAATCAGTTTGAGTGGCGTAGAGCTTGTCTGATATTTCCCAGAATTTTCCCTGTTCCTGGGCGCATTCTCCCGCCATAGCCGCGTTCATAGCTTGTTTATGGAAATCAAGCGGAACATGCTTGAAGGCGAATAATACCCTATCCTTATATTCATTAATCGCTTGTTTATAGGTTTCATAAAAAGTTTTGCAGTAAGGGCACTGGAAATCACTGAACAGAACCGCCTTCACTTTAGCGTTTTTCAGCCCGATTTGAGCGTCATCTTCCTTTACTTCCGGCGTTTCCAGAAATTTCCCCGGCTTGATTCCGACTTGATCCGTATTCATCAAGTAGTTGCTTCCCTCTTTCGAGAAAATTGCCTGGGCCTGTGAATAGACATCAGTCTTAGTCACGTTTTCGTCAAATATAAAAGCCGGAATATTTTTGATCTTGAACTGGGAAACCAGACTTTTTCCTTCCGGCGAATCAATTTCCACTTTTTTCGCCAGGAGAGTCGGCATAACGCGCTTCAGCCACTTAAGTGGTTCCGTCGGATCGCAAGCTTCGCATTTGCTGTCAGTCACCACCTGAACGTTTACTATTGGTTCGTTATAAGATACCCAGGTTTTCCCCTCAAAGGGAAAAACATCCAGATCCTTGAGCGCGCGGGGAGATACTCCCTGATGGCCGAAAAACTGCGCGACATCGACAAAAATACTGCCTGCGAGAAGTCCGGCAAGAAGGATAATGATTGAAACATAGTTTTTTAGCTTCTTTTTCTCCAGCTGTTCGTTTTTTTCTTTTATTATTAATTCTTTTTCCCCCTCCTTCATTTCGCTTGGCAAATCAGATGCCATTTTTTCCTCGTTTTTTTCTTCCATCTTCAATTACTTAAGAGTTATAGTTTATTATTTGAGAAGATACTATTATTGTGCGGGCTGCTGATCGCTTCCATCTTCCGGCTGAACCGCTTCTTCCTGGCTTGGCGCGGCATTTTGTTCCATGAGCTTGAATCCTTGCTTCATTTCGCCTACCAGATAATCATTATAGCCGATTGTTATCCTCTTTTTTGCTTCCGTCTTTACCGCCACCCCTACCAGAAATCCTAAAATGAATATAAGGAGAAAATTGATAGATTTCTCGTTTATCCTTATATTCTTTACAAATTTAATCATTGATTCTTTCATAAATCAAAGGTCTTAATTTCTTACGCGCTAGCAGTCTAGCAAAAGACTTTTATTTAGGCAAGGTTACCCTGTTAAATCACTGCGTCCTTATGGCGTCGTTGATTCCAACATCATATTTATCGCAAAAACCGGCCGGCACTTCAAGAACAAGGCCCGTCATGGCCGGCGAGGTGAAAATCCGCTCATCTTTGGGCGAAATATTTTTCTCGCACCCGACAATCCGGCTCTGCTCGATCCAAATAATGTCAACCGAGATTTGCATTCCCTTCATCCAAAATCGCAGATAATCCTCTTGAGGCATCAAGAAAAGCATTCCTCTTCCTGCTGGAAGTTCTTTTCTCCCCGCCAGACCAAGCTCGATTCTTTTTTGGTCGCTCACTACCTCCGCCTTAACGAAAGTGTTTTTGAAATATACCCTTTTGATCGGATTTCCGGAAGTTGAATAAACCTCGCTGAATATGTAGTTTACGACAATCAATATAATCCCGAGAAGCATCAAAACGGAAAATATTATGATTTTTGTTTTTTTGACCATAAATAAAAGGAAAGTGAATAAATTATAATTACTGATGCTATTGTAGCTAATTTTCCCCAAACTCTCAAATTCAGCGCCGCGCTTCCAATCAAAACGCTCGCAAAGAAATAAAGGAAGAATATTTTCCGTTCGTTTATTCCCGCATTAAGCAGCAGATAGTGCAAATGCCGATGATCTTTTTGAAAAATAGATTGCCCGCTTCTCCACCTTTCCCAAACAACTCTTACTAAATCTAGTATCGGGATTAAAGCAGCCATCATCACGGTCGCAATTTTTGCTCCCGCGAATATTGATAAGCTGGCCAAAATAAATCCAAAAAACCAGGCTCCGCTTGTCCCCGCCAATATCTTGGCCGGGTTCCAGTTGAAAAACAAAAATCCCAGCACCGCGCCGCCGGAAATAGCGCATAAAATGGCTGTCGCCGGCTGGTTCACTTCGGGTTTGAAACTCAAAAAAAATATCGTCCCGAGCGACACCAGCGTCACCCCGCCGGCCAACCCGTCCGTCCCGTCGAGCCAATTGAGCGAATTCAAG
This sequence comes from Candidatus Moraniibacteriota bacterium, assembly GCA_030679895.1. Taxonomy (GTDB): domain Bacteria; phylum Patescibacteriota; class Minisyncoccia; order Moranbacterales; family UBA11712; genus Fen-1326. The sequence goes on along the minus strand of JAUXSN010000039.1, from coordinate 2,346 downwards.
AAAATCAGAAAGTATAAAATATAAAAAAAATAATATATTGCCGGATTATTTAGGCTTATAGCTCCACCAAGTGGATTGCTTATAAAGCCGCTTCGCACACCGAAACTTATTGCGGCGAGAGCGATAATAATCTGAAATATTAACTGCCATTTCCAGTTTATATTTTTCAAATCATCCCAAAGTCCAAAAAGAAATATCATTGAACTGCCAATAAGGATGCCCAAAATTGATCTTGTAATCTCGAGATCCTTGTTCAAAAGAACGGAAATTCCAAAGACGATGATCAGGATGAGTCCGCCCAATCTTTTCGCGGATTTTTTCCCCAGCCACAGCAAAAGAACTACTCCGATGACAGTAAGTCCGAGAGAAAGAAAGAAGGGCAATAAAAATTTTTCTATTGGACTAGAAAGCATAGGTTTCTATAGAAGACGGCTAAAAGTTCTTTTTTTGAAAATTATCCGAAGGTATTTATCAGATAGCCCAAGATTAGCGTAACAATAAATATTTGGACAGTAAGAATGAAAGTCATTCTTTTTCCGATGAATTTTATGAGCAATACTATGGAAGTTATGCAGATCGCGGTAGAAGTCAGCGAAAATGCAATCGCGGATCCCAGGCCAAGACCTCCGAAATGAATTAAAGGCTTCAAAATAAGCACTTCTGCTCCATTGCAAAAATAAAGAGGTATGCCAATAAGATCGAACAGAGCTATACCCCAGAAGTTGTTTCCAATGTGAAGATTCAATAAAATATTCTTTGGATTGGTGTATTCCAGAGCCAACCCAAGAAGAGCGGCAAACAAAAGATAGGGTAATAATTTTTTGAAAACTGCGAATGTTTCAAGAAAAACATCCTTTCCTTGAGGAGCAGCGCAGGATCGATTGCAGGAAGCAGCGCCTGCGTCTTTTGGCACAGCAATCTCCTCTTTTTCATCTTTATAGAAATATTCCATCACAATGCCCGAAGTAATTGCCAGGATAAATGAGCTGATGATCCGCAGAACCGCATATTTTGTTCCAAGCACGGAAAAAGAAAGAATTATTACATAAGGACTCAAAAGAGGGGCAGCGACAACGAGTGTCACAAGCGTTCCGTATTTTATTTTTCCTTTCAGGGATTTAAGCAGCGGTATTGCCCCGCAGCCGCATACTGGTAACAAGGAGGCGTAGAAAAAAGCTGTTAAGGGGCTTTTGGGATAAAATTTCTTGAATTTCAGAAAATAAAACTCGAGTAATGTCGCGATAAAAATCCCAACAACCATAACAGCCGTAAGTTCGACAAAATACTCAAAAATCAAAAACCAAAATTTGGGTATAACTCTATAAAGAATGCACTTCTCTCTGTTTACAAAAGAAATATTACTCGAAACCTTGTAAATAAAGTCCACGACAAAAAAAATAAGAGAAGCCCATATAAATCCCCTAATGGCCTTGTTTTTGAATCCGGTCAGTTTCATTTTTTGGAGTTATTTGTCCGCAGGTATACTGTCTGATTATTATATTTTTCGCATTCGCCAAGACAGGCTTGGTCTCCTCCTGCACTGGCCCAGGAGAGAAAACGAAGCGTGTACATGACCGACCTATCATCAACCAGTCGTCCGCACCAGTCAGACTTGAGCAATGTATTTTTGCTGCAACCATTCAGAAGACCTGATGTCCAGGTGAAATTATTGGGCCCCCTATCCGCTATTTCAGCGCAATTCCCCTGGGTGAATTCAAAACCTTCCGAGACAAACATACCGGTTCCTGGCCCCTCATCTGCGCTTCGGGTGAACAAACCCTTCTCTAGCTTATCCGTAAAATTATTTTCTGCATTCAGGGTCACTGTTATCCTATTCGGATCGCTAGGCAAAGACGCCTCTTGTTTCGTCGGTATTTCAGCGTTAACATCAACACTTTCATGAACTTGATCGGCTTTTTTGAAAACAACAATCGCTATCAAAAATACAATAGCCATAACCACAACCAACAATTCTTTTTTTATTGATGATATCTTCACCATATTAATAAATTTAAATTATCAAAAAAGCTAAAAGCAAACCTGTCCAGAAATCATTCCGGCTTATTTTTCTCCGAACTGTCTTTTCCCTACTCCACCTTGATCTTCACTCTTCGCTTGGCCATGTTTTTCGCTCTGTCATAGGCTCTTACGGTGAGGCGGGAGATACCTTTGGGAGTGCCTGCTGGAAGGACGAAGGAGTTGTCATTGGTTTTCACTTTCTTTCCCCGGAAGGTGTACTGGTAGTATCCAATCTGGTCGTTGTCAGTGACGGTCCAGGTGACGGTGTCTCCGGGGTTTTTGTTCAGGGTTCTGGGAAGATCGACAAATTTTGGTTTTTGGCGGTCA
>JAUXSN010000037.1 GCA_030679895.1 Candidatus Moraniibacteriota bacterium | reverse complement strand
GATTTTGGTGCGGATTTACAACCAAGCTCGAACTTTTTTTCAAAATTCAGCCTGACCTCCGCTCCGCTTCCGCCCTGAAATTTTGAAGAAATTTCAGTCCCAAAACAGAAAAATTTTCTCTACATTTTTTTGATGTCGCGCGCCCAATTTTTTTTAAAAAAGGAAAAGAAAATTTTTCAGGTTTTGGATTTTTGCGAAGCAAAAAGGCGGAAGCGGAGCTACGGTTTGTAAATATCAAAAGGTGAATTTGCTTGCCCCATCCCTAACCCGTGCGCGCAAATTCAGTCATTTTATACTCCCACTCGACTTTTTTTATTGTATAGAAGAAAAAGTCTTAAGTCAATACCAGAAGGTTAATATTAAATGCGGTAAGTAAGTTTGAATTTTATTTTAGCCATAATAAGCTTCCATTATTTTTCTGTCGCTATTTGATCGCCGTCCTTAAGTCCGGAAATAACCTCTGCTATTCCTCCATCTCCCTCTATTCCTATTTGCACTTCCTTCCTTTCCACGCTTTTCTTTTCAGTATCAGTCATTATAGTAACAAATTTTTTATCGCCCTCTTTTTCTATCGCCCACTTGGGGATTATAAGAATATTGTCTTTTTGATTTGTTTGATCATAAATTGTGCAACTCATGCCATATTTTAATCCAGCATCAGGATTTTCAATTCGCATTTTGACTACATAATAGACAACATTCTGGACAGTAATCGGCGCCGGATCTATTTCTGTTATCACGGCTTCGAATCTTTTGTTTTCCGGATAGGCGTCGAATTTGACACCAACTTTTTGACCAATCTCGACATCGGCAATATCCACCTCCGGAACCTTGACTTCTATCCTCATCTCATTCTCTTTTATAATTGTAAACGCTGGATTTCCAGCTTGCGCAATCTCTCCGATATTTATGTTTCTTTCTGCGACTATTCCATCCATCGGTGCCTTAATAATGGCGTATGCGAATTGCTTATTTATTTCTTCTACAACCGATTCGGCTCCTCTTATTACTGCTTTTTGAGAATCCCGCTGTTCCTTCTCATACAAATCGTCTTTTTCCTTCTGGTATGCCAGAATTTTTTTCTGGGCGGTGACTTGTTCCTTTGCTTGCTGAAGCTTGTCAGACAGTGTGCCGGTATCAACGCTTGCCATAATCTGTCCTTTTCTTACCTTATCGCCAATATTTACCTTAACATCCGTGACCTGTCCCGAAATTCTAAAACTGATATTGGCTTCTTCTTTGGACAGATATTTCCCATTCGCCGAAACGGTTTGGGTCAGGGTTCCTCGAGTCACGGGGGTAAGCGCATAATCAATTTTTTGCTCTTTACCCTTCAGGATGATAAAGACTCCCACCGTCAAAATGGCAACAATTACAACCCAGGCAAATATTTTTCTTATTTTCGTCATTTTTTTATTCGATTAAACATTTAAATTATAATAAAATGCCATCTTTCATGTGAATCACCCTGTCGACATATTTTTCATCTTCCGGCTCATGCGTTACCAGGATTATAGTTTGTCCGAGTTCTTTATTGAGCTTCTTGAAAAGATCCAAAATTACTTTTGATGTTTCCGAATCAAGATTGGCGCAAGGTTCATCGGCAAACAAAATCTTCGGATTATTGACCAACGCTCTCGCTACCGCCACTCTTTGCTGTTCTCCTCCCGACATCTCCGATGGAAAATGATCCAATCGATCTTCCAGTTGAACCAGCTTCAGCATTTCCTTGGCGCGCTCCCGACTTTCTTTCATCGAATAATGCTGCAAAATCAAGGGCAAGCTCACCGCCTCAATAGCTGTAAATTCAGGAAGAAGGGCATACTCCTGAAAAACATAACCGAAAGATTGAAGACGATATTTTGCTTTTTCCTTCTCATTTAAAGTTGTTAGTTCCTTATTCTCAACAATAATTTCTCCTTCATCAGGATTATCCAAAAGGCTGAGCTGATGCAGAAGCGTCGATTTCCCACTACCGCTTCTTCCCGTAACGGCCACGAACTCTCCTTCTTTCACGGAGAAGCTCACGCCCTTAAGCACATGCAAAGGAACTTCCCCTGGATAAGTTTTGTGCAAATTATTAACGGTTATGATATTTTTTTCTTCTTTCATTGATTTTTTATTTAAATATGGAATCCAATATATTCTTTCTGGCAATTTGAAGCGAAGGAATGAACCCGGCTATGATGGATACGACGATCATGCTTATTTCCGTGCGCACGAGATCGACGCTTTCAATGTTAAGACTGACATATCCTATGGGAAGTTCCAGCGGATGCTTGATGAAATATGGCAAAATCGCATATTCCAGCAGAAGTCTTCCGAAAATCACACCCAAAAGGCCGTAAAAGAAAGCTTGAAGCACATAAGAAACGATGATGATTTTGTTTTCCATGCCGATAGCTTTCAATATTCCTATTTGTTTTCTCTGGTTGTTCAGATTTATATAGATGATTATAAAAATGCTGGCGCCGGAAACAGCCAGTCCGATAAAATAGAAAATCAGCTTTATAAAATCAAAACTGTCCGTAACGGTTGCCAGAGCGCCCAAATAATCGCTCCAGGGATAAAGGTTTAATTTTTGTTCCGCTATATTTTCGATTCTTGGAATATATTTATTTTCATCTCCGGTTGTTGCGGTTTTCACGATTATTTCGTCAGCCAGATCATGTTGCCCCATCACTTCTTCCATCTCATCTTTTGTCACATAGGCCTGCGCATCAGCCAAGAAGCTTTTGGTGGCAAAAATTCCAGCCACTTCATATTTTCGGCTTATCCCGTTGGGATAATAAACATAGACTTCTTCTCCGACTTTTACTCCGCCCAGTGATTTCATGTCGAAAGTAGCTCCAAACCCTCCGCTGATTTCCCGACCAAGAAGTATCTTATTGCGATCCCCATCTTCCAAATATCTTCCGGAAACGATCTTCGAATTTATTTTAAGAACCTTGAATTCCTCTGAAGGTATTATTGAAAGTAAATACCCGCTGATATCTTTGACATTGATTCCTTTTTTCTCCCGATCATATGTAATTTTAACGCCGGATTTGTAATGCTGAACTGCTCCAATAATGCCAGGTATTTTTTTAATATCACTTAATGTTTTATCCGCCTGTTTTATGTAAGCATCGCTTACACTTTCCTTGCTTGGCTCAATAACAATATTGCCATATTGATAATTTATAATCTGATTGTTGACTGTGATTATAAGCCCCGACATCATAGATGCGACAAAAAGAATATTAATGAACAACAAAACCACCACTACTATGGTCATTACAACGCTTTTTTTGTTACTGCGCGTCACTTGCTTGAAGCTAAGCCAGCAGGCGATAAAAAAATCCTTAATCATTTTGAATACTTTCTTTAGGTTTTTGAATTATAATGCGAGTATTGAAAGACGCTCCATTTATTAGATTGCATAAATACAAAAATGAAGCGTCTGGAATACTTACATATCGAATGGCGGCTTTTTCTCTTGCCAAGCCCAAATTAAATAGCCAGCAATAGCTATAATAACCACTATTCCTACTCCGATTCCAATTGTTGTCGGACTTGACCAATTTATGTTTGATAAAAAATTTGTTGACATAATAATTTTGTATTTAATTAGTTAATTTTTAAGCCCTTAAGGCGGGCTAATCCTCGACCTTTAAAATAAAACGGCAATGATTTGATCCGATATTTTTGCCGAATTTATTTTTTTGTTGAAGAATGAATATTCCAAAAGCAATCCGTCCATCATGCTGGTGAGCATGGAGGTTAGAAGTCGGCTATCAACCTTGTTAGTTAATTTTTTGCTTACTAAAACTTCTTCCATTACTGGCTGGATTAGATTGGTGACTTGTTCTCTCAATTTAGCAATACATTTTGTTATTTGATCGTCAGCCGGCGACAGCTTCAGCATTAAAGCTTTGATAAGGTTCTTCTCTTTAAAACCGAAATCCAAGTAATTTTTGATCAGTTTATATAATTTCTTGTCAATCGTAGCTTCGTTCATCACTTCAGTGATAGTCAGACTTAAGTCATCAAAAACCTCGCCAAGCACTTTTTCATAAATTTCGGATTTGCCGGTAAAGTGGTAATATAGCGCTGCCTTGGTGATATCCAATTTTTTGGCGATATCATTCATGGAAACGCCTAAATAGCTGTATTCGGAAAAAAACTGACGAGCTGTGCCAATGATATATTTTTTTGTGTCTTGGATGACATCCCCTGGTTGATTAACGATTGTTTTCATATTTTTTCAATTACCCTTCATTTACTTACCGAGCGGTAAGTTATTTTTAGTATACCCGAAGGACAATTATTTGTCAAAGAGCCGAAAGGGTATGAAAACACTTGATAATACAAACAGGGAGTTCCTTGTTGCCGTCCGCGAATGGGTGGGTTCGGGTCAAGGACGGCCAAAGATATAAAAAGAGAAAAAATCTAAAAATGTTGCTTTCCGCCGTTCCGAATTCTCGGAACTCCAAAACAGAAAATTTTCTTTTCCTTTTTTTAAAAAAAAATTGGGCGCGCGACATCAAAAAAATGTAGAG
>JAUXSN010000034.1 GCA_030679895.1 Candidatus Moraniibacteriota bacterium | reverse complement strand
GTCATCAAATCGACGACCGACTGCTCCGGGATCGGCTATACCACGGCCATGTTCGTCGTCATGAACCTCAAGAAATGGAACGCGCTTCCTGCAGATGTCCGGAAGGTGATGGAGGAAGTCAGCAGCCGGTGGATCGATGTTCACGGGAAAGCATGGGATCAGTTGGACCAGGAGGGACATGAGTACAGCCTCAGCCTGGGCAATAAGATCGTTTCTCTTTCCGCAGATGAAAACGCCCGTTGGCAAAAAGCCGTCCGACCGATCATCGATGAGTACATCAAGGAGGTATCGGCAAAGGGCCTGCCGGCCGAGAAGGCCGTCACCGAGGTGGAAAACCTGATCAAACAGTACAGCAAAACCTATAAATAAAACTTGCTCAGCGGAGCAGGGGTTGGCTGGGTCTCGGGGGACCATACATTCGGCATGGGATAACCACCCCGAGACCCGGCAGAATTTCTTGGAGAAACACCCAAGCGGAGACATCCAATGATACGCCTGAACAGAGGACTCACACTGGTCAGCGGGGGCTTCAACGCCCTGGCGGGAACTGCGGTGGTCGCCATGATGCTTTTGACCTGCGCCGATGTGATCCTGCGACTGTTCCGCCGCCCGATACCGGGAACCTATGAGATCATCGGCTTCCTGGGAACCGTCGCCATCTCGTTCTCCCTTGCTTACACTTCTCTGGAGAAGGGGCATATCGCCGTGGAACTTCTCATGGAAAAGCTTCCCCGACGGGTCCAGGCAGGAGTCGATTCCGTCCCCTCACTGATCGGCGCCGCTCTTTTTGCCCTGATCACGTGGCAGAGTATGGCCTATGCGGCGGATCTCAAGCAGAGCGGTGAGGTCTCCGTGACGCTCACCATGCCGATCTACCCTTTCATTTACGGGATTGCCGCGGGAAGCGCTCTGCTGTGCCTGGTCCTTTTGGTCGAGAGCCTGCGATCGGCCGCAAAGACGGTGCAGGAATGACCCCCATCACCACAGGCCTTCTCGGCTTTGCTGTTCTCGTCGTTCTGATGTTCGCCAGGATCCCCGTTGGATTCGTCATGACGATCGTCGGCCTTCTCGGCTTCGCGTTTCTGACCTCCTGGGACGCTTCTCTAAACCTGCTCGCGCGGGATTTCTTCTCTACTTTCGGTTCCTATAATTTGACGGTCATCCCTCTGTTCGTCCTCATGGGACAGCTCGCCCATTACACAGGGATCAGCGGCCGGCTCTTCAACACTGCGAACAAGTTTTTCGGTCACCTGCCGGGAGGTCTTGCCATCGCGACGATCGGGGCCTGCGCCGGTTTTTCCGCCATCTGCGGCTCCACCAGCGCTACAGCGGCCACAATGGCCTCCGTCGCCCTGCCGGAGATGAAGAAGTACCATTACGATCCCGCGCTGGCCACAGGGGTCGTCGCCGCGGGCGGCAGTCTCGGAATCCTCATCCCGCCGAGTACGATCTTCATCATCTATGGGATCATGACGGAGCAGTCCGTAGGCAAGCTTTTCATGGCGGGCGTTCTGCCGGGAATCCTGCTGGCCGTGCTTTTCATTCTCACCATCGTGGTCTGGACCCGCCTCAAGCCGGGAGTCTGCGCCGCCGCACCCAAGGCATCCTTCCAGGAGCGGATCGCCTCGCTTTCCGGGGTGATCGAGACCTTACTCCTTTTCATCCTCGTGATGGGAGGGCTTTTCATCGGTATCTTTACCCCGACCGAGGCCGCCGGTATCGGGGCCTTCGGGACCATCGTCATTGCCCTTCTCGGCCGGCATCTCTCCTGGTGGAATTTTATCCGCTCGCTGAACGAGACGACGCGCATCTCCTGCATGATCCTTGTCATCGTCGCCGGGGCGACGGTCTTCGGCCACTTCCTGGCCGTGACGACCATCCCGGCCAGCGTCGGCGGTTGGGTGGCGGGGCTCCATTGGCCGCCCTTTCTCATTATCGGCATGATCATCCTCATCTACCTCCTCCTCGGCTGCCTCATGGACTCGCTTGCCATGATCATGCTGACGATCCCTGTCTTCTATCCCGTGGTGACCACCCTAGGGTATGATCCCATCTGGTTTGGGGTTGTCATCGTCCTGGTCGCCGAGATGGGGGTCATCACACCCCCGGTGGGGATCAATGTCTATGTCGTCGCCGGCGTCGCCCGGGATGTCCCCCTCCAGGTGATCTTCCGGGGAGCAGTCAATATGATATTCGCCCTTTGTCTGACGGCGATTCTCCTGATTGCCT
>JAUXSN010000029.1 GCA_030679895.1 Candidatus Moraniibacteriota bacterium | reverse complement strand
CGCCACCCGGTCGGTATCCTGACCACCAGCGACATTCTCCGCGCCATCGTCCATCGAAGCCCGATCGAACTCTGGACCTAGCCGACCCTCAACAGCCTGACTCCTCTCCACAGACGCTCAAATCTCCACATACGCGCTGTTGCAAGCCCTGAGGCAGCAGTGATAGAGAAGTGGGCGCATGAATTGGGTCAATCAGTTCTACAGCCTACCCGTCACAATCCTGTTATCCCTTGTATCTCTATTCGTGATCAGCCTGCTGGTTTGGCGCAATGCCGGGCGCGGAGTCATCCTCGGTCTCTCATTGTTCCTCTACCTACGCTATATGGTGTGGCGTGGGATCTACACCATTCCTGACGAGACCCTCACCGCGATGGTTGTCGGCTGGACGGTATTTCTGGCTGAGCTCTACGGACTCTTTCAATATGGCTTCTTTGCCTATCAGGTGTGGTCCCCTCTCGACCGCACGGCTCCTCCTCTGACGACCATTCCCACCGTCGATATGATGGTGACGGTGGTCCATGAGCCCCTCGACATTCTCAAGCGGACGCTGGTGGGCTGTACCCATCAGGAATATCCGAAGGACCGATTCAAAGTCTATGTGCTCGACGACGGCCATCGCGATGAAGTGCGCGAGCTGGCCGCATCGCTAGGCTGTGCCTACCTCCGGCGCCCAGACCGGCCGCTCCATGCCAAGGCCGGCAATATCAATCATGCCCTCACGCAATCCAACGGTGAATTGGTCGCGATGTTCGATGTCGACCACGTCCCGTCGACGTCGTTCCTCAAGGAAACGGTCGGGTTCTTCCAGGACTCGAAGGTCGCCTTCGTCCAGACGCCGCATCATTTCTACAACCCGGATATTTTTCAACGGAACCTCCGCCTTGAGCAGGAGCTCAAAAACGAACAGGCCCTGTTCTTCCGCATGGTGCAAGCCGGACGCGATCGTCATAACAGCGCGTTTTTTGCAGGCAGTAGCGGCATTTTCCGGCGAGCCCCGCTCGAAGAAATCGGAGGTTTCCAGACCCAAACTATCTCCGAGGATCTCCACACCAGTCTCATTCTCCATTCCCGCGGCTATC
>JAUXSN010000015.1 GCA_030679895.1 Candidatus Moraniibacteriota bacterium | reverse complement strand
GACGGAAAGACCCTATGCACCTTTACTATAGCTTAGTATTGGGTTTGGTTACAACATGCGTAGGATAGGTGGGAGACTACGAAGCGGGCCTTGCGGGGCTCGTGGAGTCAATGGTGAAATACCACCCTTATCGTCATGGATGTCTAACCGCGGCATTACAGTGTCCGGGACAGCGTATGGTGGGTAGTTTGACTGGGGCGGTCGCCTCCCAAAGAGTAACGGAGGCGCGCGAAGGTTCCCTCAGGTTGATTGGAAACCAACCGTTTAGTGTAATGGCATAAGGGAGCTTGACTGCGTGACACACAAGTCGAGCAGGTACGAAAGTAGGTTTTAGTGATCCGGCGGCACCGAGTGGAAGGGCCGTCGCTCAAAGGATAAAAGGTACGCTAGGGATAACAGGCTGATCTTCCCCAAGAGTTCACATCGACGGGAAGGTTTGGCACCTCGATGTCGGCTCATCGCATCCTGGGGCTGGAGAAGGTCCCAAGGGTTTGGCTGTTCGCCAATTAAAGCGGTACGCGAGCTGGGTTCAAACCGTCAAGAAGCTTTATATAAAGGCTTTTCGACCGTTTGAACCCGAGGAAAAGACATCATCATGGCGGCCTTAGAGAGTGATCTCTAAGTGCGAAACTGACTCATATCGATGAAGTCCTGTTGCATGACAAACCGTCATATGATAGGATAATATCGAGGGAAGTCGTGTATGCTTAAATCTATTTCGTCAACTAAAAAATCTTATCTGGCTGGTTTCTTGGATGCTGATGGAAGCATTTATGTGCAAGCAAAACCAAACAAAACTTATCGTTTTGGTTTTCAAATTGCGCCTTACATTGTTTTCTATCAATCCCAGAAAGACGCTGAATCTTTTTCTCGTGTGTGCTCCTTGATTCAAATGGGACATAAGCGGTTGAGAAAAGATGGCATCGTCGAATATATAATCAGCAAACAGGAAGAGATAATATCCTTTATAAAATTGGTTGAGCCATACGTGATAATGAAAAAATCACAAGTAGCTCTATTGAAAAGGATTATTGCTTTGAAACAAAGATCAAGAACCAGAAAAGATTTTGAACAGTTGATAATCACAATAGATAAATTTCGGGAATTGAATTATTCCAAGAAAAGAAAAAAGCGTACATTGACCCCGTAGAGACTAAACGTCGGTCTCCCGAAACATTTCGGGATGAAGGTATAGTCCGTGCACATAGTAATATGTGATATACATGCGTGAGACAGGTTGGTCTCTATCTGCCGTAGGCGTCGTTGCTTGAGAGGAGTCTTTCCTAGTACGAGAGGACCGGAAAGAACGAACCTCTGGTGTACCAGTTGTTCCTGCCAAGGGCACCGCTGGGTAGCTAAGTTCGGAAGGGATAATCGCTGAAAGCATCTAAGCGAGAAGCCCACCTCAAGATAAGGCAACTGCAGTGCGAAGCACTGGAATTTTGAAAATCGAATTTTGAATTTCGAATGAATTTTTAATGATTTAATTTTTAATAATTGAAACATTATAACATTCGAATTTGATTCAAAATTAGAAATTATAAATTCGAAATTTCAGCGCTTCGCGCTGTGCAACTTCCTGGGAGAAGACCAGGTTGATAGGCTCTAGGTGTAAGTCCAGCGATGGATTGAGCCAAGGAGTACTAATATGTTGAAGATTTACCCTCTATCGTTTTTCTTCATCGGAAAAGCTCTTGCTTTTCGGTGAAGAAGCAGGCCAGCAATTAATAATCACTAATTGAAGCAGTTTCAATTAGTGATTATTGTGTTGACAGATTTTAGTTAAAACAGGATAATAACAGGGATGACAAAGAAGATAAAGGAATACAAAGGGAGTTTCATTTTGGCGTTCGCGGTTTTCGCGACCGTTGTTTTGTCAATCGTATTTTTCATGTTCACTGCGCCGGTGATCAACGCTTTTTAAAAATTTTGATTTTTTAGTTCTCGGTGTTTCTAGCGACAGAGGTACACCCGATCCCTTCCCGAACTCGGCAGTTAAGCCTGTCAGCGCCGATGGTAGCTCTTACGAGCAAGAGTAGGTCAATGCCGAGAACCAAGAAATCAAAGAATAGTTTGTCTCAAACAGAAAAAAACCAAGCTTTATATGCTCGGTTTTTTATTACCAATCAATCCGCTTTTATTTCAAAACCCACCTGGCTCTCAAAACTCGGAACGGACTTTACCCAAAAGGGAAAAAATTTAACGTCAATCGAGTCAATTTCCGGGAATTTGGCGTAGCGTTCGCGAAGAGCCGACTCGTTATAGCCGATTATTGCTTTCTTATCGAGCATTTTACTGGAAAGTTTTGACATGAGGACGGCCGGAACAATGACATTCACTTCGGCTTTTCCGTCCGTATTGCTGATATCGGAAAGCTCATATTTAATTGAAGTTTCGTCAATACTTGATATTTCCTGGCTAGCTCCGACTTGCGCTTTGAATCTGGAAAGAGCGGCGTCTTTCAATTCTTTTTCGCTATAAACGATGCTGGCCACTTTTCCGCGGACGAATACCTGGAAATTGCCGGCAACAGTTTCCGGCGCGACACTGGCGCGGCTCTCCAAAATTTCAACCCTTGTCAGACCGGGAGAAACTTTTTCTTCGGGAGAAAGTTTTGTTTTTATCTTTTCCATCTCGATTTTTCCCAATTCCTCTGCGGTTTTCTGGACAGCCTGGTTGATATCGTCTTCGGTCACAATTTTTGTTTCGATTTCTCCGCCGGAAAATTCACTTTCGTTTTCCGCCCAGATGCGTTCGCGATTCCATTTGCTCATCCGCAAAAAATAAAATTTTCCGGAAGGAATATTGCCAGCCAGTCCCTTGTTTTTTGCCGTGATTAGAGCTTCAATCTCACCGTTGGCAGGGACATTGACTTCGCTATCAAGCAGAAAAATATTTTTTAGCGCTGTGCCGACGGTTTCGGGGGATTCTCCCTGGACAAGTTGCGCCCCTGTCTGCAAGAAAAAATCTTTTTTCCAGATATTCTTTATTTTTACCGTGCCTTTTCCGAAATCTTCGACTTTGCGCGCGGTAACAGCGCTCGTGTTCCGGGTAATTTCTCCCTCTGATTCAACAATTCTTCCCGGTAAAATGAGATTTGCGTAATCAGGCTTGAGAGTTTTCGCGTCAACGGTCAAATTGATTTTCGTTGATTTGTTCTCTATTTTGGGGCGGATGACAATCGTGGCTCGGGACAAAGTAAAATTAACCACGACAACAGCGGTCACAATAACCAATAATATGAATGCCCAAAAAAATTTGCGATGATGAGAGTTGTTGTACGTGCCTAAATGCATAGTATTTCTCTACGAATTATCCCGCTGCAGCAGGATCCTGCCGAGGTAGTGGCGGATCAATTACGAATATACAGTTTAATTATGTTTAATTTCAGAATTCTTGCAATATTTCCCGAATCTTCTCTGCTATATCCTTATCATACCTAATCCTGTAAGGCGTTTCAAGCCGGCTGGGAACATTTGAGTTTCCATTGGCTATTTCCAGAAAAATTCTGGAATCTCCCCGGTCGGCCTGTCCCAAAATCGCGGAAACTTTTCGAAGAAGTTCGGAACTGGCGTCCTTCGGAAGGCTGATGAATATTTTCTCGCCCGCCGATGAGGCGGGTTGGCTCATTTCATCTTTTTTCCGTTGCTCTTCAAGAACGCCATATCTTTCAATTTCATCCTGGCTGACTTTGCGGACTTCATCGCAAAGCAGCTTTAGTGTTCCGTCTTTGTCAGAAATTTTGCCAGTTGCCAGAATGACATTTCCTTCCTGCCAAAGCGCTCCGTATTGCTCCATAATTCTTGGAAACACGATAATCTCCATTTTTTGTCCGCCGGCATCTTCGAGGCCGACGAAAGCCATATTTTTCTGTGATTTCAAAAAAATCTTTTTTATCTTGTCGATTATTCCGCCAATCGTTATGGTTTGCCCGACATGGCTTTGGTCGATTTGGGAAACCGGCGTGGAAAACTGGCGGAAGAAATCAAGATATTCCGCGAGAGGATTATCGCTTACATAAAGACCAAGAAGCTCTTTTTCCCAGGCAAGCCTTTCCATCTTTTTGGCTGTTTCGGCAGGAGAGAGGCTGATTTCCGGCATCTTCATCGAAGCGGATCCCGACGCAAAGAGGCTTATCTGGTTGGAAGCAAGATTCCTCTGAAAATCTCTCGAATAATTCAAAATATTCTCGACATTGGAAAGGAGCTGACTGCGTTCGCCCAATTCATCCATCGCGCCAGCCTTGGCCAGACTCTCGAGAGATTTTTTATTGAGGTCCTTAGTCTGGATTCTTTCGATAAAATCAGTGAGATTCTTGAATTTTCCGTTCTTTTTTCTTTCTTCGGCGATGATGCCGGCCACGTTTTTTCCAACGTTTTTGATGGCTCCCAGCCCGAAACGGATTTTATCTTTTTTACCCCGTACCACAATATTATCTTCTTTGATATCAGAAACAAGATTATCTTTTGTGGTGCGGGGCTTGCCTTCCGCATTTTCTATAATAGCCGTGAAAGTGACAAAACTCTCATTGACGTTCGGCGGCAAAACTTCGATTCCCATAATGCGGCATTCTTCCACTTCAATCGCGATTCGGTCTATATCTTGCTGGTCAGCGGTCAGGAGAGCCGCCATAAACTCGATCGGGTAATGGGCCTTGAGATAAGCGGTTTGATAACCGATGAGGGCGTAGCAAGCGGCGTGAGAGCGGTTAAAGCCATAACCGGCAAACGGTTCGATAAAAGCAAAAACCTTTTCCGCAATTTTGCGCTCGATGTTATTTTCAAGGCAACCGTTAATAAACTTGATTTTTTCTTCCCGAATCAGTTCCGGAATCTTTTTTCCCATCGCTTTTCGCAAGATATCGGCTTCCGAGAGAGAAAAACCGGCAAGCGCCTGGGAAATTTGCATTACCTGCTCCTGATATACCGCCACTCCGTAAGTGTTTTTGAGAATAGGTTCCAATTTCGGGTGGACATAGGTTATTTTTTTTCGGCCGTGCTTTCGGGAAATAAAATCGGGAATCCAATCCATCGGTCCCGGGCGATAAAGAGCCACCATAGCGATCACATCCTCAAAGGTAGTCGGCTTGAGCTGCTTCAAATATCTTTTCATTCCGCCTGATTCCAGCTGAAAAACGCCGGTAGTGAGAGCGCTTTGCAAAAGTTCATAAGATTTTGAATCATCGAAAGGGATTTCATCGATATTTATCTTGATATTTCTCGTTTTTTCGATGATTTTGATGGCGTTCTGGATGATAGTCAGGTTTTTGAGGCCCAAAAAATCCATTTTGAGGAGGCCAATCTTTTCCACGTAACTGGACTTGGTTGAAGCTGAATATTGAGTCACGACGTTTTCCGTGTCGCCGGAAACATATTGCAGGGGAGAATAGTTTACGACCGGCTCCGGCGTGATCACTACTCCGCAGGCGTGCATCGAAGCGTGCCGGCAGACGCCCTCCAGCCGTGAGGCGCTGTCGAGAAGTTTTTTGGCGGCCGGGTCGGCGCCATATATACTAGCCAGTTCCGGAACGCCTGCTATGCTGTCTTTGATGGTCATATTGGCTGGAATGAGCTTCGCGGTCTTGTCGCAGAAATCATATGGATATCCCAGAGCCCGTCCCGCGTCGCGAACGGCCGCGCGAGCCGCCATGGTTCCAAAGGTGATAATTTGAGCGACATGATCATTCCCGTATTTTTCCCTTACATAAGCCAAAACTTCGTCTCGGCGGGTGTCCGCAAAATCAAGATCGATATCAGGCATGGAGATTCTCTCCGGGTTCAAAAAACGCTCAAAAAGAAGATTGTATTCAATCGGGTCAATATTAGTAACATTAAGAAGATAGGAAACAAAACTTCCCGCGGCGCTTCCTCTCCCCGGTCCAACCACAATTCCTTTTTTTTTCGCCCAATTCACGAAATCCTGAACGATGAGAAAATAAGAGGCAAATCCGGTTTTCTCGATAACGGAAAGCTCAAAATCCATCCGGTCCCGATGTTCTCCGGTTATTTCTTTTTCGAATCTCTGCGCAAGACCTTTTTCGCAAAGTTCCAAAAGATAGGAATCGGGAGTGTATCCTTCCGGGACAGTATAAAAAGGAAGCTTTGTATTGCCCAGTTCTATCTCAAGATTGCACATCTCGGCAATTTTCCAGGTATTTTCAATGGCTTCGGGAATGTGCCCAAACCCTTCCTGAATCTCCTGGGGACTTCGCATATGGAGATCAAAATCCATCAGATTCATACGATTGGACTCGCTGACTTTGCGGTTCGTCTGAACGCAGAGCAAAATATCCTGGATGGGCGCGTCATCGAGATTAACATAATGAAGGTCAGTGGTGGCGACCAATGGAATGCCGGTGCGCTTTGAAATCTCAATCAAGCCGTCATTGGCGATTTTTTGGTTGGGAAATTTGGGATGGTCTTGTATTTCGAGAAAAAAATGGCCTTGGCCGAAAATATCTTCGTATTCGCGGGCGATTTTTTCGGCTTCCTCCTTTCTTCCCGAAAGAACGAGGGAGGGGACTTCGCCCTCAACACAGGCGGAGAGGCCAATGAGGCCTTCCGAGTGCTTGCGCAAAATTTCCCGGTCGATCCGGGGTTTATAATAGAACCCCTCAAGATGGGCGATCGTCACGAGTTTCATGAGATTTTTGTATCCCGCGTCATTTTTGGCAAGAAGAATCAAATGATGCCGCGTGTCATCGATTTTCGGCCGTTTGTTTTTCCGTCCATTGGGAGTCAGATACATTTCACAGCCGATGATCGGTTTGATACCTCGGTCTTTGGCTTTTTGATAGAATTCAATGGCGCCATAAAGTACGCCGTGGTCGGTAAGCGCTAGCGCTTCCATTCCCAGTTCTTTGGCGCGGTCAAGAAGCTCGTCGATTTTGGCGAGTCCGTCCAAAAGGGAATAGTGCGAATGCACGTGAAGATGGACGAAGTTTGCTTTGTTTGGATTATTTTGCGACATAATAAAAAATTGACCTCCCCTAAAAGGTTTTGTTGTTTTTTCTTATTATAACTGATTTACCGCTAATTTCCAATAAAAAAACAAGCCTCAAATGGAGCCTGTTTTTTTGATTTGGTAAGATAAAAGCTGATCAGTCTAGTTTGCTATAATCATCCTTTACTAGAATATCAAATTTTTTCGTCTTGGTGATAGTTTTTTTGGAAGAATTCCATGTTCCGCGGACCAGGACTTTGTCGTCTTCCTGAATATCAGCAAATTTCCTTTTCTTTCCGTCATAAGTGACTTTGGTTGATTTTACAATAGCGACTGTTATGTTACCGCGCTTAGTTGTCTTGATCTTGACCGTCTGGGTGGCCGAGCTGATAGAATCAACCACGCCATAAAAGGTGGACGACTTGGTGGTCGACAAATCCCGAACCTCGGTGGCCGTTACATCGCGATCGTGAACCGAACCCTTTACATTCAAAACATCGCCGTCTTTAATGGCGGAAAAGTTCATTGTCTTCGATCCCGATTTTGACTTTTTGATGCTCACATTTTTCGCGTCGATCGTGTATGTATGGCCATTTTTCACCGCTTTGATCTCATGGTCGCTGTCGTTGGAGCTTTTCACAACCATATTTTTGATTGTTTTCGTTGCCGCTTGAGCCGGGAAAGAAGTTAGCGCCATCACCGTAAAAATCATGCATCCGATCAAGGTCGCGAACAATAATTTTTTGTTTGTCGCCATTTTGTTTTGATTAAATATTTATTAGCTATATAATACAATAAAGCATAAAAAGCAACAAATGATTCACCCGCACTTGGAAAAGGAAAAATATTATTGGAATCAAGGGCTCCATAGGATCGCCGGAATTGATGAAGCCGGGCGCGGTCCGCTGGCCGGGCCGGTAGTGGCGGGAGCGGTCATCGTATTCGCTGAAAAGATGGATGATATCCTCCAACAGCCGGAAGTGAAACTGATCCGCGATTCAAAAACGCTGTCCCAAAAGCAAAGAGAAAAAGCTTTCGATTTTGTCATAGGCAATTTTCTTTGCGGCGTCGGCTGGTGCGACCATGAGACCATTGATCGGGTGAATATTCTCCAGGCGACGTTTTTAGCCATGAAAAAGGCTCTTTCTGACCTGAAAAGCAAGACCAGAGAAGACACGCAGATGATCCTCGTGGACGGGAGGAGCCCGCTTCCCAACATTTCCATACGGCAGGAAAGCGTCATAAACGGCGATCGCCACATTTTTTCAATTTCCGCCGCTTCAATCATCGCTAAGGTGACTCGCGACCGCATGATGATGAAAATACACGAAAAATTTCCTCAATACGGTTTTGACCATCACAAGGGATACGGAACGAAACTTCATTTTGAGATGATTGCGGAGCATGGGTTGTGCGAGATTCACAGAAAGTCATTTAAAATTAGACATTAGGATTTGAAATTTTGAATTTTTGCTATTGACCCCGTACCAAATTTCGGCAAAATAAATAAAAAATAATTGGTTTTATAAAAAAATATTTGGTACGGGGTTGACAAACTTTTCAAAAAATCTACAATCAATAATAGTAGAATAATTTTTGATAAATTCTGAAATTTATGTCTGTACCAAAACAGCATCACACGAAAGGGAGGAGGGATCGCGCCCGCGCAAGATTCAAAATTTTGAAAAAAAAATTGGTTTCCTGTTCGCACTGCAAGAAGATGATAAAGACTCACGAGACCTGTCCTTATTGCGGATTCTATAAAGGTAAGGAAGTCGTGAAAACTGTCAAGAAGACAAAGAAGAAAACGAAGGCCGGTAAAGACAAGGCAGAGAAAAAATAATTTTCCGAAAATATCTGTTGTGCCGGGAGAATATTTTTTGTAAAATTTAATAATTAAACCAAAAGTCGAAACAACAAAAAATGAAAAACGTAAAGCAAGGGGGCGGGGAAACCTGCACCTTTGGGGTACACCTTACCCTTGATGGTTACGGGGGAAGTCCGGAGAAGCTCAACGATCCGAAGCGGATCGAAAAAGCGTTGGTTGAGCTTACGGATAAACTGGGGATGGAGAGGATGACGGAGCCGGTGGTGAAATACGCCGAGCCGAGAAACATCAAAGACAGCGGCGGATATTCGGGCTTCGTGATGATCGTCGAATCTCACATCAGCATCCACACCTTCCCCAAAAAAAGGTTTGTAAGCATCGACGCTTATACCTGCAAGAGCGATATGGATAAAGACGCCATAGTCGGCTATTTCAAGAAAATGTTCGATCTTGAAGACACGGAAGTTCAGTTTTTCAAGCGCGGACTCAAATTTCCCTTGCAGGATTTGGTTTAAGTTAAATTTTGCCCAGCGGTCTGTTTCGAGAAACGCCGAAGCTGGGAGCCAATCAGCCGCGAGGAATTTTCGCTAAACGGGAGCTTTTCGGCGCCTTTGGATCGGGAAAAGCATATTCAAAAGCCATTATTCGCCGGATAAATTCCTCAAAGAAAAAACATAATGGCCAAAAGGCACGAAAATTATTGGGAATTGGTCTGGGCTTTGGCCCGGACTGATTTTAAGTTGCGCTATCACGGGTCAGTTCTGGGCTACGTCTGGGCGCTCCTCAAGCCCTTGCTCACTTTTTTGATACTCAACTTCGTCTTCTCGACTATTTTCAATCCGAAAAATTCCGGCATCCAGCATTTTTCTCTCCAGCTTCTCACTTCCATAATGCTCTTCAACTTTTTTGCCGAAGGGACACTGGCTGGTCTCAATTCTCTTTTGGGAAAAGCCTCTCTCGTGACAAAAATATATGTTCCGCGCTGGACGATAGTTCTGGCCTCAACGCTGAATGCTTCTCTCATTTTCGCGATGAATCTCATTATCATCGTTGTTTTTTTCATCTGGTACGGATTCTGGCCGGGCATTCCGGCAATTTTAATGTTTGTCTTTTTTATTTTCCTGACATTTGTCCTGATTCTTTCCTTTGCTTTCATCGCGGCGCCGCTCTATGTGAAATTTCGGGACCTTTCCCAGATTTGGGAAGTGGCGATCCAGGCTCTTTTCTACGGATCACCGATTGTTTATCCTCTGCAAATCATCCCCGTGAAATATCATTCGATTCTTTTGGCCAATCCCATCGGCTATATCATCCATTTCAACAAGGTGGCGCTCACTGAAAATCATTACGCGCCGTTTTGGCAGAACGCCATTTTTTCCGCCATTATTATCACATTATTTTTCGTCGCCCTCTTCATTTTCCGAAAGCTCGAGCCAAAAATAGCGGAAAATATCTAAACAGTGATCAGCAGACAGTGAACAACGATCAATATTTTTTTCAAGTATTGTTCACTGATCATTGTTCACCGATTACTGATGCTAAAACACAAATACAAAATTTCAGCCCTCGTGATTTGCCTTGTCTTTTTCTCCCTGGCGCTTTTTTCGGGTGCCGGTTTTTACCCCGTTAGAAATCTAACAGATTCTTTTTTGTGCCTAATAAAAGTAAATAGTGGTTGCGAGAGAATTTCTAACGGGGTGAACTGGAAAAATTTAAAATATTCCGGCAACGGAATTCTGGCGGACGAGATTCCTCATATCGCCGGCGGCTATTATTATCTCAAAACCAACCGCTATTTCATCAATCCGGAACACCCGCCCCTCGTGAAAGACATAGCGGGGCTGGGAGAGCTGGCCGCTCATCCGGCCTTTCCGGAAATAACTGGTGAAGAGATGTTGCCGCTCGATTATCATCGTCCTGAATTCCCATTCCAGAAAACAACTTTTCCGAAAGCTCTTGAATGGCAAAACAATCAGGATCATTTTGGGACGATGTATTTGTTCAATCCCCGGAACAATCCTGACAAGATTGCTTTTTTTGCCCGCCTGGCGGTGATTCTGGCCAACACGTTTCTGCTCTTCATCCTTTTTTGGCTGCTCAAAAAAATTTGGAGCCAGCGAGCGGCGTTACTGGGCCTTTTTTTCTTCGCAGTTTCGCAGTTTTCCATTGCCCACAGCTCTTTCGTTGTCATTGATTTTATGTCGGCGGTTTTGAGCGTGATCGCTGTCGTTTGTTTCGCGCTTTATCTCAAAAATTATGCCACCTGGGAAAGAAAATCCCGCTATTTTTGGCTGGCTTCGATCACTTTGGCTCTGGCGCTTCTTTCAAAGTTTTCATCAGTGGTTCTGGTGCCGGCGCTGTTTCTTGGCGGATTGGTTTTCTTTTCAACAGTTCAAATTCCCGACCGGAAAAAATTCAGCAGCATCCTGAAGTATCTGCTTGCTTTTTCGGCCATAGTCCTCGCCGCTTTGATTTTCGTTTCAATTTTCTATGCCTTTCACGTCTTCCGCGCCGAAAATGATGTGCTCATCCAGAAAATAAACGAAAATTATCCTGAAGAAATGCTGCCGGCCTGGGGCCATAATATTTTGGCGGCGATGGTTTATGGCAGTCTTTTGACAAAGGGACTGGCCGCCTATGTCAACGGCGTTTTTATGGTGGTGAGCCGGATGGTGGTGTCGGCGCAAAATACATATTTTCTCGGCCATGTTTATGGCAATGAAGGAGCGGGCGGCTGGTATTTCCCGGTTCTGTATCTCGCGAAACTTTCTCCGGGACTTCATTTTTTCAGTCTATTGTCGCTTGGAATTTTGCTTGCCGAATTATTCTTTAAAAAAGAAAAATGGAAAAATCGTTTTTATGATTTTATCGCCAATCCGCTGGTTTTTTTGCTGTCCGTCTTCGCTTTTTGCTATATGATCGTCACTTTCACTTCCACTTTCCAGATTGGTCTGCGCCATATTATGCCCGTGATTCTGGCCGCCGCGCTGCTGACCGGGAAAGGCGTCAATTCTTTCTGGGAAAAAAAATTGTTACCAAGGTTCGACCTTGGGGGCGCCCCAAGGTCGAACCTTGGATCAATAAGATTGAAGCATTTATTCGCGATCACGGCGATCCTGATGACAGTCTCTGTTTTTTCTTCCTTTCCATATTATCTTGAATATTATAATATATTCGCCGGCGGGACGGACAACGGATATAAAATCGCGACGGATTCAAACTATGACTGGGGCGGATCGGATGTGCGGCGCCTGGCGAAATGGACGCGTGAGAATAACGTTCGCGAAATATATACCCAGATTTTCACCGATGTTCCGCTCAAATATTATCTCGGCGATGGTCAAAGGTATTTCAATCTGCAAGACGCTGGAAAACTCCCTCCGTCCGGTTCATACATCGCGGTTTCGATTATGGAATATATGAACAATGTTTTCGGCAACGGCATCCCGCTGGAGCGGAAATATACGATACTTAAGGACAATCTGGTCGCGAGAGTGGGGAAGACGATCTTTGTTTTCAAAGTGCCGTAAAAGAAATAAAACAATTTTTTTGTCATCCCCGCGAAAGCGGGGATCCAGAATTAAAATAAAAATTAATCAAAAACAAAAATGAATATAATTCTGACAATTTTAGGGACGCTATTGGTCACTTTTATTATCATCTCACCTTTCTTTTGGTTACGGTTTTTATACAGGAAAGACAGAAAGCTTTATGTTTTTTACAGCACATTGGCGACGGTGGGTATATTCATAATTAATGTAGTATACATCGAATGGTTGATTACAGATTATCTTTCAAAGGTGAATGCGGAAATATACAACATATATTACAGTATCAACGATTGGACTTTTTATGTTTTCTTTTTTTTAACATTACTTTATCCTTTTTTTGTGGCTAAAATTATTTATGAAAGAATAACTCTAAAATCTTCCATGATTTCACTAGGATTTTCTTTTATAATCGTAATTCTTCATTTTCTTGTATTTGCTTTTTATATTGCACCAAGAGCATTTGAGTCGTTAAATAAGAATTTATAATTAGTCATTGAAATAAAAATGAAAAAGAAAACACTATTTTTGGCGGTCATTTTCGCAGGCACTTGTTTTTTTCTGGCAAATCGATCCCTGGCTGCCACGGACGTCACGGAAAGCATCACCGCAGAAACAATTTGGAATGAGACGGGAAGCCCGTATCTGGTATACGGAACAATCAATGTCAATGCGCCGCTCATCATCAATCCGGGGACAATTGTGAAGTTTCAATATTACGGTATCGGCCCGACGGGAATGTTGTCGGTCAAAAACGAATTGAACGCGGTTGGAACGCCCGAAAAGCCGATCATTTTTACTTCAATGAGAAATGATGTGGGCGGGGACGACAATCACGACGGAAATGCGTCGCAGGCGGGAAAAGGCGACTGGTACGGAGTCAGCATATACAACAATAGCTATAACTCGAAGCTAGAACACGTTTTGATTTCCAACGCGACAACGGGTCTCAAATATCAAGATTATTCCAGTCCCAATTACCGCGGGCTGATTCTCCGAAATTCCGAAATCAAAGATAATGAAGAGGGAATAAAAGTGTATAATACTCTGCCGATTATAGAAAATAATAAAATTGAAAAAAACAAAATCGGGATCACGGCGTACACATCCAAAGCGAGCCGTGTGCCGACATTCCATAACAACACAATAGAGGGAAATGCCATATCTGGTCTTGACGCGCGCGACGTCGTTTCGCCAAAAAAAGTTGATGCAAAACACAATTGGTGGGGAGACGCAGGTGGTCCGGCAAATCCAGCCACGAACGGTAACAGGGTCTTGGGAAGCAGTGTTATGCTTGAGCCGTGGCTCTCTCAAATTCCAGGAGTAGCGCCCAAAAAACCGGTTATTCTCGTTCCGGGAATTGGAGCATCTGTAAATTGGGATTATATGCTGGGCGGAGTCTTTCCGGATAATTGGTCATTGATGAGCCATACTTATGATGGAATTATTGAGGCGTTCAAGGAAATGGATTATGAAGAAGGTAAGAATTTTTTCGTTTGTTATTATGATTGGCGCAACAAAAACGCCGTTTCTGCTGAAAATTATTTGAAACCGATTATTGACGAAGCGCTTCGAGAAAGCGGCGCATTCAGTGTGAATATTGTAGCTCATTCTATGGGCGGCCTGGTGGCGCGGAGCTATATTCAAAGCGCCGGGTATGAAAACGATGTTGAAAATTTGATTATGATCGGTACGCCCAATAAAGGATCTTCCGATGTTTATCCTGTCTGGGAGGGAGGGCGAATTCCGAATAATTGGGAGGGAGGTGCTTTGATGAGGGCGTACTTACATTATATAGATATTAGGAAATTAACTTTTAGTAATCACGAATCTGTTCATCAATTCATTCCCTCCGTTAAAGAACTCCTGCCGGTATATAATTATCTCCATCCAGTGGATAATCCCAATCTTCTATACCATTGGGCGCGACTCAAAGAGATAAATGAAGTGCTTCCAGGGCTCAACAGCCAAATTGGCTCTTTGAACGAAAGGGTAAAGGTCATCTCAATTTCCGGTAACAACCAGGCAACGGTGAACAAAATTCCTTTTATAAAAGTTCCAGAGGAAAATCCGCTTTGGCTCGATGGCAAACCTGAACCTATTGATCCAGCACGTGACGATGTTGCTGGTGATAAAAGAGTGCTGCTATCCTCTTCTCAAATACAAAGCTATTTCAGCAAAACTTTCGATTTTGACCACGGCGAGATTGTCGATCAATCAGAAAACATCGTTGCCGATCTTTTGGGAGAAAATTTGAGGGAGATACATCCATCTCCCGAAATAAGGGACGAACTCGCTTTCTGGTTTGCTTCTCCGGTTGATGTGGAAATAGAAGCTCCGAACGGGAAAATCATAAACAAGGACATTGAAAATTCTCCGGAAAAAATTCCGTTGGCGATATATTCCGGCGAGTCAAAGCCGGACGGTTTCAAATTTATTTCCATTCCAAAACCGATTAAAGGTGATTATAAAATTAAGCTGACGGGCAACGGGGAGGGGCCATTCCACGGCGGATCAATTTATACCTCTTATGAAAACGAAATTCCGGATCAGGAAAGCCCGGTTGAAGGAAATATATCCGCAGGCGAAGAAAAAAAATATAAAATTGAATATAATCCGGAAAACCTCGAGGATCCTGTGGGCGAGATCGTTTTGGCTGACACTATTCCTCCCACCATCACCGGAGCGGCGACAAGCCAGCCCAACGCCAATGGATGGTACAATAGCAACGTCACGGTGCATTTCAGTGCCTCTGACGCTGAATCCGAAATCGAAAGCGTGACGTCGGATGTCACAATTTCAACCGAAGGCGCCAATCAATCGGCCACCGGAACGGCTATCGATAAAGCCGGCAACAGCGCAAGTTTCACCGTGACGGGAATCAATATAGATAAAACCTCTCCTGTGATCAAGATCGTCTCGCCGGAAAACAAAAATTATCTAAATGATAATTATGCCTTGTTTTTTTCCTCTGAAATAAATGATCCGTTGTCGGGCGTTGAGACATCATCAACTGAAAAGCTGCTGAAAAATAAGCTATTTGAAGATGAAAAACTGGATCTGTCCTTGAAAAATATGGGCAACTATAATTATCAAGTGCGCGCCAAAGACAAAGCCGGTAATCCCGGATCAGCCGAGATGAATTTTCAAATTACAACCGACATTGACGCCATCCAAAACAACATCAATCACTATTTCGATCTTGGGCTCATCAAGAAAAAGATCGCGAAAAGATATCTCGCGATGCGGCTTGCGCATCTCAAAAGCCTCTCTAATCTTCTCGAAGAAGCCAAAAACAACCGCCGTCTCAACGCTAAAGCCAAGGAAAAGCTGGTTCAAGCCGTCCAAAAAGAAATCAACCGCCAAATCGGCCAAATCACAAAACGCTTGAACCGCCGGTCCGGCCGATGGATCGATCCCAAAGCGGCGGAACTTCTCATTGAAAGCCTCAGCGAACTAAAAAAATTATGAGCCGCAAGTTTCCCTCTCCTTGATAAGGAGAGGGTGCGGGGTGAGGTTGCTTGCTCGACAATAGGGGCATTTTTTGGTATCCTTTCTTTATTGCTATGGACAAAGAAATCGCCATACAAGTTAGCGGGGTTTCCAATTGACAGAAATTAAACTTGCGTATAAAATAGAAATAATCCCTAAATTAGGCATAATTTAGGGAATTAAATCCCTAAATTAGGTGGATATGTATAAAAGACTCCTCAAAAAACAGATCAAGTCCAAACTTTTTTCTGGAAAGGCGATAATCATTACCGGGGCGCGCCAAACCGGCAAGACAACATTAGCTCTTGAAATCATCGGAGAAATCAAGCCCAAGAAAAAGACGCGGCTGATCAACTGCGACAATCCAACGGATCGGGTATTGCTTTCCAATAAAAATCTTGATTTCCTCAAACAGCTTGTCGGTGATGCAGAAATTATTTTCATTGATGAAGGGCAAAAGGCGGAAACGATAGGTCAAACACTCAAACTCTTGGTTGATTATTATAAAAAAAAGAAGCAATTTATCGTTACGGGATCCTCGAGCTTCAATCTTCTCGATCGAACCGAAGAAGCACTGACTGGACGCAAGTTCGTTTTTCGCCTTTTTCCTTTGAGCGCCGAGGAGATATTTCCGGATAAAAATTTCCTTTCTTTTCAAAAAAGCCTTGAAGGTTTGCTGATTTATGGCAGTTATCCGGAAGTGGTTCAGCAAAAATCTTTTGAAGACAAACAAGATCTGCTTCTTAGCATAACTTCAAGTTATCTCTATAAAGACATATTGGAGTTTCGGGCCATAAAAAATCCTGAAATATTGACCAGTCTCCTCAAAGCGCTGTCTCTTCAGATTGGAAAAGAAGTATCCTATACGGAAATCAGCAATCTTATCGGGATTGATAAAAAAACGGTTGAGAGCTATATTGATATTCTCGAAAAAAGTTATATTATTTTCCGGCTGCCGCCTTATTATTCCAATAGGCGAAAAGAGATTTCAAAATTGCGAAAAATATATTTTTATGACGTTGGGATTAGAAACGCGGTGATAAACAATTTCAATTTTCTTGACGCTCGCGGCGATATCGGGGAACTCTGGGAAAATTATTTGATGGTTGAACGCATGAAATTTCAGACTTATCATAAGATTATCGCGAACAATTATTTTTGGCGGACTTATGACGGGACAGAGATAGACCTGGTCGAAGACGGCGGAGGAAAAATAGTCGGATACGAGTTCAAATGGAATGAAAAAAAAGGGCGCATGAGGGCTCCCGACAAGTGGAAGGAATATAAAAATAGTGGATACAAGATTGTCACGCCGAAAACAATTCAGGACTTTATAATTTAGTATGATGAAAGAAATAACATCTAAAACTGAAACTTCCAAGCCGGCAGAAACGGCCATCAAGGTTGAAGGAATCTCCAAAACCTTCCGTATCCCCCACGAGAAAATCTCAAGCTTGCGGGGGGGGCTTTATCCAAACCTAAATTACACTTGACATTAATTTAGGTTTAACTTAAAATAAGGTAGAAAATAAGATAAGATGCAAAAAGATGCTTTATAAAAGGGAAGTAATAAGAGAAATTGAGAAATATCTTTTTACCGACGATATAGTTGTTTTGCATGGAGCGCGCCAAGTGGGCAAGACGCACATTCTGTATTTTTTGGACGAATTGCTGAAAAAGCAGAAAAAACAAACTGCGTATATTGATCTGGAAGACTCTCGTTACGTGTCGATTCTTGATGCCGGCGTGAATAGTTTTATCAATTTACTTGAAGAAGAAGGATTGTTTGATCGGGAAAAATCCGCCAAGAAAAAGGAAAAAATTTTTGTATTTATTGATGAAATACAATATCTGAAGAATCCCTCGTCCTTTCTGAAGCTGATTGCCGACCATCACAAGAATATAAAACTTATCGTATCGGGATCTTCAAGTTTTGAAATCAAAGATAAATTCAGCGATTCTCTGGTCGGAAGAACCGTCAATTTCGAAATATTCAATCTATCTTTCAGTGAATTTCTGCTGTTCAAAAATTATCATTTTCAGAGAGAAAAAATTTATACGAAAAAAAAGACGGATGAGCTAAAAGATTTTTTTCGGGAATACGTTCTCTTTGGAGGGTATCCAAAAATCGTTCTGGCGCCGCAGACGGGGAAAAAAGAGAAATATTTGCAGCAGATTATTGATACGTATATACGTAAAGACATCAGGGATCTTGCCGATATAAAAGACATTGATAAATTCAACAAGCTGCTCGAAGTATTGGCTTCGCAGAGCGGGAACATGCTAAATGTAACCGAACTGTCGAATACTTGCAAAATAGCGAAATCAACGGTTGAGCGGTATCTTTTTATAATGGAAAATACCTATGTCATAAAACTTGTTCATCCATACAGCAAAAATATTCGTTCGGAGCTTTTCAAAGTTCCCAAGATTTATTTTTATGACACGGGTCTTATGCAAATTCTTTGGCTCAAAAACTTGCAGAAGGAAATCATCGGAAATGTATTTGAGACGAGTATTTTTTCCGAACTGGTAAAAATATACGACAAAGACGCGGTATTGTACTGGAGAACGAAGGATAAAAAAGAAATAGACTTTATCGTGAGGAAAAATAGTTCCTACATCCCCATAGAAGCTAAGCTCAATTTCAACCAATTTAATCCTGCCGCTATAAGATATTTTCAGGAAAAATATCATATTAACAAGTATAATGTTGTCGGATTGGCGGGGGATATGCGCGGCAAGGAATATATTTATCCCTGGTCTTTATAATCTTATGCAAAACGAAATCTCAACAAAATCTGAAAACCCCAAACCGGCAGAAACGGCCATCAAGGTTGAAGGAATCTCCAAAACTTTCCGCATTCCCCACGAGAAAATCTCGAGCTTGCGGGGGGCTTTTGTGAACCCGTTCCGGTTCTGAAGCCTTATCGGTTTAAATAAAAAAAATCTCCGTTACTTACGGAGATTTTTTGATTGCTTTCAA
>JAUXSN010000013.1 GCA_030679895.1 Candidatus Moraniibacteriota bacterium | reverse complement strand
CGGCTGCTGATCTATGACGGCCTGGCGGGCGAAACCCGCACCGTCCGCATCGGCGCTGACCCCGACTGCCCGACCTGCGCTTGACCTGTCGGGTTTCACGCCATCTCATCCCCGGAAACGGGACGACGGGGAAACGCTGATGAAAACGCTGGGCAAGGTGCTGGTCGGACTGCTGGTCGTGGTCGCCGTGGTGCTGGTCGGCGGCTGGCTGGCTCTGCGGCGCCCGGCGATCCCCTACGAAGCGCTGGAGGCCAGGTACGCCACGCCGGCCTCGCAGTATCTGACGCTGAAGGACGGCGTCCGTGTCCATTACCGCGATCAGGGCAAACGCGACGGGCCCGTGCTGGTCATGGTCCACGGCTTCTCGGCCAACCTTGAGACCTGGGAGCCCTGGGTGAAGCGGCTGGGCGACCGGTACCGGATCATCAGTCTCGACCTGCCCGGCCACGGCCTGACCCGCGCGCCGGAGGGCTACAGGCTGAAGCGCACCGGCTTCGTCGACATCGTCGACGAGACGGTGACCCGGCTGGGCGTCGAAAAGTTCGTGCTGATCGGCAACTCGATGGGGGGCGGGGTGACCTGGAACTACGCCCTGGCCCATCCGGGCAAGCTTGAGGGCGCGGTGCTGGTCAACGCCGCCGGCTGGATCGAGCCGCGCGAGGACGGCGACGGGGGGCCCTTCATCTTCAAGGTCCTGCGCAATCCGGTCGGCCGGGCCATCGTCAAGGATCTGGACGTCAGCGCCATGACCCGCGCCGGCCTTCGCGACGCCTTCGCACCGACGCCGGACATGGCCGACGACGCCATGGTCGCCCGTTATGTCGAGATGGCCCGCGCCCCCGGCCACAAGGACCTCATCCTGGGCCTGATGAGCGGCTACGACCCCAGGGACGCCGCGACGAAGGAAAAGCTGTCAAAAATCACGGCGCCGACCCTGGTCCTGCACGGCACGGACGACCGCCTGATCCCGGTCTCGGCCGCCGGCAGGTTCGGCGACGCCATCCCCGGCGCCACCGTCATCGTCTATGACAAGGTCGGCCACGTCCCGATGGAACAGATCGCCGATCGCTCGGCGGCCGACCTCGATCACTGGCTGAGAACGAAGGTCTGGCCGACCTTCGACGCTAAAGCATCGCCGGAATAACGCGGTCAGGCGGCCGGTGGCCGTCCATGAAGGTCTTGATGTTGACGATGACCTTCTCGCCCATGTCGATGCGACCCTCGACCGTGGCCGAGCCCATGTGCGGCAGCAGGACGACGTTGGGCAGCTTGAGCAGCTTGGGATTGATGGCCGGCTCGTGCTCATAGACGTCCAGGCCGGCGCCGGCGATCTCGCCGCGGGCCAGCATGTTGGCCAGGGCCCCCTCGTCGATGACCTCGCCCCGCGCGGTGTTGACCACCACGGCCTGCGGCCGCAGCAGCTTCAGCCGCCGGGCGGACAACAGGTGATA
>JAUXSN010000004.1 GCA_030679895.1 Candidatus Moraniibacteriota bacterium | reverse complement strand
GTTCCGCACCGCCCCTGCATCCCTGGCCTTGAGGGCTGCGCGCACACCACGAGTCTCCTGCTCAGGGGCCCTGCCGGGGGCGACCCGCGACCGGGCTTCGCCTCGGAAGGCTCGCCCGGCCGCGGGTTCTGTCTCAGACAATGGCCCCCCTGGGGTTTGTCCTGGTTCGATCGGTCTCGAAGAACGCCCGGAAGGCAAAGATCGTGGCGCCGACACTTGACGTGGCCGACCAGCTCATAGAAGTTCTATACGCTGCTACGAAGAGGCTCCGGGCCGCGACAGGCAGGGACGAGCGGGAGCGCGGGCGCGGTCCGATCTCACCTGCGCGTTCAGGGAGACGGCTGCGCGCCGGAAGCCTTCGAGCGCCTGACGCTGGCCTCACCCGTGCGGGAACCGTAGGGGCCCCACCCATGCGTGATGGTTTCTGGCCAAACGGGCCACCATCCGCGGGGCCCGTCGCTCCCTCACCTTCCTATCGGGCTGAACGACGTCTGATCCTGCCCCGCATCGAGATGCGCCCATAGGTGTCCGTCGCCAGGTCATTGATGTAGCTGCGCCGTAGGATGAATCCAGGGAAATCCTCCCCCTCCACCGGGGCCGCGAATTGAATCGTCACGGAGCCGTCGTCGCGGAACACGCACCCGGTGGTACGACCGTCGGCTTCATCCCAGTACAGAAGCATGCGGCTGCCCGGGTGCGACGCGGGCTCCCAGGCGAGGTCGAGCGTGGCAGTGGCCGCGTACTCCGCCCAGGTGCTCTCCCCGTCCACGATGACTACGGGCTCCGGAACGACGGCCGTGCTCGCCACCCGGTCGAACGCGAGCGCGGCAGCCGCCGCGAGGGCGTCTCCCTCCCACTTGTAGCGCTCCTCGCCGTCTACGAGGTCGAGGGTGAGCGTGTCCCCACCCACGTCGAGCGCGACAGACGGCCCCACGTCCACGAACTCCGGGTAGCCTGTCGACCACAAGGCCGCCCAGCACCCCGCGGACGTCTCCTGCAGCAGGTCGTGGTCCACCCGCGTAGCCCTGCGCCGCGAAGAGCCGCGTGGCCTCGCGCAGGATGCGGTCGCGGACGGGGTCGACCTGTTGGACCATGAATCTCTACCAAATGGTAGACGGAGCCCCAACGCATGGTCGTGCACGCGCAAGGGGGGAACAAGGCCAGGGCACCCGGACGGCCGCGGACGGCCGCCGGTGCGGGGCGGGGGGGGGGGGGTGCGAGGCGAGCGGGGGTGGCTCCAGCGCCGGGCGACCCCCGCCCTCACCCACCACACGCGATCGTCGCCGACCACGTGAACGGTCCGAGCACCCCCTTGCCGCTGTTGCAGGTGACCGTGCCGACGATGGTGACGCCGTCTGCCTGGAGCTGCCCCTCGTATTGGCAGTCGGTGGTGGTGTACTTGTTGGGCTCCGGATCATCGCGGTACAGGCTCACGTGGCCGTCGGGTGAGATGGAGAAGGTCAGCGGCGCGGCGAACTCGGGCTCGCCCGGCATCTCCCACAGGCCGTCCAGTGTGCTCTCCCCGGTGGGCACCCACACCCCGGTCCAGGCCCCGCCTGTGTCCACCACGTCCCAGTACTCACCCAGTCCACATCGCAGGGGCGGTGCCGCCGCCACCGCCCCCTGGCGTGCCACCGCCGGAGATCGGCTCGGCACCCACGATCACGTAGCTCCCGTACCAGCTCCCAAACGCGGAGGAGTTGACCTCGTGCCGCGTCGAGGCCGCATAACTCTCCTGCGCGGGCCGCATCTCGTAGGTGACGATGCCCCGCCCTCCTGGGTGATGACTCCGGCGTGGATGGCCGCCGTGCAGATGTGGGAGTCGTCCGTGTACACATCCGTGCCCCACACGCCGCCGTACCCGAAGCCGGGCTTGCATTCCTGTTGGAAGCGCTCCCCGATGCGAGCACGATTGTCCACCGCGGTGTCGGCGGCCTCCGCAGCGAGCGGGACGAGCACCCCCAGGATCGGGAGCAGGCGAACAGGGTTGGATCCGAGAGGCATGACATTTCTCCAAGTGAAACTGCGACCGAGGATTTCGTGCGGATGGTAGCAGTTGTGCCCGTCCAACCCCGCGTATCCCACACAGCCGCCGAAACGTGTCGTCAGCTCGTCAGTCGCCGAAGATCATGCATGTCGGGTAGGCAGCTGGGGTGTAGCTCGACGTGCCGCTGGTCGTGAAGGGTGTCCCTGGTGTCCCCCAAAGACCAATCACGTTCTCCTGCGAACTCGACGCCCCGGTGAGGTCTGGCTGGCTCCACTCGACCGTGCCGCCGATTCGACCTCGGGCCGCGATCGGGACGAGTTCGCCCGCCAGCCCCGCGACGGGATCCGTGAGCTTCTCCGACCGGTTGGCGATGCTGTTGACGACGAAGATCTCTCCGGAGTCCTCGAAGAAGTAGATGAACGGGGTTCCAGGGCGGATGACATCGACCCCCTGGTCCGCGTCGGGGAAGCCGCACTTTGCGACCAGGGTCAGCCCAGATGGCTGCGCGGTCGCAAGGCGCGCTCCAGACAGCGCGAACAGGATGACGAAGGTCGGGAGTTTCATACTTGTCTCCAGTCGAGACGGACGGAGCCGCCCGTTTTGGCCTGGCAGGAGCGCGAACGCACCTCCAACGTAGGCCGTCGCCGCCGATCCGCTGAAACGTCTTGTCGGCTCCGCCGCGGCGTGCGTCATGAGAATGTGGCCCGCGCCGGGAGCCACCGCCCCCGTCTCCGCACCCCGCAACGGCGCGCGTCCTCGCGCGGCCGGTTGTCCGGCTCCCCTCCCCCTCTGCCGTCGAAGCTTTCTCCACCGCGCCCCGTGCGCCCCGGATGGCCCGAGCATACAAGCGGTTGAGCAAATTGGACAGCGCCCAGGGGCGCATTGCCGCCCAGCGAGGGGGCGAACAGCCGCTACGGCCCGGTGTCCTCGGGGCCGCGGGCCGCGAGCCACCGTTCGCGAAGATCGCGAACGGTGGCCGCGATGGAGGTGGGCGACGGCCGGCCGCGCTCGGTGCCCACTCCGGTCGAGGGTGAGCACCGCGCCGCCGGTGCGCGCCGCGAGGTGCTCGGGAAAATCGCCCCAGTGGCGGCGTTCGCGGACGAGGCCGCGGAGGAGGAGCCAACGGGGCGCGCCGAGCTGGTGAACGGAGGTGGACACGCGGCCCGGGCAGCGCGGCGCGCGCTTGCGCGCGTAGCTCCTACACGACCTCCAACGTGTCGGTGCTCCCCACGGCGAGGCTCACCTTGCCGTGCCCGTCGAGCCGGACGAGGTCGGCGCGGTATCCGAACTCTTCGAGCTTGCGTCGGAGGGTCTTGAGGTTGCGGTCCCACCGCGTGCGGAGGCCGACCTCGTCGTCGGGGCCGAGCACCGTGCGCGCCACGTCGGCCCACGGGACCGGCTCGTTGTAGTCGGCGAGCTCGCGGACGATCCGGGCCGGGAGCCCTCCGACGAGCAGCACCGGCCGGTTCTCCCCGCTCACCCGGAGCTCGTCAAGCGCGGTGCGGACGACGAGCGGCGCGTTGAGCCCGGCGCCCGACGTGACCTGGAAGGCCATCTCCGCGGCGCCCCTCGACCGGAACGAGACGGGCACGCCTCCGGCGACCATGGACAGCCCCGCCTTCACGTCGAACGGCCGGCCCTGCGCTTGTCCGCGCCACCCGATCCCGCTGGTCCAGAGCCGCAGGAGCGCGTCCTCGACGAACCGGGGCACGAGCATGGGCCGCGCGGCATCCACGAGCGAGAGGACCTCCCCGCGCAACGGCACCTGCTCCCCCGCGAAGTCGATGACCAGCACCTCCGAGGGCACCTCGAGGCTCTCGACGACGAGGACGACGCCCTCGGCGAGGCGCACCCGCGCGCCCGCGCGGAGCGGCGCCTGGTGCACGACCTTCCCGTCCACCTCGACGGGGCCGCGCAGCGCGAGCATCCAGATCCGTTCCCCGCGCAGGCTGACGAGGGCGTGGGCCTCCGACACGCGCGGGTCGTCGAAGCGCAAGGTGGCGGTGGCGAGGCGGCCCAGCAGCCCCCCCGCGGGTACCGCCGCCACTCGACCGTCGGGGAGCAGAAAGCGGACGAGCGCCGTAAACATGTTCGACTCCAGCGCAGGCCCGGTCTGCACGAGGATGCACCGCGCTGCTCTGCTACCATGCCGCGGATGCTCCCGGGCACGTTCGCCACAGAAGACGGCCGCGTCGTCCGCCTCGTGGACGAGAAGACCCGCAAGGGGGGCCAGGCCGTGGTGTATCGGGCGCTCCTGGACGGGCGCGCCGTCGCGGTGAAGGTGTACCCGCGCGGAGTCGCCCGGGCCGGCACCGAGAGGCGTCTCCTCCAGGACATCGTCCGGGACGACCCTGCGGCCGCCGACTGGCTCGTGACCGCGCTCGGCGCGGGCACGGTCGAGGAGCGCGCGTTCGTCGTCCTCCCGTGGATGGACGCCACCCTCACCGAGTGGGTGCGCGGCCGTCCGCTCGAAGCGCGGGTCGCCGTCTTGATCGGCGCGGCCGAGGCGGTCGCCCGGCTCCACCGGAGCCGCCGGGACCTGACCGGCTACCGCGTGCATCGGGACATCAAGCCCGACAACATCCTCGTCAACTGGGAGGGCCGCTGGGTCGTCCGGCTCACGGACCTCGGCGCCGCCAAGGACGGCGACAGCGTCGCGCACACGATGAACACCGGCCTCCTCACCGAGAAGTTCGCGCCGCCGGAGCAGGCGCTCCCCGTGGACCAGACGCCGAGCGAGTCCTGGGACGTCCACGCGCTCGCGGTCACGATCTTCTGGGGGCTCACGGAGCGCATCCCGATCCCCGCGCTCGACGCCCCGAGCCTGCTCAACGCCGACGGCCGGCAGCTCGTGACGCTCGCGCGACGCGGCACCCACGGGACCATGAACGCGGAGGAGCGCGCCCGGTACGACGTCCTGCGGGCGTTGCGCGCGGAGGACCTCCTGGATCTCGGCCTCGCCGAAGGGTGGCGCGACGACGACACCGCCCACCTCCGCCGCCTGCTCGACGACGCCGACGTGGCCGAAGACGTGCGCGAGCGCCTCGTCGCCACGCTCGTCCCCGCGTTGGCGGGCGCGCTCGAGGCGGACACCACGCGCCGGGACACCGACGTCCGCCGCCTCCTCGCCGCGCTCGGCGTGTGGTCGGACGCCCTCCCCCAGGCAACGGCCCCGCCAGCGCCCGAGCCGCCACCCCTCGACCCCGCGTCGGCCTGGATCGCGTCGCAACCGGCGGGCACGCCGTCGAGCGACCGCCCGACGCGTCTCCGCCTCGGACTCGGGCTCGGCGCGGGCAGCGTCCTGGCGGCCGGGATCGGCCTCGTGGCGCTCGTGCCCTCCGGGGAGGTCGCCCCGATGCCCGACTCCTGCCTCGCGGCGCTCGCTGCCGCGCCGGTCACCCCGAGCGGGCCGCGGTCGATCTCCCTCGGGGGAGTCGTCACGCAGGTGTATTGCGACATGACTACCGCCGGCGGCGGGTGGACGCGCGTGAGCCGGATCGCGCCCGACCGGCGCTGGATCGAAGGAAACGCCCTCCTCTCCGGGACGGCACCACGGGGAGTCCCCGACGCCGACCCCCGTCCCGGCCCGTCGTTCGCCCTCGCGTTCCCGTCCCTCGCCCGTGGCGACCTCCTCTTCGTGACCGGCAACGGCGCGGCGTGGGGCGTCGTGGGCGCCGACCAGGCCCTCGCGCCCAACTACGACCAGGCCCTGCGGAGCGTGCTGGTGAAGGCCTCGTCGGGCACCCCGCTCGTGGCCGGCGAGCGCACCAACGTGCTGGTCCGCGGCATCTACGTCGAGGACCCCTGGATCGGGTTCTCGGGCGACCACCACGCCAACACCGACCAGATGCTCTTCGGCGAGGGCGGCTCTGGGGTGCACGCGTCCTACAAGTCCGAGAACGGCGGCATCAACGTGCTCGTGCGCGCCTATTGCGCCGGACGCGGCGCGCTCCTCCCCGACGGGACCTGCGATTGCGAAGCCGGGTTCACGGGGATCATGTGCGAGGCCGCCGAGTAGGGGCGGAGGACCGAGCCACCGACCGACCTCGGCCCCCGGAGGCGTCGATTGTCCGACGCCGGTCCGATCCCAGCGCGGGCTCCGCGGGGTAGTCCGTCGTTCCACCACCGAGGCCCATGGCACCCGACCTCCGGGCCCCCCTGCTCCCGCTCCTCCTGCTCGCGGGCTGCACCTCGGAGCCCGCCGTCGAGATCGGCTGCCTCTACGAGTGTGTCCCAGAGCCCACGTTGCCCGCCGGGGACTCCACGGAGGGCCGTCGCGCGCTGCTGAACGAGGGGTACATCTCCTGCGGGTTCCCCGCGAAGGTGCTCGACACGTTTCCGGACATCTTTTCCGGCGAGCCGCTCCCCGAACGGGCGGCGCCGAACACGGACATCCCGTACTACCTGACGATCGCGCCGGCCCCGAGCGGCACGCCGATCGTCAACGCGAACTGCCTGACCTGCCACGCCGGGTACATTAACGGGGAGCTCGTCGTCGGCCTCGGGGACCACACGGGCGACGCGACGCGGACCAACATCGGCTACATCTCGGCCGCGCGGCTCGCCCTGGGGGACGACGCCGACCCCGCCGACCTTGCGGAGCTCGACCGCTTCGAGCCCGCCGTCCGGGCGATGGACGCCTACCTCACCGATACGGTCGGGATGAACCGAGGGGACGCCCTGATCGCCGTGTTCGCCGCGCACCGCGACCCCGCCACCCTCGCGTGGGCCGATCCGCCGGTGATGCAGCTCCCGCCGGCGCCGCCCGTGCCCCACGACGTGCCGCCCTGGTGGGGCATGAAGAAGAAGAACGCGATGTTCGCGAACACCGCCGTGCGCGGCGACTTCTCCAACTTCGTGCTGAACGAGGCGCTCATGTGCATGGAGAGCCCCGAGGAGGCCGAGGCGATGTTCGCCTACGCGGCCGACGTGCGCGCCTACATCGAGTCGATCGAGGCGCCGGAGTGGCCGGCGGCGATCGACGCGGACCTCGCCGCCGAAGGGGAGGACGTGTTCGTGTCGACGTGCGCCCAATGCCACGGCACCTACGGCGACGCGTGGGTGTACCCCAACGTCGTGGTGCCGATCGACGCGGTCGGCACCGACCCCGTGCTCGCGGACGAGGTGCACCTCTGGGAGGCGGCGTGGGACGGCGTGCTGGCCGACGGCGTGTTCGGGCCCGGCGTCGATTGGGGGCCGCAGGCCGGCTACATCGCGCCGCCGCTCGACGGCATCTGGGCGAGCGCGCCCTACTTCCACAACGGAGCGGTGCCGACGCTCGCCGCGGTCCTGGACTCGACCCTCCGCCCGGACATCTGGCGCCGCTCCAGCTACGACTCGACCGACTACGACTGGGTCGACGTGGGCTGGACGTACGAGGAGCTCTCCGTCTCCAAGGCGGACACCCCCGAGGCGGAGCGCAAGTACGTCTACGACACGTCCGGATGGGGATACCAGAACGGCGGCCACACGTTCGGAGACGCTTTGTCCGCCGAGAAGCGCACGGCACTCGTCGAGTACCTCAAGACGTTGTAGCGGCGTCGCCGCCGGCCGCCCCCCCGTCGATGAGGCCGCGGCGATCAGTTTGGCCGCCCCGCGCCGTCGGGCCGAGCGCGCTGGATCACGCGGTCGCGATCGCTCGATCCGCTGCGCGGAGCGGCTCGACTCGTGTCATGCCTGCCGGCTCGATTGATGGATCAGTTTGGCCGCCCCACAGCGGTCTGATGAGGTGGTCCTTGACAGGGTCCCCAGGACGGTCGCGTTCCGGCCGACCCCGACCGCCTCGGTGTTGTGCCCAAACGGGTCGTTCAAGGCGCCGCCGACCTCCGCCATCGCCGTCTGGTCCTTCTCGAAGAAGGCGAGCGCGAGGGTGTCGCCGTCCACGCCGAGCTCCGGACTCGCGGCGAGCTGCTCGGCGATCTCCTGGTAGATCGCCGCCCACTTCCGGTAGAGATCGCTGCCGGGCGGGACGAAACCCGAGCCCTATTCGAGCTGGGTGTGGTACTCGGCGCCGCCCTCTGACATCCACCCCCCGTTCAGGTCCGAACCCGTGAACCCGCGTGCACGGTTTCGTGCAGTTCCGTCGTCGGGCCGCGCCCCGGATCCGAGTGGAAGAAGAAGTACCCTTTGGCCAAGACCCAAGCCCGGGGCGGGTCATCCGAGAGGTGATGCTTCATGAAACTCCGGACCAAGGGCGACGCGATCCCTCAAGTCTGATCCGCTGAATTCCATCCTTTCCACAATGATTTCAGTGAGTTCTGCTGCAGAGCATGTGGTTGGGCAAATTGGACAGTTATAGAACTTCTATGAGCTGGTCGGCCACGTCAAGTGTCGGCGCCACGATCTTTGCCTTCCGGGCGTTCTTCGAGACCGATCGAACCAGGACAAACCCCAGTGGGGCCCTTGTCTGAGACAGAACCCGCGGCCGGGCGAGCCTTCCGAGGCGAAGCCCGGTCGCGGGTCGCCCCCGGCAGGGCCCCTGAGCAGGAGACTCGTGGTGTGCGCGCAGCCCTCAAGGCCAGGGATGCAGGGGCGGTGCGGAAC
>JAUXSN010000003.1 GCA_030679895.1 Candidatus Moraniibacteriota bacterium | reverse complement strand
CGGCTTCCCAAATGGAAGCCGGACTTCCAAACCCATATCACGAAACGGCAAAAAACGGCGGGAAAGCAAAAAATCCGCCAAATAGCGGATTCTTTGACAGAATCTGACTTGATACAGGACTCCAGCTTATCACCTACATATAATACTACCAGAAATGAAATTTCTGTCAAGTCTCAAGTTGCGGAAATCAGGACGGAATTCGTGAGATAAAAGCAAAAACAAAAAACGGCTGACAAAAAAATAAACCGCAAAGAATATTCCGGGACGGAGCAATCTATTTTTTCTTAAGAGCTATGACAACCAGAGCGAAAGCAATCACGACAAGAGCGCCGAGAATATAGAGATTGGTCATAATTTGATTAATATTGTTATTCATAAACTTTTTCCTTAATGACCGACAAGCTCAACAACCAACAAAATGCGGATAAAGCTAATCCCAGAAAAGACAATATCAACTGCGGCGATCCGCCGAGCAACGGTCCGATGAAAACAGAAGCAAAAAATACTATGCCGATATTGGATAACGTCTCGGCGAGAAGCTTGAGTTGTGTTTCTGAAAGCCGCATAAACTTTGATTTTTTCTTTATTATAGCAATTTCAAAATTACTGTCAATGCGGAAAAAACAAAAACCCCCGTTTTTAGGGGGAATTGAGAAGCGGCAATCATTTTCCTTTTCTAGCAAAGACAACGAGAAGGATAACCGCGATAGCCAGCAAGGCGCCGAGAATATAGATATTGATCATAGAGTTGGACATATTATCCATAGCGTCTTCTTCCGGCGATTGACTATTTTCCGCGAAGAGAGGGATAGGCAATGATGGCAACCGCCAAGAGCACCAAAGCGCCGACAATGTAGAAAGTTGACATAGCGTTCATAATTTTTCTTTATTTCCCTTGCTTTTTCGCAAAGATGGCCATCAGAATGAAAATGATCATCACCAACGCGCCGAGAATGTAGAAATTAGCCATATTGGTTGTGAAATTATTGTTCATAAGAATTATTCTTTAATCAGCAACAAACTGAAATACCAAGACGCGAAAGACAGCACGGCGCCCCAAAGAATCAATTGTCCGTCCATTGTTCCGATCACAAGCGGTCCGATCAAAAGCGAAGCGAAGAAAACTTGCCCCATATCCCGAAATATTTCCGATAACATCTTGAGTTTTGGTGAAGAATTTTCCATCGCGCCTCAATTATATCATTTTCCAAAAAGCTGTCAATTTCGTTTATGAAGAAGAAAAAAATCACCCACACGGAAAAGATAGCGGAAACATGAAAAATGGAAGCTAAACTTCCATTGTGGAAGTTTAGCTTCCAAATTGATTCCAAATAAAAATGCGAAAAACTCAATTGGTCGAAAACGAATATTATCACATCTATAACCGCGGCGTGGACAAGCGCAATGTTTTTTTGGATGATTTTGATTACATCCGCTTTCTGAAAAGCATCCAAGAATTCAACAGTAAGGAGCTAGTCGGCAGTCTTTACGAAAAACATCTGCGAGAAAAGAAAAATGGAAGTTTAGCTTCCACGATGGAAGCTAAACTTCCAAATTCGATGCTGGTAGAAATTATAGCTTATTGCTTGAATCCAAACCATTATCATTTTATTTTGAAACAACTTGCAGAGAAGGGTATAGAAAAATTCATGCAAAGACTGGGAACCGGGTACACGAAATATTTTAATCAAAAATACGAACGCACCGGATCTCTTTTCCAAGGAACATTCAAGGCCGCCCAAATCAAAACGAACGGACTCCTTTATCTGTCAGCCTACATAAATTGCAACGCGGAAGTGCACGGTATCGCGAAGGCTGAAAATTATCGCTGGTGCAGCTTTCAAGATTACATCGGAAAAAGAAACGGCAAATTATGCAACAAGGAAATAGTTTTGGATCAGTTCAGAAATAAAAAAGATTATTTTGATTTTTCAAAAGAGAATGCCAAAGCGATGAAAGAGAAAAAGGAGTTTGAAAAATTATTGATTGAATGAAATGGAAGCTAAGCTTCCATTGTGGAAGTTTAGCTTACAGATAATCCCGTTATTTCCTTTGAGAAAAGCAAAATACCCGTTTTCTCCCCGAGAGCCGGCTTTTGGGAGTGAAGAAACTCTGTGAAACATTTTTATTCCCTTATATAAAAGAAATAACGCCCTAAAAAGTGGGAGTCGCCCCGCCGCTCACGAACAGCGGGGTAAAAACCCTCACGATAATAGTGGGCATGGTGGGAGTCGAACCCACACGAGATTGCTCTCATACGATTTTGAGTCGTACGCGTATGCCAGTTCCGCCACATGCCCATATATAAATGTCTGCCAACTTGCCCGCCGATGAGGCGGGTTCCGCCACCGAGGCATTGTCTTCCTCAAGTTTAGAAAATCAATAGCCCGATGTCAATCATTGTGGTATAATTTATTTCGCAATGGCCAAAATTATTTCTCTCGTCAACCAAAAAGGCGGGGTGGGAAAAACCACCACGGCCGTCAATCTTTCCACGTCTCTCGCCCAAGCGGGAAAATTTGTGTTGCTCGTTGATCTTGATCCGCAGGCCAACGCGACGAGCGGTTTGGGCGTTGATCCAAGAAAGCTCAAAAAAAGTTTATATCACAGTTTGGTTCTGGGCGAGCACCCAACGCCCCAGATCGTGAAGCTCCAAACTTTCGGCCACAGCCTTTTGCCGTCGAACCGCGATCTCGCCGGCGCTTCCATCGAACTCGTCAATCTTGAAAATCGGGAGTACCGTTTGTATAATGTCCTGCGCCAGATCCGGACGGAATACGATTATATTATCATCGACAGTCCCCCCAGCCTCGGTCCGCTCACCGTGAACGGCCTGGTCGCCTCCGACGAAGTGATCATTCCGGTGCAGTGCGAATATTATGCCCTCGAAGGTTTGAGCCAGCTTCTCGAAACCATCAATCTGGTTCGCGACAATCTCCAGCCCGATCTCAAAGTGATGGGAGCTGTGCTCACGATGTTCGACCGGCGCAACCGCTTGAGCTATCAAGTCGTCCGTGAAGTGAAAGATCATTTTCCCGGGAAAGTTTTTGACGCGATTATTCCCCGCAGCGTCCGCCTCGCCGAAGCCCCCAGCTTTGGAAAATCAATTTTTGATTTTGATATTTTCTCCAAAGGCGCCCGGGCCTACAAAAACCTCGCGCAGGAAGTTTTGCGGATGGAGAAAGAGGGGGAAGCGAAGTTTCATTTGTGAGTTGAAATCTTCGCCAAGAGAAAGTAAAAACTAAAATTGAAAAAATATGCTAGCGCAAAACGCAAAACTAAAAACGCAAAACCACAGCGCAAAACGCAAAACTAAATTTAAAATATCTTTGAGCTTTGCGTTGTGGTTTTGCACTTTGCACTTTGCGCTTTAAGCTTAAGCATAAAGTTATTATTTTTTCATTTTTAACTTTGATTTTATGAATAACAACGTTCTAGGCCGCGGCCTGGCCTCCCTCATTCCTCAAAAGAAAAAACCATCGGAAACGGAAAACGGAAATCAACCGCAAAATAATTTTTCAAAAGAAACAAGAGTGCCGGCTTCTTCATCGCTCCAGGACGAATTTTTGGAAGTGGCGATCGGGAAAATCGCCAGAAATCCCCAGCAGCCGCGGCACGATTTTGACGAAACGGAATTGCAAGAACTGGCCGACTCCATCAAAGAACACGGGATCATTCAGCCGCTCATTGTGGCGAAAATCGCGCCCGAGCAATATGAGCTCATCGCGGGAGAACGGCGTCTCAAAGCGTCCAAACTCGCCGGACTATCGATGGTGCCGGTGATCGTCCGGGAGGAAGCGGGCGAGCGGGAAAAACTGGAGCTGGCGCTTGTCGAGAACGTCCAGCGCCACGATCTCAATCCGATTGAAGAAGGGAGAGCTTTCAAAAAGCTGATTGAGGAATTTGATCTCACGCAAGAGCAAATTTCGGAAAGGGTGGGCAAAAGCCGCAGCGCCGTGGCGAACAAAACCCGGCTTCTGGCGCTTCCGGTTGAAATCCAGCGCGCGCTTATCGAAGGAAAAATTTCGGAAGGCCACGCCCGGACGATTCTCGCCATTGAAAACCTGGAAAAACAGCGGGCCTTGTTTGAACTGATTTTGAAAGACAATCTCACTGTCCGCCAAGCCGAAGATAAAGTGAGAGAAGTGACGGTCAATACCCACCAACGCCGAATCAGCGCTGATGCTGATCCGTATCTCAAAGAAAAAGAAGGCCAAATCGCCCAAGCGCTCGGCACGAAAGTGACGATCAAAAAATCAGGCGGAGGCGGAAAGATCATCGTCGACTATTATTCCGAA
Organism: Candidatus Moraniibacteriota bacterium; assembly: GCA_030679895.1. Lineage (GTDB taxonomy): Bacteria > Patescibacteriota > Minisyncoccia > Moranbacterales > UBA11712 > Fen-1326. The sequence goes on along the minus strand of JAUXSN010000003.1, from coordinate 69,323 downwards.
GAAGAGCTCGAAAACATAGCTGGACGGTTTTTATAATTTTCAATTTTCAATTTCTAATTTTCAAACAATTTCAAATGACTGAATTTTCAATATGAAAACGCAAAGCGCAAAGTTCAAAGCGCAAAACCAAAACTCAAAATGCAAAACAGATCTGAAATACAGATGTTACTATTTCTCAATAAAGATAATCAAGCTGCTGGAAAAATTACCCAACGAAAAAATATACTGGATAATTTCCGACCAGCTTCTGCGAAGCGCGACATCAATTGGAGCAAATATCATTGAAGCCCAAGCCGGAAGTTCAAAAAGAGATTTTATAAAGTTTTTTGAAATAGCCCTCAAATCCGCCAATGAAACCAAATACTGGCTGGGATTGTTGCGAGACGCGACCAAGGCCAAACCAACTGAAACCGATGACTTATTGAAAGAAGCGGACGAAATATCAAGAATACTCGGAGCAAGCGCCTTAACATTAAAAAACAAAAGATAATTTTGAATTTTGCTCTGTGGTTTTGCGTTTTGAGCTTTGAGTTTTGAGCTAAAAAAGGAAAATTGGAAATTCGAAATTAAAAGATATCATTCTTTCCTCACCAGCCCCACCATAATCCCCGCTTTTCGCAGCTGCTGGCGGATGCGGGTTTTGGCGTATGAGGTCCGGGCGATGCGGATCCAATCCTGATTGGGGGTCTTGGGGTCTTTCGAAGTGAGAATTTCCACCACTTGTCCGTTTCTGATCTTATAATCGAGCGGCACCAGCTTGCCGTCCGCTTTCGCGCCGGTGGTCCGGCTTCCGATTTCGCTGTGGACCGCGTAGGCAAAATCAATCGGCGTGGCTTCTTCGGGAAGATCAATGATGTCCCCTTTGGGAGTGAAAGCGAAAATGTGATTCTGAAAAAAATCAATCCGGAGTCCCTGCAGATATTCCAGGCTGTCCTGGCCGAATTCTTTTTGCCATTCGCGCAGCTGCTTGACCCATTCCAATTCTTTTTCGGGAATATCAACCGGAGCCCGCCGGCCGAAAATATAATCGCGCCAGCTTTGGGGCGAGGAATATATCCAATGGGCGGCGATACCGAACTCTGATTCGTCGTGCATACGGGGAGTGCGGATCTGGATTTCGAGTATTTTTCCCGAAGGCCCGAAAACGGTGGTATGGAGAGACCGGTACCCGTTGGGCTTGGGCAGGGAAATATAATCCTTGATTCGTCCGACCAGCGGGCGGTATTTTTTATGGACGATTCCCAAGGCCTCGTAGCAATCGGGAATGCCCGGCACGATCACCCGCACGGCCATCACGTCATGGACCTGCTGCATATTCATGTCGTACTTTTTGAGCTTCAGAAAAAAGCGGTAAATATGCTTGGCCCGCCCATGGACGTCAATGACTTTTATTTTGCTGCTTACCAGTTCTTCGCGAAGCTCTTTGATGGCCAGGTCGACATATTTTTTTCGTTCCTTGAATACCTTATCCATCAGATCTCTCGAAAATTCATAGTTTTTCGGATCAAGAAATTTGAACGACAAGTCCTCCAGTTCTCCTTTGATCTCTCCGATGCCGAGCCGGTTGGCGATGGGAGCATAAATTTCCATTGTTTCCCTGGCAATTCGCTCTTGTTTTTCGGGAGGGAGGGCATCGAGAGTCCGCATATTATGCAAGCGGTCGGCCAGTTTGATCAGCACCACCCGGATGTCCTCGGCCATGGCCAGGAAAATTTTGCGCAGGTTTTCAAGCTGAAGCTCTTTTTTATCGCCGCGCAACTTGAATTTTCCCAGTTTCGTGATCCCGTCCACGAGTTTCGTGATCTCCGGTCCGAATTTTTTTTGAATTTCTTCCAGCGTCACTTCCGTGTCTTCGGGAACGTCGTGCAAAAGCGCGGCGGCGGTAGTCTTGGAACGCATTCCGATTTCGGCCAGGATCGCGGTCGTGGCAACGGAGTGTTCGAAATAATCCTCTCCGGATTTTCTTTTCTGTCCCTTGTGCGCATGCTCGGCAAATTCAAAAGCCTCGGTGACCAGAGCCCGCTGTTTTTGATCGAGAGGATTTTTATAATGGGTGAGGAGTTCTTGAAGAGTCATGCGGAAATTTACAATTTACAATTTACAATTTACAAACAATTTTCAATGTCACAATGACAAAATTTTCAAACTTTGTTTCATTGAAAATTGAAGAATTGGAGCATTTTTTGAAAATTGAAAATTAGAAATTGAAAATTATTTTTCATATCCGCATTCTTTGTTCGAACACTTTTCTTTTCCTTTCGTTTGATATACCATCGGATTTTGGCACTTTGGGCAAAGTTCGCCGGTGGGCTTGTTCCACAAAGAAAAATCGCAGGCGGGATATTTGCTGCAGCCGTAAAAAATCCTTCCCCGTTTTGATTTACGCTCCAGAATATCGCCAACTTTGCATTTCGGGCATTTTACGCCCGTTTTGTTCTCAATTTTTTGGATAGTCTTGCATTCCGGGTATCTGGAACAGCCAAGAAAAGCGCCGAAGCGGCCCCTTTTCACTACCATTGGAGCGCCGCATTTCTCGCAAATATGTCCGCTGTTTTCCGCTTCTTCCTTTTTCTCTTCCGCGGTTTTTTCGGTATATTTGCACTCGGGATATTTCATGCAGGCGATAAATTTTCCAAAGCGGCCGAATTTCATGACGAGATCCCCGCCGCACTCCGGACATTGGCGGCCGATTTTTTCCATTAGGTCTTCCTTCTTCACTTCCTTGGATTTATTTTTCAAATTTTTGTGGAACGGTTCGTAGAATGCTTTTATCACCGGTACCCATTTTTTGTTTCCTTCGGCGATTTCGTCCAGATCTTTTTCCATCCCGGCCGTGAATTGCGAATCGACGATTTTCGGAAAATGCTCCACCAGCAAATCATTTACCAACAGGCCGATCTCGAGAGGAAAAAGTTTTTTCTCCTCGTTTTTGTCAACGTATTTACGGTCAATGATGGTCGAAATCGTCGGCGCGTATGTCGACGGGCGTCCGATCCCGTTTTCTTCCATCACTTTGACCAGAGCCGCTTCGCTGTAGCGGGGCGGGGGAGCGGTGAACTTCTGGCTGGTGTTGATTTCCGCCAGATCCAAAACTTCTTTTTCCTCGAGCGGCGGCAAAATATTTTCGCTGACCGGCAGCTTGCCCCTCACCACTTCACTCGGTTTGTTGGATTTTGAATTATTATCATTTTCATCATTTTTATTTGGAGAAGTGGTGAGGGGTGAATCCCCATATACTTTCAAATATCCGTCGAATTTCACGGTCGATCCGTTGGCCTGGAATGTATAATTATTTTCCCCGCCCTTTGCGTCAATGGTCACCTTTACCGAGTTCAGCGCGGCCGGTTGCATTTGGCAGGCCATCATCCTTCTCCAGATCAGCCGATAAAGGCGAAGCTGTTTTTCATCCAGGGAGCCGGCGAGTTCGTCCGGAGTTTTGCCCGTATCGGTCGGCCGGATAGCTTCGTGGGCCTCCTGGGCGCCTTTGGATTTGGTCTTGAAGAATCGCGGATCGGGAAGCGCGTAATCTTTTCCAAAAATTTTTTCAATGGTTTTTCGGGCGGCCAGCATGGATTCGAGAGACAAGTTCATGCTGTCCGTTCGCATATAGGTGATGAAGCCCTGTTCATAAAGTTTCTGCGCCAGCATCATCGTCAGTTTCGCCGAATATCCCAAAGAATTGATGGCGGCTTGCTGGAGAGTTGAGGTGGTGAAGGGAGGCGGCGGAGTGCGCTTCGTTTCCTTTCTGACGATTTCCCGGACGCCAAAAGCCGCTTTTTCCAGTTCCGCTTTTATAACTTTGGCCGTTTTTTCATCGGCAATGATTGATTTTCTGGTCTTGTAGTCTCCGGCGAAAAGCTTGAGAGTGATGACCTCTTCAATTTTTTTCTCGTTTTGTTCGGTGAGATTTGCGTTAAACTTGGAAACTAAGTTTCCACTTGGAAACTTAGTTTCCAAGTCAGCGGAGATTGTCCAATATTCTTCCTTATTAAATTTCTCGATTTCCCGCTCGCGCTCAGCAATGAGACGCAAGGCGATGGACTGCACGCGTCCGGCTGAAAGTCCGCGCCTGATTTTTTCCCAGAGAAAAGGGGAGAGCTCGAAGCCGACCAGCCTATCCAGCACCCGGCGGGCCTGCTGGGCGTCAACCAGATCGAAATTTATTTCCCGGGGGCTGTCGAGAGCTTTTTCAATGGCTTTTTTGGTAATTTCGTGAAAAACAATCCGGCTTTTTTCTCGGGGATCGAGATTCAAAATTTCCGAAAGATGCCAGGCGATAGCTTCTCCCTCGCGGTCTTCATCAGTCGCGAGGATAACTTTCTCGGATTTTTTGGCTTCTTTTTTGAGAATTTCAACCTTTTCTTCGGATTTAGGATTGATGACATATTGAGGAGCGAAATTTTTTTCAATATCAATGCCCATTTTCTTTTCCGGAAGATCGCGCATATGCCCATAGGAAGACAGCACCTTATACTTAGGGCCTAAGAATTTGGAAATGGTTTTGGCTTTGGTGGGAGACTCTACTATTATTAGATTCATAAATTTAGTTCAAAGCGCAAAGTGCAAAGTGCAAAACCACAGCGTAAAGCTCAAAACTCACGATACTGTCATCCCCGTCCCCGTTTTCACGAGGATAAACTCCAGCGGGGATCCAGTTTCTGCGCGATAATGTTGTATTTTTTCTGGATCCCGCATCAAGTGCGGGATGACAAAATAAAGTTTTTAGTTTTGAGTTGTGGTTTTGCGTTTTTAGCTTTGAGTTTTGCGCTTATAACTTGATATAGTTCTGCCCTCCCACGTTTTTTACCGCGCCTTCGACTTCCATCAGGGAAAGCGTTCCGTTCACGGCTGCTGCGTCCAGTTTAGTCATTTTTGAGATCCTGTCAATGTGAAGGGGCTCGTGGGAAAGAATTTTCCAGAGAATTTTTTCTTCGCTTGTTTTCGGATCGTAATTTTTTTGCTCTTCAAAAAGAAGCGTTTGCCGTCCGCTTGTTTTTACGTTCAATTCTTCCAGAATGTCGTTGGCCGACTGGACGAGCTTGGCTCCGTTTTTGATGAGCGCGTTGGCGCCGGTGGACTGGGGAGAAAAAATATCTCCGGGGACGGCCAAAACTTCGCGGTCGAATTCAAGGGCGTATCCGGCGGTGATGAGCGATCCGCTTCCCTCGGCGGCTTCGATAACAAGCGTTCCGAGAGAGAGTCCGGCCATAATCCGGTTGCGGGCGGGAAAATTTTGCTTGAGAGAGGGGGTTTTCGGAGGATATTCCGTCAGGAGCGCCCCGCCGCTTTCAATAATATTTTTTGCCAAATTGAAATTCTCCCGGGGATAAATGGTCGCGTCATCGATGCCGGTTCCCAGAACTGCAATGGTTTTCCCGCCGGCTTCCAAAGTCGCTCGGTGGGCGATGGCGTCAATGCCGAGAGCCAAACCGCTCGTGATGGTGAGTCCCGCCCGGACCAGATCGCGGCAAAGGCTTTGGGTCGAGCGTTCGCCGTATGACGTGAATTTTCGCGAACCAACCACGGCGAGCGATTTATTGTTCAAGATTTTGAGATCTCCCCGGCCATAGAGAACCGCCGGGGCGGAGGGAATTTCTTTGAGCCGGGGCGAATAAACGGCGCTATTGATAGTGATGATCTCAATCTGTTCTTTCAAAACATCTTCAAAAAATTTTTCGGGAGAAATTTTCCCGCGCTCGGACAACAAATTTTCAACTTTTTTTTCGCCGATGCCGGTTCCGATCAATTCCTCCCGTCCGGCTTTCCAGGCTGTTTCCAGGTCGCCAAAGAATGCCAGCAGTTTTTTGAAACTCTGCGGCCCAAATCCGCCGACTCCGGCAAAAGCGTTCCAATAGATCAGTTCGTTATCTCGCATATTGGACATTGACAAATCTTTATATTCTGCTATAATGTATAATCGGCTTTAATATAAGGCAATATTCGCTGTTTTCCAGCGTATTAACAAATAAATAGCCATTTTTCGTGTCTTTTGTCCCGCCTGGAAGTCTGGCGGTGTGACCCCTCCTTAAACATCGTCGATAAGTTTGGATAGCCTGCAAATGTAGGCGATTCCAGCACTTTTAGGTGGGACAGAGGACATGTTGTGTTAACTTTAGCGATAATTCAAGCGAAAAGCCTTTTACGGCTTTTTTGTTTTTTCTAAATCTATGCGCTAAATAATTTTCAATTTCTAATTTTCAATTTTCAATTAATGCTCCAATTCTTCAATTTTCAATGAAATAAAGTTTGAAAATTTTGTCATTGTGACATTGAAAATTGTTTGGAAATTAGAAATTGATAATTGAAAATTAAGAAAGATCTTTAATTAGTTCATCAGTGGATTTTTTTAAAACATCTTTAATAGTGCGCAGTTCAATAATTGTAAATTTCCCCAGCACATATTTTTCCGTTGCGATCTTTTTGCCTTTTCTGCTATCAACCCCAATCCGAAGCCGCGTAAAATCTTTCGTTCCCAAGAGGTCGATTATATTCTGGACGCCCTGGTGGCCGGCGGAAGAAGCGTTTTGGGAAACGCGAAATGTCCCAAGCGGCAAATCAATCTCGTCATGTGCGACAATCAAGTTTGTCGAGGTTTCACCTCGACAGGGGATTTTGTAATATTTGAGTGCCGCCGCGATCGCCTCGCCCGAGAGATTCATAAAAGTTTGCGGCTTCAGGAGAATTATTTTTTTTCCTTCGAATTTTCCAAAACAAATTTCTGAATTCAATTTTTTGCTGAACTCCCACTCGGAAAAATTTTCCCGATTTTCTTCCCAAAAATAATCCACAAACATAAACCCGGCGTTGTGGCGGGTACGCGCATATTCTTTTCCCGGATTGCCGAGCCCGGCGATTAACATTGTTTTCATAAATTATGTAGTGGCCGCATATATGCGGCCTTTTTTCGGGACTACGGTTATTTTATCACATAAATCTAAAATCTCTGACTACTTCCTTTTTTCAGCAAATCAATATATGTTTTTTCGTCCACTTGCTGATGGTCGTATCCGTTCTCGAGATCCTGCACGGAATTTTCTTCGTAGTTCAGTTTGTCTGTGATATCCGATCCGGCGACGAGAATGAAATCGGGTTTATTGGCGGACGGTGGAAGTTTAGCTTCCACGGTGGAAGCTAAACTTCCATTTTCGATCTTCGCGCCCAATTTTTTCGAAAGGTCTTCAAGGGAAAATGGTTTGAGGCCACCGGTGAGGTCATAAACGGTTGTATCCGTAGAGACGGATTGAATCCATCTCTGTTGGCATGCAGACGCATTCGATGCGTCTCTACAAACGGCAATTTCCGCCTGATAGTCAAATTTATCCAGCAGATTTTTCAATTTTCCGTCAAAACCGTTCACGCCGCTTTCGTTCACGATTGCAACGGTCGCATTTTCGTTTTTAATTTCCTGTTTCTTGCGCGCTATGAGATCAAGATCGAAAATATTTTTGGCGAGATCCTGAATTTCGTCATAATTTCCGGTCCGGGGTATGAGTATGAAAGCCCGGACATTCCCCAGCATAACATGAGAAACCGCTGTGAGGCTATCCGGTTTTCCGGCATCGAGAACTTTGTTGGTCGTTGTGTGCGTGTCGATTTTTTTGACGAGATCGATGAATGAGTTGAATTCATCGAGCGGAATGTCCGTGCGCAAATGCTCGCCAAGCGTATCAAGCATATTGTTGAGCTCGGGAATGTTGAGAATTGTTCCCAGGGAAAATGCTTTCGAGCGGGCGGATTCAAGAATGAGCTGCTGCCGATAGGCCCGGCCGAAATCGCCGTCTTCGTTATGCCGAGTGCGGGCGAACTTCAAGGCTGTCTCGCCGTCGAGAGTTTGAAGTCCTTTTTTGATATCGAAAGTCTCGTAACTGTAATTCGGCCCCGGATAGCGTTCGTCGTGCAAATCCTTGGGAACCTGGACTTTGATGCCGCCGAGTTCATTGATGATCTGCTCGAAGCCGTCGAAGTCGAGAGCGATGTAGTAGTCAATGGGCTGGCCGGTGATATCCGCAAGCGCATATTTCAGATTTTCAATGCCGGATTTTCCGTTTGCGTCCGCATCCTCGGAGCGGGCATAGAGCGCGTTGATTTTCGTCGAGGAATTTGTGCCCGGGATCGGGACATAAAGATCTCGAGGAACCGAAAGCAGGGCAGTCTGATAAGTTTTCGGGTCGACACTCGCGATAATGATCGAGTCGGTGAGGTTCGCGCCGGGATAATTTTTCCCGGCGAGTCCCACGAGCAAAATATTGATCCTCCCGTATTTCTCGCCGCGCAAAGCCTTGCGGTCCGAAAAGGCAATGTCTTTCAGGCTTTGAATAAATGAAGTATTCTGCCCGTTATCGATCACTTTTTGGCTTGTGGAATAGAATTTATAGGCAAACGCGATTGAAGCCAAAAAAACAATGCCAAAGATCAAAAAAGCGATAACGAGCCAAAAGAAAAATCTTCTTTTTCCGGACGCGCGATTTTGCGTTCGGCTTTCGCTATGATGCTGAAAATTATCGCCCTTGGGCGAGAAAAAAAGGCTGGGCATATTTTCAGTATAGCTTAATAAGGATTTTCTAAAAAGCTGAACTGTTCCGAGGCTCGAACTTGGGCAATTTATAGGGTTGAATCTCAAACTTGTCATATGCCTTTTTTTCTGCTATTATGCAAACGGAATCGCGGAATATCCTTTTTGTCATTCCCGCGGAAGCGGGAATCTAGCGTTTTTTTAGTGCGTATGAACAATGTAGATTTTCTGGATCCCGCATTCCTCCAGAGGCGGACAGGCAAGTGCGGGATGACAATTTAGTGAGCTTATTTTTTTTATGACCGAAAACGAACAAATCGAGGAAAAACAAGAGGAAACATACGGAGCGGGCGGGATATTTTGGGAAATGATAAAGATCGTGCTTTGGGTGGTCTTGATCATCGTCCCTTTGCGGGTTTTTCTTGTCCAGCCGTTTTTTGTTCAGGGCGCTTCGATGGAGCCCAATTTTGAGGACAAAGAGTATCTCATCATCAGCGAGCTGGGATACAAGACAACGGATGTCGGATTCGATTACGGCGAGAAAGAGATCAATTTTTTTACCGTGAATCCTTTCAAAGAAATGAAAAGAGGCGAGGTGGTGGTTTTCCGCTATCCCAAAAATCCATCGGTGTATTACATAAAAAGAATAGTCGGCCTTCAGGGAGAAAAAATTGAGATAAAGGACAACGAGGTGAAAATATATAATTCCGAAAATCCAAATGGATTTATTTTGGATGAAAGCGCGTATCTGCCCCCGGCAGAGACTACTTCCGGAGATCAAATCATCCAGCTCACGAGCGAACAATATTTCGTGATGGGCGACAACCGGAAGTATAGTTCCGATTCCCGCTCCTGGGGCCCGGTTCCCGTGAATGATATTATGGGAAGAGTGATGCTCCGGGCGTGGCCGTTTGGGAAAGCTGCGATTTTTTAGAATTTTTAATTTCCAATTTTTAATTTCTAAACAATTTCCAATGACCAAATGATTCAATTTTTAAAACAAATTCATTTAGACATTGGGAAATTGAGTCATTGTTTGAAAATTGAAAATTAGAAATTGAAAATTAAATTTATGCTTAATAAAAAAACTTTGAAAAAAGCTAAGAAGCCAAAAAGCGTCGAGCCAGTCGAGGAGCTTGTTCTCCAGCCTCCGCGCGGGATGCGCGATATTTTGCCTGCGGATCAGCCCTATTGGCAGCAAGTCCGCAAAATTTCCGAAAAGGCGGCGGCTGATTTCGGCTATCGGCGGATTGATCTTCCCTTGGTTGAATTTTCAAATCTGTTCGCGCGCGGTATCGGCTCCGGCACGGATATTATAGAAAAGGAAATGTACTCTTTCAATACCAAGGGCGGGGAAAAAGTTTCCCTGCGGCCGGAATTCACGGCCGGCATCGCCCGGGCCTATATTCAGCATGGCCTTCACGTCGCTCCCAAACCGGTAAAACTATACTATACCGGCCCCTGCTATCGCTATGATCGTCCCCAAGAGGGAAGATTTAGGGAATTTTTTCAGTTCGGCTGCGAAGCGCTGGGAGAAGATGATCCGATAATCGATGTTCAGATCATTCAAATGGGCTGGCGGATCATCCATCAGCTGGGCATAAGAAACGTTTCCGTCAATGTCAACAGCATCGGCTGCCCGTCCTGCCGAAAAAGCTATCGGAATCTTCTGGTTTCCTATTTCGAATCGAAAAAGCAAAAACTTTGCATTGACTGCAAGCGGCGGTTGGAAAAAAATCCGCTTCGCATTCTTGATTGCAAGGAAGACAAGTGCGTGCAAGTCAGAATGAACGCTCCTCAATCGATCGACCATCTTTGCGACGAGTGCCGGGTTCATTTCAAGGAACTTTTGGAATATCTCGAGGAGCTGGAAATTCCCTTTGAGCTTGATCCGACGCTGGTGAGAGGCCTGGATTATTATACCCGGACGGTCTTTGAATTTTTTCCTCAAGCCGGAGCGGAAGAAAAAAAGAAGAGCGCCTTGGGCGGAGGCGGGAGATATGACGGCCTCGTGAAGCTTATGGGAGGCGAAGATACGCCGGCGGTCGGTTTCAGCCTGGGATTGGATCGGCTTGTTCTCGAAATGAAAAAAATAGGGGCAAGACAATATAAACAGCAAAAGCCCCGGGTTTTTCTCGCGCAACTCGGAATTTTTGCCAAGAAAAAAAGCCTGCGCATGTTTGAATCTCTTGAACGGGCGGGCATAATGGTAGCTGAAAGTTTCGGACGGGGGAGCCTCAAGTCGCAGCTCAAAGTGGCTGACCGCCTAAGGGTGGAAATCACCCTGATTCTGGGCCAAAAGGAAGCTTTGGACGGAACGGTGATAATAAAAGATATGGCCAGCGGCAACCAGGAAATTATTAATGGCGATAAGCTGATTGACGAAGTGAAAAAAAGGCTGAAGATGGGAGGAACGGTGGTAAGAAATCAATGACCAGTGAACAGTGAACAATATTTTTTTAGAATTTATATTTGGTGAATATGGATCTTTGATCTTTGTTCATTAATCGTTGTGTAAATGGATTGCGTTTTCTGCAAAATTGCCAGGAAAGAAATCCCGACGGAGTTTCTATATGAAGATGATTTTGTTGCGGCTTTTCGCGATTTGCATCCGATCGCGCCGGTTCATGTTCTGGTTATTCCAAAAAAACACATCGAAAGCGTCGCGGAAATCAGCGGCGGAGATGAGTTATTGATGGGAAAGCTGATAACAACAGCGAAAAAATTAGCCGAAGATTTGCGGATTTCCAAAAAAGGATATAAACTTCTCATTCGGGTCGGAGAGCACGGCGGACAGGAAGTGGGGCATTTGCATCTGCATTTGATAGGAGGAGCGAAATTAAGGGAAGATATAAGGCCTGTATGATCGCGATGTTTTTTAGATTATAATTTTCAATTTTCAATTTTCAAACAATTTTCAATGCTTCAATGACCGAATTTTCAAACAATTTGTCATTGAAAAATTGAGAAATTAAAACATTGTTTAGAAATTGAAAATTAGAAATTGAAATTTTTTTTAGAAGGGAGGTTACCTATGGTAGAAGTCAAAAAAAAGGATCGGGAAAGTTCGGATAGCTTGATCAAGCGCTTCAGCCGGAGAGTCCAGCAGAGCGGTGTTTTGCTGTCGGCTCGCAAAGGCCGATTTTACGCGAAGCCCAAAAGCCGCCGGCAAGTGAGAGAATCCGCTATGTACCGGTCCAAGGTCAAGAAAGAAGTGGATAAACTCAAGAAAATAGGAAAATTCGACGAAGAAGCGCTCAAGAGAGTGAAAAAGAAAATCAGCGACAAATAAAGCAGATACTTAATGAAAATATTATGAGTTTACACCAAAGTATCGAATCCGATCTCAAGACCGCGCTCAAAGCCGGCGATAAAGAACGGGCCGGTGTTTTGCGTTTTCTCATCGCGGCGGTAAAAAATCATCAGATTGAAGTGAAGGCCAAAGACAAGGAATATCTGGCCGACGAGGAAACAACCGCGGTCATTCGCCGGCAAGTCAATCAAAGAAAAGATTCAATCGCTGAATATCAGAAAGGCGGACGGGCGGACTTGGCGGAAAAGGAAGAAAAAGAGCTGGCTATTCTCGAAAAATACGCGCCCGCCCAAATGGATGGAGAAAAATTGCGGCAAATTGTGAAAGAAAAAATCAAAGAACTGTCCATAAGCGGAAAACCCGAATTCGGCAAATTGATGGGCGCGGTCATGAAAGAAGCAAAAGGCCAGGCAGACGGAAACGCGGCGCGAAAAATCGCGGAAGAGGAGCTGGCCAGTCTCGCCGAATCTAGGCGGGCCGGCTAGGATTCGCGTAATTTTTTTATCGATGGCAGAAATTGAAATTATTAATGAAACCGCGAGAAGAATAAACAAGGTTTTTATCAGTGGGGTTGTCCAAAAAACCATTCGTTTATCGGGAATAAGGATAAAAAAGGCGAGCTTTTCCGTTATTTTTGCCAGCCGGGCCAAAATTCGTTCTCTTAACCGCGCGTATCGCCGGAAAAATGAAGCGACCGACGTTCTTTCATTTAACTACGAAGCAGAGTATAATGGAAAAAACGAAAAAAATATCGAAGGAGAGATTTTTCTCTGCTCCGGAATAATCGCGGAACAGGCGAAAAAAAACAAGATAAATTTCGATCGGGAGCTGGCTTTCGTTCTCTCGCACGGCGTTTTGCATCTTCTGGGGATGAGACACGGAAAGAAAATGTATGAGTTGCAAGACGAAGTTGTAAGTCTCATAAAATAAAAAAATGGATAACATTCACAAATTTTTCAAAAGCTTCCGATACGCTTTTCGCGGGCTTAAGCATATGCTCAAGAATGAGCAGAGTTTTCAAATTCAAATGCTGGTCGGATTATTTGTAATAATACTGATGTTTATTTTTTCCATCCGGGGGTGGGAAAAGGTCGCCTTATTTCTGGTGATCTTTTTGGTGCTGGTGATGGAGCTCATAAACACCATCTTCGAGAGGGTGGTTGATATTCTGAAGCCGAGAGTCCATCCTTACGCCCGATTGATAAAAGACATAATGGCCGCCGCCGTATTGATTTCCTCGATTGGGGCGATTGTGGTTGGAATTACGATATTTTATCCTTACTTTAAGGAATTATTTTTTGCAAACAATCTAGTTTTTTTGTATAATTAGGGTAATTCGCTGAAAAAAAATGGGAAAAGGAGATATAGTCGTCGGTCTTGATGTCGGCTCGTCCAATGTCAGAGCGGTGATTCTGCAAAAATTTGACGAAGAAGAAAGGCCCAGAGTGATGGGAGTGGGTTTGGCTCCTTCTCTTGGCGTCCGCCGGGGGGTGGTGTCCGACGTTGAGGAAACAATAAGATCAATTGGAGAAGCGGCGAAAAATGCCGAACGCACTTCGGGCATTCCCGTTTCGAAAGCGGTAGTTAGCGTTGGCGGAAATCACATCAGATATCAGGAAAGCCAGGGAGTAGTGGCCATCGGAAAGGCTGACGGGGAAATAACGAGCGATGACGTAATGCGTTCGCTTACGGCGGCCGAAACGATTTCTCTTCCTTCTAACGTAGAGATTCTGCATGTCATTCCCCGCAATTTCTCTGTGGATGACCAGAAAAATATAAAAGATCCGATCGGGATGAACGGCATAAGGCTTGAAGTTAACGCTCTCTTGGTTCTCGGATCAACGCCGGTTATCAAAAACCTTTCCAAGTGCGTGTATCAATCGGGAGTTGAAGTGGAAGATATGGCTTTTTCGGCCCTTGCGGCGGGGAAAGCGGCCCTAAACAAGCGGCAAAAAGAACTGGGGGTTGTTCTTGTCGATATGGGCGGCGGCACCACCAATTTCGTGGTTTATGAAGAAGGAGAACTGGTCCAGGTGGGCGTCGTGCCGATTGGCGGAGGGCATATTACCAATGACGTGGCCATAGGCCTTCGGACATCAATCGATGTGGCGGAAAAAGTAAAAATAAACTACGGATCGGCGCTTCCCGGCGATATAAGCAAAAAAGATCAGATAAATCTGGCGGAAATTGATCAAAATGAGGAAGGAGAAATTTCCCGGCACCATGTGGCGGAAATAATCGAAGCCCGGCTCGAGGAAATTTTTACCATGATTGACAAAGAGCTTCGAAAAACCGGACGGTCCGGAATGCTTCCCGCCGGAGCGCTCATTGTCGGCGGCGGAGCCAAGCTCCACGGCGTAGTGGATCTGGCCAAGAAAATTTTGCGGCTTCCGGCCCAAACCGGTTTTCCTTTGGAGCTTGGCGGGATCGTGGACAAGGTTGACGAACCCGGGTTTGTGACAGCCGTGGGGCTGGCGCTCTGGGGCATGGAGGAGTTGTCCGCCGGATCCGGAAAAGGAAGAATTTCAGCGGGGATAGACAATTTGCCAAAAATGGGGCAGACGGTGGATAAGATGAAGGGATGGCTAAGAAAGTTTCTGCCATGAATCTCTACGAATTACGAATTTCGTACGAATATACGAATCAATGAAAATTCTTGCAAATACGCGAAAAATAATTCATTCGTATATTCGTAATTGATTGGTAATCCGTAGAGATTTTTTCTTTGCTTGACACAAAAAACTCCCTTGTGCTACAGTATTCTACTGACTTAATACAACTTATTTAGACTTTATAAAAACTTTATGGCCGAGATAAAACCCGATATTGAAACATTTGCCCGGATAAAAGTGGTTGGAGTGGGCGGATCAGGCGTAAACGCCATAAGCCGGATGATTGAGTGCAAACTGAAAGGCGTTGAGTTCGTGGCGATCAACACCGACGCGCAGGCGCTTCATCATTCCAAGGCTACGGAAAAAATTCACATTGGAAAAAACTTGACTAAGGGTCTCGGAGCCGGAATGAATCCGGAAATCGGCCGCCAGGCCGCCGAAGAAAATCGGGATGAAATTCACGAGGTTTTGAAGGGCGCGGATATGGTCTTTGTCACCTGCGGACTCGGAGGCGGAACAGGAACCGGGGCCTCACCGGTGGTTGCTGAAGCGGCCAAAGAAGCCGGCGCCCTGACCATCGCTGTTGTCACCAAGCCTTTTAGTTTTGAGGGCGCTCAAAGAAAAGCTATTGCCATGGAAGGCATTGAAAATTTGAAAGACAGAGTGGACGCGCTTATTATCGTCCCCAATGACCGGTTGCTTCAAATTATTGACAGAAAAACAACTTTGATGAATGCCTTTCGGGTGGTGGATGATATACTGCGGCAAGGCGTGCAAGGGATTTCCGATTTGATAACCAAACCGGGCATCGTTAACGTTGACTTTGCCGACGTAAGGGCAATCTTGCAGGATTCCGGATCGGCTCTTATGGGAATCGGAACGGCGACGGGTGAGAACAGAGCATCTCAAGCGGCCAAGATGGCCATCAACAGTCCGCTTCTTGAATTCTCAATTGATGGAGCCAAAGGCATCCTCTTCAACGTGAGCGGCGGACCCGATATTGCTATGCTTGAAATCAACGAAGCGGCCAATATTATCACGGAAAGCATCGATTCAAACGCTAAAGTCATTTTCGGAGCCACAATTGATGATTCTGCCAAGAAGGGCGAGATTACTCTGACTGTGGTGGCGGCCGGTTTCGATTCCGATGTCATCAACGAGCCTTCCATTTCTTCGCCAGCCAGCCAGTCGGCGGCCTTTCAGGAAGCCAAAAAAAGTCTTTTTGACGATGAGGAAAATAAGTTTTCGGCGATGCCATCGTCATCATCAGCCGGATCTCCCAAGATTGAAGAAAAACCGAAATATATCATCGAAGAAAAAGTTGCCCCGAAGCCCAAGAGAAACATCAGCTTTGAATCAAAAGTCAGCTCCGTCGGCGAGGACGAAGACGACGAATTGGAAATCCCGGCCTTCATCCGGCGAAAGATGAAAAAATAGCTGTGGATAACTCAAAATTATTCGATAAAAAAGCCTGTTTGACAGGCTTTTTTCAATTGTGGTAAAATAACCATTACGGACACAAGATATAGTGTGAAAAGGGGATTCTATGAATCGCCCTTATTAATTCCCCAAAATAAAAAAAGATCATCCCGTTTGCGGGACACTATAATTTTTACTTTTTACTTTTTCATTTTTAATTTTCGCATATGCTTTGCCCTTTTTGTTCCCACAAGGAAACCAAAGTGATTGATTCGCGCGAATCCGGAGACGGAAAAGTTATTCGCCGCCGGCGGGAATGTTTACAGTGCCAAAAAAGGTTCAGCACTTATGAGCAACTGGAGCTTTTGAATTTCACAGTCATCAAGAAAAATGGAAACAAGGAAGAATACAAGCGGGAAAAATTGGAAAGCGGAATCAGAAAAGCGCTTGAAAAGCGGCCGATTGAAGATAAAAAAATTGAAGAAGCGGTTGATGAAATAGAATACAACCTGCATCTTAAGGGAAATTGTGAAATTTTGAGCAAGGATATAGGCAAACTGGTCCTGGATAAGTTGCGAGAACTGGATGACGTGGCGTATCTGCGGTTCGCGTCGGTGTATAAAGGATTCGGCAGCGCGGACAGCTTCAAAAAAGAAGCAGAAAAGCTGATGACAACCTAAAATCATAATTAATAAATTTCGGGGGCGAAAACAAAATGATTGCCGTAAAAAAAGGCCAAAAAATGGTCAGCAAAAAGGAGAGGTCCGCCTCGAGCGGACAAAATCGCGTTGATCGAGTGGTAAAGCGCGACGGACGGGTTGTCGAATTCGAGCAGGACAAAATCACGAAAGCGGTGATGAAATCTTTCGCGGAGACGGGGGAAGGCAAAGAAGCAGACGCAAAAAAAGTTTCATCCAAAGTCGTCCAGCTTCTCAATAAAAATTACAAGAAAGGAAACGTTCCCGAAATAGAAGAAATTCAGGACCTCGTGGAGCGGGTCCTCATGATTTTGGATTTTGAAGAAACGGCCAAAGCTTATATTCTCTATCGCGAACAGCACCGCAAAATCCGCGAATCCGAAGAAGCGCTCAAGGAAGCGGTGGATCTGGTGGACAAATACATCCAGGAAATCGACTGGCAGGTGAAAGAAAACGCCAATATGGCTTATTCCCTGCAAGGCCTCAACAATTATATTTCTTCCATTGTCAGTTCCAAATATTGGCTCAATCGTGTTTATTCCAAAGCTATCCGAGACGCGCACGACGAGGGCGATTTTCATATCCATGATCTTGATAAAATCGCCGTTTATTGCTGTGGCTGGGATCTTCAGGATCTTCTCCGGCGCGGATTCACGGGAGTTCCCGGAAAAATTGCCTGCAAACCCCCGAAACACTTACGAACGGCTCTCGGACAGATGGTCAACTTTTTTTACACTCTCCAGGGGGAAGTGGCGGGAGCGGAAGCTTTTTCCAATTTTGATACGCTTTTGGCTCCATTTGTCAGATATGACGGACTTTCATTGAAGGAGGTCAAACAGTGTATGCAGGAATTTGTTTTCAATGTCAACGTTCCCACCCGGGTCGGATTTCAAACGCCTTTTACGAATATAACCCTAGATATCGTTCCTCCGAAAAATATGGCGGAGGAGTCAGTGATTATCGGCGGAGCGCCGCAAAAGGAAAATTACGGAGAATTCCAGGAGGAGATGAATATGATCAATCGGGCCTTTGCCGAAGTGATGGCCGAGGGAGATGCCACCGGTCGCGTTTTTACTTTTCCCATTCCGACCTATAACATCACGAAAAATTTTGATTGGAACGATGAAAATCTGAAACCGGTCTGGGAAATGACGGCAAAGTACGGCATTCCCTATTTTGCCAATTTTATCAACTCGGATATGGATCCGGACGACGCGCGTTCGATGTGCTGCCGGCTGCGGATCGATAATCGCGAGCTTCATAAGCGCGGCGGAGGACTTTTCGGAGCCAATCCTCTCACCGGTTCGATCGGGGTGGTGACGATCAATCTGGCCCGGATCGGGTATCTGTCAAAGAGCAAAAAAGATTTTTACGCGCGGCTGGAAAAAATAATGGATCTTGCCAAAGAGAGCCTAGAAACAAAAAGGAAAATCATCGACAGTTTTATGAAAAAAGGGCTTTACCCCTACGCGAGATTTTATCTGGACAGTATCTATAAGCGCCGGGGAAACTATTGGTCGAATCATTTCTCGACTATCGGCATTATCGGGATGAACGAGGCTCTAAAAAATTTCATGGGCGAAACTACGGCGACGGAAAAAGGAGTGAAATTTGCCGAAGACGTTTTGGTTCATATGCGCCATAGGCTTATAAAATATCAGGAAGAAACCGAAAATCTATACAATCTTGAAGCGACGCCGGGCGAAGGAACTTCCTATAGGCTGGCTTTGAAAGACCGCCAAAAATATCCCGATATGATCTTCGCGAACGGCCAAGTTGATGAAACGAAATCCATCGAACCTTATTACACGAATTCCACCCAGCTTCCCGTCGGCCATACCGAAGATTTCTTTGAAGCGCTGGATCTTCAAGAACCGCTGCAGACAAAATATACCGGCGGGACGGTTCTCCACGGATTTATGGGCGAGCGGATCCAGGACATCGAAACGACGAAAAAACTGGTAAAAACCATTTCTGAAAAATACGCGCTTCCTTACTTTACTTTGTCTCCGACTTTCAGCATCTGCCCTTCGCACGGGTACCTTATCGGAGAGCATCAGCTTTGCCCCAAATGCGTCGTGGAGCAAAAATGCGAGGTTTATTCCCGCATCGTCGGCTACATCCGCCCGGTTGAACAATGGAACAAAGGCAAAGCGACGGAATATGGGGATCGGAAAGAGTTTGTAATTGGCTAATTACGTACGACATATTAGAATCGCCGAAAGAACCGAAATTTTCTTGAAAATTAACTCGAATATGATTTCTGTAGCGAAAAAATACTTCATACGCAAATCTATCACGTATTTTTTCGACATAAATCATATTCTCAAACAAAATTTTCTGCAAAAATTTCAATTCTTCGGCGATTTAGTATTTTATATTTTATGATTCTCGGCGGTTTACAAAAACTGACGCTCATTGACTATCCCGGCCATATTGCCGCGACTGTTTTCACGGTGGGATGTAATTTCCGCTGCCCGTTTTGCCACAACCCCGAGTTGGCAATTTCCAATTTCCAATTTCCAATTTCCAATATATTGGAAGAAGATTTTTTTAAATTTTTAGAAACGAGAAAAGGAAAAATCGAAGGAGTTTGCATCACCGGGGGTGAGCCGACTCTTCAGCCGGATATTGTTGATTTTATAAAGAAAATAAAAAGCATAGGCTATAAAGTGAAGCTTGACACAAACGGCGCCCGCCCGGACATATTGAGGCGGCTATTTTCGGAGAAACCTGCCTCATCGGCAGGCAAGCTGCTTGATTTTGTAGCGATGGACATCAAAAACAGCCCGGAAAGATACAATTCCACGACGAATAGCGAAGTGGATGTAGAGCGTATTAAGTTGAGCGTGGATTTGATACGAAACAGCGGTGTTGACTATGAATTTCGCACAACTGCCGTGCCCGGTTTGCATTCCGAAGGCGATTTTTCCAAAATCGGGAAGTGGCTCGAAGGCGCGAAAAAATATGTCCTGCAAGCTTTTGAAGACAAGGGGAAAATACTCGATCCGAATCTCAAGAAAAAAACAAAAGGGAAAAGGCTGGATCTCGAAAAAATAGCGAAAAATATCGAGAAATATTTTGAGAAGATAGAAATAAGATGATATGCAAAACTCACATTTTTTTGAGTGTCATCCCCGTCCCCGTTTTCACGAGGATAAACTCCAGCGGGGATCCAGAAAATATAATTCTACTTGCAGAAACTGGATCCCGCATCAAGCGCGGGATGACAAAATATGGTTTTGCGCTTTGAACTAAATTATGATAAAAAAAATTATTTTCTTACTTGTAATTTTAGTTGTCCTCCTTGCCTGGCTCGGCGGTATTTTTTCCGTGAGTTTTTCTCCGTTTTCTCTCACAATCAACAAACCGGAAAAAGATTTTCTGAAAAAAGTCGTGAGAAAGGTTGAGGGGTTTGTCTACCATGAAGCCACTATTCACAATCCGGCGGGCGATATGCTTCCGGATCAAATTGACGATCAAGTGAAAGGAGAGATCAAAAAAATAGTAAATTAATCTCTATCCTAAGATCCGATCTCAGGATAGAGATTTTTAGGCTCTTATGAAATCTGAAGTAAAATCAAATTTTCGCGCTCTGGGCACTGATATAAATGTTTGTATTGTTATTAATGATGAGGCAGAAAGAAAAAAGGCGAAAAAAGATATAGAAGAAATCGAAAATATTTATCGCGCCAAGCAAAAAATTTTCTGCCGTTTCAGCGCGGAAAGCGAGCTTAGCCGGCTGAATCAAAATTCAGGTGTCTTTCAAAAAGCGTCGCCGGATATTTTGTATCTGGCCGGTCGCGCGCTTCACTATAACGAAATCAGCGGGGGACTTTATGATCCCAGAATCATCGGAGTTTTGGAAAAAATCGGCTATGGCCTGGATTTTCAGAAAACTGATTTTAGAAAGCTGGATCTTCCGGAAAAATTTTCAAAAATTGAGGGCGATTTGTCTCGTGATTTAGGAGTGAGCGGAGACACAATATTGTTCAAAAAGAGGATGGATTTTTCCGGCATCGCCAAGGGATACATCACCGATTGCGCCGCTGAATTTTTGAAAAAGAGAGGCTGGAAAAACTTTCTGATTGATTCCGGCGGGGACATGCGGATAGTCGGAAAAAACAAAGACGGCGCGGATTGGAAAATTTCCATCGAAGGCGTGCCGGAAGAAAAATTGATGCTCGAGATAACGGACAGGGGCATTGCCACTTCCGGCATCAGCCGAAAGAAATGGGAAATAAAAGGAAAGAAATTCCATCATCTTGTGAATCCGAAAAATCCGAATCATTTTTCCTACGAGCTCCGAACCGTTTCCGTGATTTCCGAAAAAACGGAATATGCCGACGGCCGAGCCAAGGTGCTGATGCTCATGGGAAAAGAAAGGGGACTGGAATTTGCAAAAAAAAACAAAACCGCCGCAATTTTTTTGGATTACAAAAGAAATATTTTTCTTACTCCCGAAGCGAAAAAATACATTAACTAATTTCCTAATCTCGTTGATTAGGAAAGGGATTAGTAGGAAATATATGAGAATCTACGTCAAAGTGACCCCGCGCGCGGGGAAAAACGAAGTCGTGAAAATTTCCGAAGGCGAATATAAAGTGAAAGTCACAGCGCCGCCGGAAAAAGGGAAAGCCAATGACGCCGTGATCAAAATACTGGCCGAATATTTTGACGCGCCGAAAAGCTCAATTACAATAATCGGCGGAAAATCTACTCGAGTGAAGCTTATTGAAATAAGCTAACCGGATTTGAGGGTGTGGATAGCTACCCTTCCTTTATTGTGATATAATATAACCAATAAAGGATCTCTTTTAAAAATATCGCCACTGGAAGCGTTTTTTTGCATTACTTTAGGATATTTTTCTTCTTCGTATAAAAAATCTTCTTTTATGACGATGACGGTCAAAAAACAAAAAAAGACTAAAGTGAAAAAAAAGTTTCTTTTGCCATTACTGCTAGTTATATTAGCGGCAGGCCTTTTCTATTTTTCTCGTTTCTCTTTGGCTGATCTCAATTTAAGCGGGTTTGGATGGATTGGAAATGATTTGGTAAACGGAGTGAACACCGGCGAGCCGGTGGGCGGCTGGTTGAGTTTTTCCTCCGGGCAGACAAGCTGCTCGGGATCGGCTTATGCCGTCACCCTTGGAGGAAGTCAGGGAGACAATACCCGGTCGGTCAACGGATACGCCTGGTTTGGGATCGGTTCTACTTCGGATCCCTATAGCGCCAATCTTTCCGGTTTGACTTGCCAAAATGACGCTGAATCAATAGGCTGGGTCAATTTTCAGGCCGGTTCTCCTCCTTTTTGTCCCGGCGAATGCCATTCGGCCGAGTGGCATAAGACCGGAAATGATTATCAGGGATATGTTGACGGATGGGCGAAGATTGTCTCTATGGGAGACGACGGGTGGATCAGGCTCAAAGGCTCCACTTATGGATTGAGTTTGCAGCAAGACGGTTTGGCCGGCAGCAATAGCTACGGCTGGAATTCCGGAAACCAAGGTGCGAATGTTAGCAACAATTCCGGCTTGGGATGGATAAAATTTGCGAACGCTGAAATTTGCAGCATTGCTTTTCCTTCGGCAAGCCAGACAATTTACGAAACCGCGAGCAGCCTTTCTTTGGTTCGCAATCGGGCGGCCAGCTTTCCTGTTTCGGTGAATCTTTCAAGTAGTAATCCCTCCCGGCTTTCTTTTCCGACAAATCCTGTCGTTTTTCCGGCCGGACAGACATCATATAATTTTGATATTTTCATTACTAATATTCCGGAAAATATATGCTCCGACTCCGCGACGGTTACGGAACAATCCATTTGCGGGCAAAGCAGTGCCGCTCTGACTATTTTGCAAAGCTGTTCAACGAAGTGTTCTCCGGAAGAGACGACCATAATACCCGGAGAAACTGCAACATTCACGGCCGATATAACAGGATATTCCGATCCGTCAGTAAACTGGAGCTATTCAGGGAGCGACTCGGACTGCGTGAAAAGCGCGACGGCGAGCGGCTCGACCTATTCCGTGGAAATATACACGACCACTCCCGGAGGAAAATATTGCGCCATGAAAAATTTTCAGGTTACGGCGGCGTCCAGTTGCGCGTCTTGCGGGAGCGGGAGCTGTGAACTTTTCGTAAGCCGGCCGGGTTGGATTGAGGCAGCTCCCTAGCAGCAAGAATGCGGATAACTTGCCATTGAAGATATATGACCGTTATGCTAAAATATGTTTAAATAATCCTTAAAACAAAAATATGGACATGCCAATCGAAAACAAAGGCCGCAAAATAGCCATTATGGCGGGCGGGTTTGTGCTGGTTTTCATTCTCGGAGCTCTCGTTTCCGGCCTCTGGATACAGAAAAAAGTTACCAAAGTGGAAAATGAATGCGCTGAAGCTCAAAAAGTGGCCGAGAAAAAAGCAAGCGCCATTCCCGAAGCTCCTACTGTTCCCGTTCCAAACGAAGTCTTCAGTATAGGCGGAACAGTCACTGAAATCCAGGATGGAACATTGACGGTAAAGTCGTTTTTCTTCGGGCAAGAGAAGTCGTATAAGGTCAAAATCGGCGACAATACCAAAATCCAGAAAAGAGAAATAAAAAAAGAAATCCCCAAACCGGAGGAAGGAAAGTCTTTTGAGCCTTTCACTACTACTGATGCCAAGCTGGAGGATATCCGCCAAAACGACAGCATCACCGTTGAATCCGATGAAAATATCAAAGATAAAACTGAATTCGAAGCTAAAACTGTTTACATTGAGATATCCAATCTTCCCGCTCCTTCCGCAACATCGGATATGAATTCAATTCCAACTCCGCCGCCTGTGCCTGCCGCTCCTTTGAAAGCGGACAATTTTCCCGCTCCTACCGATCTCCCGGCTCCTCCGGCTGCGCCTTCTGCTCAAAAATAGTATCCGACAAAAATAAATAATCTAGTCCCTAATTCTATGTCGAAATTCCAACTTCATCCCGTCCGCGCGTCAGCCATAATCCTGATACTTTTTTCGCTTGGCTTCTCGATCTATTCCTTTGCCAATGCCTGGGTGGAACCAAGCGCTACCCCGCCCGGAGGAAACATCGCCGCGCCTCTTCATACGGGAACAACTTCTCAAATCAAACAAGGATCTTTATCCATCAGCGGAGCCGGAGGCTACGGTATATATGCCCAGGGAGCAAGTTATGGGGTCTATGGCGTCAACACTAGCAACGGAGCCTACGGGCTTTTGGGATACGCGGGATATGGCGGGTATTTTCACGGACCGGTGTATACCGACAGCTATTCGCAGGCCGCCGGAAATATCGTGAACAGCGCTCCCTCTCAAGGATGGATAGGTCTGACTGGCGACCTGCCGGGTTATTCAGCCAACGTATATCCCACTCTCAAAACCAACGGATCTTACCTTTATTTTTCCACAGCTGGAAAATACGAGGGATATATGGGCAGTGGAGTTTTTAGACTTTACGACGAAAACAGCCGAGCGGATCTCCAGCTGGGTTCGCTGTGGGGATATACGGGTCTCTTGGCGGGAAATGGCGGCTCCCCGATGTATTTTGGCTCCGATCAATATTTTCAATTTCTAAACCGAAGCGGCGGATATGGTCCGCCTGTCTATGCCCAAGACTTTTATTCCAACGCGGCCGGCATGTGGATGAGCCAAATGGGGGGCAATTTTTTGAGAAAGGATGTGAATGACTATCTGCGCTCGGGTGTGCGCATAGGATTCAATGGCTCTGGCATCACAACCGGGAGCGCTTATGGCATCGGAAACGGCGCTGCTTACTATAACCCTGGTTCTATCGCCGTTGATACCGTTGAGACAGACGGAGGATACGGAGGCGGAGGCACGCTTGAACTCAACTATTACGGCGGTAATGCCGTAACCATCGGCCCCGGCGGAACCAAACCTCTCTACGCTGCCATTATATATGACGGAAACAACACGGGATATTATCTTGACCCTAATTACTATTCAAATGTCTATGGCATGCAGCCGGTCTATTCTTTCAACGGGCCTGTTTATGATTGGAACAACGGGGGCTATTACATAGACCCCAATGGAACCTCCCGTTTCAATTACACCGTCAACGACAATGTTTATTCCTATGGCTGGATGCAAGCCCCGATATACTATGACCAGCAAAATAATGGCTATTATGTCGATCCCAACGGCTCCAGCCGAATGAATCAGCTCTATTACGTCGACAGTGCCTACATAGTCGATCTCCGTCCCCAATATATGTATGACTGGAACGACGGGAATTATTACATGGATTTCAACAACACTTCGAGGGTCAACTATTTGGGCAGAAATTACGGCTGGAATTGGACGGAATATGACTGGAACGATACTACTTATTATATGGATCTCAATAATGTTTCGATCCTCAATGATTTGCGCGTCAACATTCTCTATGACCGGCAAAATACCGGATACTATGTCGATCCGGCTTCCACTTCGCGTATGAACTATGGAGTCTTTGATAATATCTATTCCTACAGCTGGATACAAGCCCCTATCTTCTATGACGCGAACAATACCGGCTACTATGTCGATCCGGCGTCAACAACCGTTTTGAACGTCGTCTATGCCAATCAGTATAATTGTATGTCGGATATCAATCTCAAAAAAGATATCAAGCCTATTAATGATGCGCTCAATAAAGTTCTCTCGATAAAAGGCGTCAGTTTCACCTGGAAGGATGAAGAGATGGGAACCGGAAACCAAGTTGGTGTTATCGCCCAAGATGTGGAAAAGGTTCTTCCTGAAGTCGTGACCACGAATGAGCAGGGTCTCAAAGCTGTTGATTATTCCAAGTTGACGCCTCTGATTATCGAATCAATAAAAGATCTGAAGATAGAAAAAGATCAGGATGTCGAAATCCTTCGCGAAAAAATCGACAATCTTGAAGCGAATGAAAGAGTAAGGGAAGAAATAATAAACGATTTGAAAAGAAGAATCGAAGCGCTGGAGTCAAAATAACCTGGAAAATTTGCCGCTCCTAAAGTTCAACCTTAGGAATTGAAAATAAAAAATGATGAAGAAAATCGGATTGATATTCGCTTCCGTTTGTCTTTTGCTGTTATTTTATTGTCCGGATACTGTGCATGCCGCCAGCACCACTGTGTGCCTAGCTGATTTTTTTATTGTAGCTAATCCCTATTATCCCGATATCAATGTCGGCTTATCGGGCGATGCTGTTAGCTACTATGAAGTCGCGGTGTTTAAATGGACAGGTGCCACTTGGACTTTGAAATACTTCACAGGGTTAGTTAATGCAGCTTGGTATCCGGGAAATAACGTCTATTATATACCGCCAGGAACTTTGGAAGTGGATGGCAGTTATTATCAGGCTCAAGTCGTGGTTTGGAACGGTTATGTATGGTCGGGCTGGAACTGGGGAAATTTTATTCTCGGAGCGCCTGGTGTCTGTGGAACGGCCAATGGCGGGGTGTCGTGCAGTACTGCAGGCGACCGAGGGGGGACGCTGTGCGCTTTCGGAAGTGTCGTCGGTATGACAGCGGTAAACTGCGGGTGGTATTGGCAATGTTCTGGCGCGCCAATTTCTCCGGTTTGCAAATCATTCCGTTCAGTTCCGCTCGGGTCCTGCGGAGCAATTCCCTTTTAGAAAGGTCATCGGTCTCAAAGCTTTATAATCAAAAATGAAAAACATAAAAAAAATCACCAAAAAGAAAAGTGAAAAGGCCGAGGATAAATTGCCGGAAAAAAAACGGTGCAAAAAAATCCTACCGGTTCTGATAGGTTTTTTTGTCGGTTTTCTGTTGAATTTTGTCATTATCAGCGTTTATTTCTTCTGGATGGCGAAATATTCAGAAAGTCCGGCCAAAAAAATGAGCAGTGAAAAAAGTATCAATTTGCCGCCGTCCGCTCCCGCTCCCATTCCCCCTCCTGCTCTTGTTCCCGCTGATCCTACCGCTGTTCCTAAAATTGTTTCTTCCGGCGCGACCTATGCCTTTTCCGGAACGGTTGTCGGAGTCGAGAGAAATACGATAACTGTGGATATGTTTAGTTGCGGAGAGGGCCACAAGACCTATAAAATGCTTGTGACGAAAAATACCGTAATAATTAAAAGAGAAAAAGAGCAGGAAAATCCGGCCAGCCTGGATGACATTAAAGAAAACTACAACGTCGCGGTCGAGGCTTTTGAAGATATTAAAAGCAAAGACAATTTTGAAGCGAAAAAGATTATGATAATGAGCCAAAATAATCTAAACTTATCAAATTGACCGCTCCTGAAGATCAACTTTAGGAATTGAAAGATGATAAAAAGCGGGTTTCGGCCCGCTTTTTTTGATATAATGATCTTGTGACCAAATCCAGAATATTTTTGATATTATCCCTTTGTTTTTTGCTCGGTGTTTTTTTGGCGTCGTTTTTTCGGTTTGAAAAATTTTCTCTCTTGGTTTTTGTTGCTTCGGGAATAGTTATATTTATCATCAATTATAAAAACAAAAAAGCTATAGTCGCGAGTGCGGCTATTTTGTTTTTGGCCATTGGAATTTGGCGAACGAATATTTCGCTTGATAGCGCAAAAAATAATTTAGCCGGCGAGAAACTCGGTTCGGTCGAATTTTCAGCGGCGGTCATCAAGGAACCGGAAACAGACGAAAAATATCAAAAGGTTATAGTCGAGGACGGTGAGAAAAACAAGATACTCATAAACACAGAAATATACCCGGCATATAATTATGGCGATGAGCTGAAAACAAAATGTATTTTGCAGGAACCCAAGAACTTTGAAGATTCGAACTTTGATTATCAAATGTATCTCGCGAAGGACGGGATTCATCGCGTTTGCAACAGGGCGCAAATCACAGCGGTCGCAAAAAACAAAGGAAGCATATTTTATTCAGCAGTTTTGGCAGTCAAAAACAAGTTTGAAGAAAAACTTTCGGCGATTTTTCCCGATCCGGAAGGCGCGTATCTCAAAGGACTGCTTTTGGGAGGCAGCAAACGAATGACGAAGGATTTGAACGACGCATTTTCAAGAACGGGAACGACGCACACGGTGGCCGTTTCGGGATACAACGTGACGATTGTGGCCGCGTTTCTGATGTGGCTCGGGATCTTTTTGGGCCTTTGGCGCCAGCAAGTGTTTTCTTTTGCGGTTTTGGGAATTGTGATCTTTGTTCTCATGACTGGCGCGCCGAGCTCTGCCGTAAGAGCGGGGATTATGGGCGCGCTGGTCATTTGGGCGATGAAAGAGGGGAGGCTCGCGAACTCCACAAACGCGATTATTTTGGCGGCCGCTGTTATGCTTCTCATAAATCCGTTATTGTTGAGATACGACGCCGGTTTTCAGCTTTCGTTTTTTGCCACGCTCGGAATCGTCTGGCTCTATCCCCTGTTTGAAAAATTTTTTCAAAAGGGGAGTCCGAACATTTTGAAGGAAACAATTTTGATGACGATGGCGGCTCAAATTTTCGTTTTGCCGATCCTTCTCAATTCCTTTGAAAAACTTTCTTTGGTCTCCCCTCTTGCGAATTTACTGATTTTGCCGGCGATACCTTATATAATGGGGACGGGCTTCGCGGCGGGGATAGCCGGTTTTATTTTTGTTCCGCTGGGGAAGCTTGTCGGGTTCATTCCGTATCTTCTCCTGAAATTGGAATTAGCCATCGTCCAGGGATTGGGCGATCTATCCTGGGCGTCGGTAGAAATAAAAAATTTCGGGTGGGTTTATGCAACAATTTATTACGCGGGACTGTTTGTTATTTTATATTTTTGGAAGATTAAAAATTGCAAAGAAATCTCAAACAATGCAGAATAGAAAACTTTATTTAATAACGCTCGCGGCTTTAGCGGCCATATTTGCCTATCTCTCCTACCAAATTTCTGTAGGTGTCGGACACCTACAGATTATTTTTCTCGATGTCGGGCAGGGGGATTCAATTTTGATTCAAAAAGGGACAAAGCAGATTTTGATTGACGGCGGGCCGAGCGGGAAAGTGGAAATGGCGAAACTGGGAAAATATATGCCCTATTTTGACAACGAGATTGATGTCGTGATCGCGACTCATCCGGACAAGGATCATATCGCGGGGCTCGTGGAAGCGGCGAGGAATTATAAGATCGGGAAAGTTTTGACGACTGGCGCGGGAAAGAATACCGAGGTCTATAAGGAATGGAAAGAGATTTTGGACTATAACAAAGTTGAGACAATCGAAGCTATGCGGGGCGACAAGATAAGCTTCGATGACGCCGAAATAAAAATTATTCATCCCCAAGCGCTAGTTGATCCCGCGATCGGCGAAGCGAACAACAAATCGGTCGTAACGCGGCTGGATTTTGGAGAGAGCTCTTTTCTTTTCACGGGCGATATCGAATCCTCCGCTGAAAATGAAATTCTTGAAAGCGGCGAAAACATCGACGCGGATATCCTGAAAGTGGCCCATCATGGCTCGAAATATTCGACAACGGACGCGTTTCTTGATAAGGTGACGCCGAAAGATGCCGTAATTTCCGTCGGCAAAAACAATTCCTACGGACATCCGACGGAAATTATTCTGGAAGAATTCAAGAATAAAGGCGTCGAAATTTTGAGGACGGATGAAAAGGGAGACATAATATATAAGTGTAAAAGTCAAAATGCAAAATGTAAAATTTAAAATTACTTTTTTATTTCTTAGCGTGCTATTTTTAGCGGGTTGTGCGCAAAATGTTGATTTGAGAAAGCAAGCAAAAGAAGAGAAAGCGCAGGAGCAAAAAAGCATTTCCTCGATGCAAAGCGCGGTTGATTTAAGAAGCGAAAACAAGCCAGCGCCGGAAAATAACATAAACGATAACAAACCCATCAAAATTCTATTCATCGGGGATATGATGTTTGACCGGCATATTCGGGAGGCGGTGGGGAAATATGGCAGCGGCGACTACAACTACGCTCTCGAGTCGCTGAAAGAAAAATTGTCCGAATATGATCTTGTCGTGGGCAACCTCGAAGGGCCGATAACGGAAAACAAGTCAATCAGTGTAAATACAAAAATTGGCGAAAGCAAGAATTTTGTTTTCACTTTTGATCCAGCAGTGGCAAAGACTCTCGCGGAGAATAATATAAAACTAATTAATTTGGGCAACAATCATATTCTCAATCAAGGCGCGAAGGGTGTCGAGCAGACGAAAAAATATCTGGATGAAGCGGGAGTGGAGTACTTCGGAAATATAGGCGACTTGGAAACTAAGTTTCCAAGTAGGGAGAAAGAAATTGAAGGAATGAGAATTGAGTTTGTGAGTTATAACTATTCCGTCACGGATTCGATTGAAGCGGCGATCGAAGACATCAAATCGGCGAAAGAGCAGTCGGATATCGTTATCGTCTGCCCGCATTGGGGGACGGAATACAAAACGGGCGATCCGGGAGAAGCGGTTCGCGCTCTCGCCTACCGGTTCATCGATGCCGGCGCGGACGCAATCATCGGCACACACCCGCACGTTGTTCAAAACAGCGAGGAATACAACAGCAAAAAAATATATTATTCTCTTGGAAATTTCGTCTTCGACCAGTATTTTCAAAAAGAAACGATGGAAGGTCTGGGAGTGGAAGTGACAATCAATCCCGATCGCACAATGGAATTTGGCGAATTGAAATTTGAAATGACGAAGAGAGGGCAAACTAAATTAAAATAAACGCAAAACTCAAAATGCAAAGCGCAAAGCCACAGCGCAAAACTCAAAAATATAAATGCAGTGTCATTCCCGCGAAAGCGGGAATCCAGTTTCTTTGCACAAAATTTTATTTTCTGGATCCCGGGTCAAGCCCGGGATGACAATTGAGAAGCAATTATGATTGTCGAGTCAGTATTGATTTATTCAATTTTTTATCCGCCTTTTCCAAGGCTTTTATAAGCCTCTTTTATCGAATGTTTCACAACCGATTGACACGGCTGTTTTTTTGTGATAAAATGATACATTACGCTGCACGAAAGTGCGCGTATGAGATTAAAAAAAATTTCTCGAGGAAGGGGAAAGATATGAATTTGGGAAGAATTATTGCTTACATCGTGGGCATTATTTTTGTGGGGCTCATTCTATTTCTGGTATTAATCCCGGTTCTTCCAAAGGTCGATTATCGTCCCGTAGTAAACGTGGACCAGTTCAACAGCACCTTAAAGAAAAAATTCGGGACAGCGGTGGATTTTATGCCATCTGAAAAACGAAACTATACTTATCGTTACATTTATACATCAACTAACGGTGAAAGGTTTCGCAACCCGGAGATTACCGCGTATTTGAAAGATCATTCAGCCAAAAACGGTTATCCTGGAGATGCGATTTTGAAATCATTTATCGGAGGTGCTGGTTCCGTTATTCTGTACATCGCTTCCGACAATGCGGTCCCGGACCCGAAATATCTCCGAACGGAATAAACAGTTATTACCAAGAAGGGGTGATGCCATGAAACTATGGGAAGCGCTTGAGCCGGCGCGGTGTATAGTTATACATATTATAATTTGGCTCTGCCTTGTTGGTTTACTGGATTCGGTCTTAATCTAATCCATTTACGACCAAGGAGGTGATGCCCAAGTTCAACTGAGTTGCTCCGTGAATTTCCCGGAGCGCAGTTTGACAAAAATCTAAAACGTCGCGGAACATCGCGGCGGGGAGGCGTCCTAAACACAATACGCAAAAGGAGGCCCGAGTGAAGTTAAAAAACTTCTTTCCCTCGGGATTCAACCGAAGAGGCCAGTCAAACGACTCGGCCTTTTTTCTTGCAAAAAATCTCTTTTCCTGCTATGAAAAAGAAAAATTCTCATAAAAAAAAGGGGGTATGCCTCATGCAGGCTTTGAGAAACTTATTGCTCATTTTCATTTTGGCCGTGGTGATGGGATGCGGAGGGGGTAAGAGTGATGAAGAATACCACTACCAATACGTACCAATCGGGGAATTGGCGATAAGCCCAAAGGAATTTCCCGTAGGAGCGAAACTGGAGGTGATTGGTTTTCCGGAAAAAATAACAAGAAACCCTTTCGGCCACAGAGACAATCTTGAATGGACGGAAGCGTTTGATTCCGGCCACCTCTTTTATTTGAGGGGAAAAGAAGGCGGTTGCTGTGCCATATTGATTCGGTGCAAAACTGACAATATCTTATCTCCGGCCAGGGTTCAGGGGGAATGGCGAAAGAAAATGTATGGCGGCGGCGACACAGAAATATACTATCTGGAGGTTGACAGATCCAGCCTCGCGAAAGGCCAGCGCTGACTTCCGGCTTTCAATTCTTCATTCTATGCGTTTATCGGGGGTCTTCGGGCTCCCTTTTTTCTTGCCTCAATTTTTTTTCTCTGCTAAAATCAGAATGTTAGCTGGGGAAAGCTAATTTTTTATAAATCCCTTAACTATCTAAATAAACCATGAAATACGAAAAAGAATTTCCGCTGTTCTCGACAAAAGCTGAGGGTATGACGAAGAAATATAATCTATCGGACATAAATAAAAGAAAAGAATACTTTGAGGCCAAAGCTGGCGAGGATATAGCAAAACTGAAAAAATATATCGATGAAGGAAAAACTTTTATCGTCTATCTTCTCGGCAAAAAGAATGCCGGAAAGGGAACCTATACCAAACTTTTGATGGAGATTTTCGGCCGTGACAAAATTGCCCACCTTTCAGTGGGAGACATCGTTCGGGATGTTCACACGGCGATGGAAGACGAGAATCAGAAAAAGGAACTCCTTGACTACCTTCATGAGAATTATCGAGGTTATATTTCTCCCGAACAAGCAATTGACGCACTTTTGGGACGAGACCAGAAAACTTTGCTTCCGAATGAATTTATAATGGCCATGGTAAAGAGGGAAATCGACAAAATTGGAAAGAAAATAATCTTTGTCGACGGTTTTCCGAGAAATTTAGATCAGGTTTCCTATTCCTTGTTTTTCAAGCAATTGGTTGATTACCGACAGGATCCTGACATCTTCATTGCAATCGATATTCCTGAGGCTGTCATTGATGAGCGTATGAGGTGGCGCCGCGTTTGTCCGATCTGCCACACGCCGCGCAATTTGAAGCTTTTCACTACCCAAGAAGTTGAATACGACGAAAAAGAAAAGCAGTTCTATTTGATTTGCGATAATCCCGATCACAAACGTTCCAGGATGTACGGTAAAGAAGGAGATGAGATGGGAATCGAATCCATCCGGGACAGGCTGGAACTGGATGATCAGTTGATTGAGAAAATTTTCTCTCTGCATGGTATCAAGAAAGGACTCATTCGCAATGCCGTTTCGGTTGAAAAGTCAAAAGAATATGTTGACGATTATGAAATAACTCCAGCCTATTCATATGAATTTGACGATGCGACCAAGAAAGTGAAAACGATTGAAAAGCCTTTTATTGTGAAAGATGACGAGGGTATGGAAGTGTATAGCCTTCTTGCTCCGCCGGTGGCGCTTTCGCTCGTGCGGCAACTAGTGGAATTGCTCGGATTATAATTTTAAAAAGTTTGACTTTAGGAAAATGAATAAAAACCAAACCCATCCCGAATATCAATATCTCAATCTTATCAAGGATATTCTCGAAAATGGCGCGGATAAGCCGCTATTCCTCACGCCGGAAGTTCAGGAGCAGTATCGGAAAAAAGGCGAAGATCTGCCTTTCATCCGTTCGGTTTTCGGGAGGGTGATTCGCTTTGATCTCGCGCAGGGATTCCCCCTCCTTACGACGAAAAAAGTTTTCTATCGGGGGGTTTTTGAAGAACTCCTTTGGTTTCTGACCGGGGATTCGAACATCAAATATCTTGTCGATCGCGATGTCCACATTTGGGATGAGTGGGCCTGGAAAAAATATCACAAACACTGCCTTGAGAACGCGCCGGAGCAAGATTTGGAACAAAAAGATTTCATAGCGAAGCTGAAATCGGAACCGGCGGACAGCGATTTTGTGAAAAAATGGGGCGATCTAGTCACAATCTACGGCCGGATGTGGCGCAAATGGCCGGGAAGTGACGGACATCTTATCGACCAACTGGGTTATTGCATCAAAGGCCTCAAAGACAAGCCGTACCGAAAATCATATTGCGTTTCGGCCTGGAATCCGGACTTCATCTACGCTATGGCCTCCCCGCAAAACAAAAACGAAGTTCCTCCTTTTTGCCACACCACTTTTCAGTTCGCGGTGGTGAACGACAAATTGAATTTGGGAATGTATCAAAGAAGCGCCGATCTTTTTCTGGGCGTGCCGTTCAATATAGCGAGCTACGCGCTTCTTCTTCAAATGGTTTCGCAAGTGACGGGAATTCCGGCCGGCGAGTTCGTCCATTTTTTTGGCGATGTCCACATCTATTCCAATCATTTCGAGCAGGTGAAAGAGCAATTGGCGCGCGAGCCGAGGTCTTTTCCGACATTAAAGCTGAATCCGGACAAAAAAGATATCGACGACTTTGTCTACGAAGACTTCACGCTTGAAGGCTATGATCCCCATCCGGCGATCAAAGCGGAAATCGTCAACGTCGGCGGTTCCTAAAGTTAAGCTTTAGGAAAATCCGAAAGCTTAACTTTAGGAAATTTCAATATGAAAATAATTTTGATGATGGCCATGACCGCTGACGGGAAAATCGCCAAAAACAGCGATCATTTTCCCGATTGGACATCGAAAGAAGACAAGAAGCTGTTTGCGAAAACTTCCAAAGAACATGGAGTGGTGATTATGGGAGACAAAACCTTTTTCACATTCCCAAAACCTTTACCGGATCGGCTCAATGTGGTTTTTACGCTGCTTGAAAATCCACCGGAAACGGAAAACGTGAAATGGGTAACGGGAGAGCCGGAAAAAGTTTTGGAAGAACTGGAAAAAATGGGATATAAATCCGCAATTTTGGGCGGCGGGACATATATGAACTCCCAATTTCTCGAGCGAAAACTCATCGACGAAATCTGGCTCACGATCGAGCCGAAAATATTCGGCGACGGTCTTGGAGTTTTCGGCGGGGACTTTGATATTGATCTGAAAATGATTGATGTTTCCGAAATTAATGAAAATACGGCGGTTGTGAAATATGAAGTTTTGAAAAAATAATGATTAAGCCGGATCTCGTTAGTAATGTATAAAGTTCCGCGTTTTTATGGCGGATTTTCTTGTTTTAGTTGACATTTGTTATAAAATAAGTAGATTAAAGAAATATAGTTTGCATCAAATTCTCAACGGAGGTGTCCATGAACGGTTCAGGTCAAGGAGGCGCTGTTCCATCTGTCGCCAGCCATGAAGTTGGTCAATTGGCGAAATGGATTTGCGGGACATGCTGCGAAGAAAGCGTTGCCTGCAACAACAGCCTTTATCTGGAGGAGGTGAACACGAATATCAACTTCGATATCTGCGATTCTTGCAGATTGTCAGTTGCCAGACCCATCATAATTCGGGAGGTGATAAATCAAAATGCCCACCTCTTGGATATCGTATCCGAGGAGGTGATAGAAAAGAAGGTTGAGTATGCACTCGACCAGCACGCGTCTTTTCATTAGCGGCAAGTCATGCGCAACGTCGTTATCAGAAATAAAAAGCGCCGGCCCCCAAGGGAGCCGGCCTTATTTTTTTGAAAGAGTTGTCGATGTCCTATGCTGATCGAGGCAAATGCTTAAGGAATAATCAGCTTTTTCGGATAATTGGTCAGATTTTTGCAACCGGTTTTGGTGACGAGAACCATATCCTCGATTCGAATGCCCCCAACTTTCGGATAATATAATCCCGGCTCGATAGTGATGACGTTCCCCGCTTCCAAAACATCTTCCGAATGGGGCTTGAGGCTGGGTTTTTCGTGGATGTCGAGTCCGACGCCGTGGCCGAGACCATGAATAAAACCTTTTTCGCCAACATCATAGCCTTCTTTTGATATAATATCCGTTGCGACGTCATAGATTTCTTTCGCGCTCATTCCGGCGCGGATTTTTTTCATGGCGGCGAGCTGGGCCTTGAGAACGGCGGCGTACATTTTTTGAATTTCCGGCGAGGGTTTTCCTTTGACGAAAGTTCGGGTCATGTCAGCGAAATAGCCGGATTTCCGGTGGCGGGGGAAAATATCGCAGACAACGGGT
Source organism: Candidatus Moraniibacteriota bacterium (assembly GCA_030679895.1). Lineage (GTDB taxonomy): Bacteria > Patescibacteriota > Minisyncoccia > Moranbacterales > UBA11712 > Fen-1326. The sequence continues at coordinate 33,733 of JAUXSN010000003.1, read as the reverse complement.
CGGTGCGGATGGATTGGTCCGGTTCCATCGTGATGGGGAACGGCGGTCTGCTCGCCGGTGGAGATAATCATTCCCAATAGGTCAAACATGCCTTTTTCGATGAGCGCTTTTTCGGCTTCCTGCTTCAAAAATTCCGATGTAAGAACTTTATTCTTGTAATAAATTTTTTCGCCAAAGGCGAATCTGCCTCGGGCGGAAATTTCCGATGTTCTCAAGATATTTTCTATTATCCGAAAAGCCAGCCTTGTGTGAGCAAGGCACTCTTTGATATATTCGATTTCTTCTTCGGTTTTCACGGCTCTTTCCGGAAAAAATGGAAAAGTGGGAACGAGTTTCGCGCCTTTCTTTCGCAGAAAATCAGCCATATCGAGCGGAAAGTGGATGGGCACTTCGACTTCGCGGCCCAAAAGTTTGTATTTTTTAAAAATATAATAAGCCAGCTTATTGCGGTTGGAAGTCTGGAATTTTAGCTTTCTAGCCTCTTTTGCGAGAGGTTCAAGTGGAATCGTTTCAAGGTTCGACCTTTTCCTTCCCCGACTACTCGTCGGGGAATTCCCCAAGGTCAAACCTTTTGAAGGGCAAATAGTGCCAAAATCAACCTTGTCGAGAAAAGCGTATTTTTTTCCTTTAGTTTCGACATAGAAAAAAGAGCTGGTGATGGGGGTTTTCACCGCGTAGCGCATATCGGAGTCTTGAGTGGAGGCGAAAATGACTTTCGATGCCATAAATTAGAGATTTTTATATATTGATAATACAAAATTATACCTGATCCATCAAGAGATATTAATTGCAAATACTTGACATAAATTTCAAGTTTGCTAATATAATATCGTAATGAATTCTAAGCAATCCAAAACTTTTTCTTCCAGCTATTATTTTTTCTGGTTTACGCGCCAGGTCGGTTTTGGTTTGAATAGAATTTTAGCAAAAAGATAAAGCTTCCGAAGAATTATAAGCAAACCAAAGACCGGCCTTCCAAGGCGCGGTTTTTTATTTTCGAAAATTCGAAAAAAAAGGAGAATGGCTTTGGTTGACATCATTGAAGAAAGACGAAAAGGCGGAAGAGTAGCTCAAATTCTCGACATTCCTTATGATAACCTTGCTGCTCTGCAAGGAATTGGCGAGCGGGTAAAGGAAATCAGATACGATGGCGACGATATTATCATCATCGCCAGGAAAAACCCATAGCGCCAACGCGCGCCCAAAATTTCGCGAAGTTCTTCCGGGGTTAACCGACCTTGGGAGGACTTTTCTTTTTGTGGTAGAATGTTGGCAGATAAATAAAATTAAAGATATGGCAAAAAAAGCAAATAATTTGGCGATTGCGATTGACATCGGCGGGACGAATATGCGGACGGCGATTGTTGATGAAAAAGGAAAAATAATCGCGAAAAATTCCGCAAAGACTATTCAAAAAGGGGAAAGCGGAAATACTGTCACTATTCAAGTGATCGATGAGATAAAGAAATTAATCAGCGGATATGGCATCAAAAAATTCAAAGGAATCGGAGTGAGCGCAGTTGGTCCAATTGACTTTAAAAAAGGCGCTATTGTGAATACGCCGAATATTAAGTATAAGTTTATTCCGATCATAGAGCCGCTTAAAAAAGCATTTGGATTGCCAATTCTTTTCATAAATGATTGCAATGCGGGCGCGCTGGGAGAAAAATATTTTGGCGCGGGAAAGAAATTTTCCAATTTGGTTTATATCACAATTTCTTCCGGAATTGGCGGGGGAGCGATTGTCAATGGAAATTTACTTCTTGGAAAAAACGGGAATGCGGCGGAAATCGGACATATGACAGTTGATACCGAATATAATCTGCCCTGCACCTGCGGAAAAGGACGCGGCCACTGGGAAGCTTACGCTTCGGGAAACAATATCCCGAAATTTTTCAGAATTTGGACGAAAAAAAATCACTTGGAAACTAAGTTTCCAAGTGCGGCGAAAGATATTTTCGACGCGGCGCGGAAAAAAGATAAAGTTGCCCTGCAATTCATGGAAGAACTGGGAAAAATCAACGGGCGGGGGATATCAAATGTCGTCGCGGCCTATGATCCGGAAATCATTGTTTTGGGTGGGGCGGTGGCGCTGAATAACGGTGATTTAGCGCTTAAATATGCGAAAAAAAATATAGATAAATTCTTGCGATTGCCAAAGCTAGAAATCACCGCTTTAGGCGAAAATGCGCCGCTTTTGGGCGCGGCGGCATCGGTTTTCCACAACCGCCCTTGACGAATATTGGCAAATAAACTACCTTAGAAAATGGTATGGAAATAAGCTTAACGAAAAATATGCTGATTCAGCTGGTGCTGGTGTTTACCCTCCTCCTAGTGGGAGCCAGTTTTTCGCTAAGCAGAGTATTTGATAAGATCGCCAATTAAGTAAGTTCAGATATAAAGATAGAATCCTCTGCTCGGCGAAAAAGCCGAGATTTTTATTTTCAGGGGAGGGAAGATTTGTGTCCCAAAAAGGGAAAATAGTTCATTTTCAAGCCGAAGATAAGCTGGACGCCTACTGTAGATTTTGCAGGGGCAGAGTCTGGAATTCCCTGGATTTGGAAGGAACCTGGAGTCTTTTTCCGGCGGCGGCTAACTGTTTATAAATTTAACCGCGCAACGGCGCGAAGGAGGAACTGATGACAGGAACGGAACAGGAAGGCGTGGAAGCGGGCGAGGCTGACGTATGCGGCGGCCAAACGGATGGCGGAGCAGGAGGAGCTTCATATTCAAGATTTGGGCGGCCGTTAGTCGGGCCGGTTGGGGGAGGCGAGTCGGTGGGTGAAGAACACCTTTCCTGGCTTCAAGAGTTAGAACAGGTCTAAGCGTAACAATCGCAAGGCCTAAAAATTTTTCGGACATAGCCAATCGCTATGAATTCGAGGGGAAGGCAACCAGGCGCGGTGGCGCCAACCTTTCCTGAGGAGTAGAAACTCCTCTTTTTTTATTGCGTATAAATCTTAAGACTTGACCAATTTTCGATAATACGTATAATAGACAACAATGAACCGCAAAAATATCTTTATAACCATTATTAGCATTATTATCCGACTGAAGTTGTCGCGTCAGTTTTGCGTTTAAGTGAATCAACCTTGAATCCAAAACCGGCTCGGCAACATTGAGTCGGTTTTTTTATTTTTCACAACGTGAAAAAATCAAAGGGAGCCGCAATGAAAGAAATACCGCCGAAAGATTGCAGACTGTTGAAAGAATATTTTATGGATGTGTTTAGCGGCTTCGGGATTGGATTGTCGGGAGCCCTGGCTAATGTTTTTCTAAAGATTTCCAAAGATTTACCGGGTCGTGAATTGACGACAAATTGCCTTGAATGTCCGCATTCCGAAAGATGCCAGGAGGAAAAGCCTAAGAAGCAATATCATTTGCGATCAGCGTCCAGCGGGCGCTGCAAACTTTGCTGATGAGAAGAGGGAAGCCACCCAACGCGGTGTCTTTCCTTTTTCTTTTCGCTATGCTAAATTTTATTTAGTTTTAATAATAATTAAAAGAAAAAATATGAGCTTTAGAGACTCGGTAAAACAAATTGCAAAGGATATCGACGACTACAGGGAGGATATCAGAATAAAATCAAGAGAATTGGAAGATATTGCAGAAAAAATTCATTCTCGCGCGCAGATACTGGATGCATTCGCTGATAAAGTTCACGAATTGGAAGAAGAAAATAAAAATTTGAAATCCAAATCGTAGAATTTTTTGTAGACGTCCGACGTCTGCAGATATCGGGCTGTAGTATATTGGTAGTACGCAAGGCTGGGGGTCTTGTAGGCTGGGTTCGATTCCCAGCAGCCCGAAAAATAAAAATAATCTCTATTTACAAATAAAAATGGAATTTTTCCTTTTGTTATTCATGTTCTTCATTTTCTTGGTAGTCTTTTTCTTGATTTATTCCTTCTTTTTTTCTTATTACAGGCTACTCCGGGGAGACGCTCCTTTTGTTCCGGTTCCATCGGTGGTTATGTCCGAAATAACAAAAGCGCTGGAAATTGGGGAAAACAGTGTAGTGTATGATCTCGGCTGTGGAGACGGGAAGGTGCTGATGGCTTGCTTGAGGACACAGCCGAAAGCAAAATATGTCGGATATGAGATAAATTTATCAATTTTTCTTCTGGCCTGGATCAGAATGTTGAAGACGAAAAAATATCGTTCCATAAAAATTTTCAGGAAAAATTTTTTTGGCGCGGATTTTTCAAAAGCCACGCACGTTTTCACCTATCTGATGCCCAGGCAAATGGAGAAGCTTGAAGAGAAATTCGAAAGGGAGCTTTCTCCGGGAACGCGCCTGGTCACCTGTTCTTTTCCCTTGAAAATAAAGGAGCCCTCCGGCATAATAGAACTGGGACGGTCCAAATTATTTCTTGTCCGAAAAATTTATGTTTATGATTTTTAGGAAAAATAATTTATAACAAAAAACTTATGATTCGCGAACCGTTTTATGATCCGAAAAAATCGTACGAGGAAAATTATGAAAAAGGGCCGTTCGGTGATTTTCAGAAGCCGGAAAAATATCAAAATCAGAGTGAGCCGAAATATAGTTTTTTGGGGAATAAAGTATTTTTCCCGTTTGGCATTCCGGCCGGTCCGCTGCTCAATGGAAAATTCGTGAAAGCGGCGCTTGACAGCGGCTTTGACATCGCGGTGTATAAAACCGTTCGCACCCAAGCCCATCCCTGCAACGATTTTCCGAATGTTGTGGCAGTGGATCTCAAGGGCGATTTGACCCTTGAGCAAGCCCAAAAAGGGATAATATCAAAAGACAATTACGAAACGCCGCTTTCAATCACCAATTCTTTTGGTGTTCCTTCTTTTGACGTGGAAATCTGGCAAAAGGATCTCGCGGATGCGGTAGCTTACGCTGGAAACGGCCAAGTCGTTGTCGGCAGTTTTCAGGGAACAAAAAAAGGGGACGGAAATGTTGACGCTTTCGTTTCCGATTTTGTTTTGGCGGCGCGGCTGGTCAAAGAAACCGGCGCGAAAATTCTCGAAGTGAATTTTTCCTGTCCGAACGAGGGTACGGCGCATCTTATGTGTTTCGATATGGCGATGGTGCAAAGAGTGAGCGAAGCGATCAAAAATGAGATTGGAAACACTCCGCTCGTCATCAAGATGGCCTATTATGAAAATCAAGAGGCGCTTAAAAAACTGCTTCAAGACGTTGGGAATATAGTTGACGGAATTTCGGCCATTAATACAATCGGCTCAGCGGTGCGGGATAAGAATGGCGAGCAAGCTTTGCCGGGAGAAGGCCGGTTGGTGAGCGGCGTTTGCGGAGAGGCGATCAAATGGGCGGGACTTGATATGACAGGACGGCTTGCGGAGCTGCGCGAGGAACTTGGAATGAAATTCGCGATTGTCGGTGTAGGCGGAGTTTCGAGCGCGGATGATTTCAAAAAATACCGCGAAGCCGGAGCGGACGCAGTGATGAGCGCGACCGGCGCGATGTGGAACCAGAATTTGGCGCAAGAAATAAAGGAAAGTTTGCAAGAACCCAAGAGCTAAGCTCTCGGGTAAATAAACGGCCATCTCAAATTAGCCGGCATTAAGAAAAGTACGGGCGACACTCTGACGCAAGGAGAAGCGATTGGAATTTTGGGCAAAGCCTATGGCGCGGAAACGGACGGAGAACGCAAACACTTGCATCTGGGAATCCATAAAGGCGCCGGCGTCAATATTCTGGGCTACGTCCAGTCAAAAGCGGAACTTTCGGGTTGGCTCGATCCGTGTCTTTATGCTTGTAACTAAATACAAAATTTCTGCTGGCGAGGAAAGGGATTTTGTGAGATAATATGAGCAGAATTTTCAATGACTAAATGATTGAATTTTAAACTAAAAAAATGAACAAAGAAATTCGCTTCAATCACGCTGTCGCGATCATCGCGGCGGTGGGAATAATCGCGACCCTGGTTCTCATTGGCCTTAGCAATTTTCAATTTCCGCTTCCGGACGGATTCAAACCGAATATTTCTTCTCAATCTTCACCTTCTCAATTTGGCGGACTGACGAGCATCCAGCATTTTTCTTCCGAATCGGATTTCAAAAATTATCTGGAAAAAAGCCGGGATCTTTCAGACTTCAGCGCTTCCCGGATGCTGGGCGGAATGAGCGGGACGCAACTCGCGCCAATGGCGGAAATAAATTTGCCCGCGGCGACAGGATTGAGCCAAAAAACAGCTGATGGCCGCGGCGGCGGAGGACCAGAACGGGTTTCCGAAACCAATGTTCAGGTGGCGGGTATCGACGAACCGGATATTGTGAAAACGGACGGCAAGGAAATTTATTATTCTTCGCCGAGATCAGGAATAATGCCGCTGATGAGAGACACCGCACGGTGCATTCCTGATGAAAAAGGGGGATGTGCAATTCCGCCGCAACAATCAGGAGCCACGAAAAATATAAGGGCCTTTCCGCTCAAGGATCTGGAAATCGAAGGAAAAATTGAAAAAAGCGGCAATCTTTTGCTCAAGGACAATATTCTGGCGATACTTCCGGAGAATAATTATTACGGGAATCAGCCAAGGAAAATCATCGGTTATGACGTAAGCGATCCGAAATCTCCCAAAGAAAAATGGAACGCGGATCTCAAGGAAAATAACGAGCTGGTCGCGGCCAGGCTGACCGGCGACAAGATTTATATCGTTACCAAAAAAACAATCGATGAAAATCGTCCCTGTCCGATTGAGCCGATGTCCATCAACGGAAAGAGCTTGTCGATCGGCTGCATTGAAGTTTATCACCCGGCAACGCTCGTTCCAGCAGATGTGACTTATACAGTTACAGCATTAGACGCCGCAACCGGGGAAGCCAAAGATACGACCACATTCCTGGGATCGTCCAGCGAGTCGGTGGTTTATATGTCGCCGGATTCTATTTTTCTCACTTATTATTATCCGGGTGATTTCATTAAATTTTCCTTTGATTTTTTTAAGGAAAACAACGATCTGATTCCCGGAAGTGTGCTCGATAAGATTGAAAAACTGAAAAATTATGACATTGGAGCCAGCGCCAAGATGACGGAGTTTTCGGAAATACTGGAGCATTACCAAAATTCTTTGAGCAATGATGAAAAAATGAAAATGGAAAATGAATTGAGGAACCGCATGGAAAAATATTTTTCCGGGCATAAAAGGGATTTGGAGCGGACGGGAATAGTGAAAATAGCGGTGGATAATTTGAATATCGAAGCGAGTGGCGCGGTAGCCGGGAAGCCCTTGAATCAGTTTTCACTCGATGAATATGAGAATCATTTGCGAATCGCAACCACAGTCGGGCAAGGCTGGTGGGGTTTTGGTTTCGGCGGAACGCGGGACAGCGCCAACGATGTTTATGTTCTCGACAAGGAATTGCGCCTGGCAGGAGCCGTAACGGATCTGGGCCTTGAGGAAAAAATTTATTCGGCTCGCTTTATCGAAGACAAGGGGTATCTTGTCACTTTCCGGCAGATTGATCCGTTTTTTGTTTTGGATCTCTCTGATCCGCAAAATCCGAAAAAATCAGGCGAACTCAAGATTCCCGGATATTCATCGTATCTTCATCCGATCACAAAAGACAAAATTCTCGGTATCGGCGAGGAAAATAATCAAGTGAAAGTCAGCTTGTTTGACGTCAGCTCTCCCGAAAATCCGAGGGAAATTTCAAAATATAATCTCGATGAATACTATTCCGAAATTTCCGCGACTCATCACGCTTTTCTCTTGGACAAAAAACACCAGGTTTTCTTCCTGCCGGGATCAAAAGGCGGATATATTTTCTCTTACGCGAACAACCAATTAAAACTTGTGAAGACCGTCGCCGATATCCAAGCCAAAAGAGCGTTATATATCAATGATCTCTTGTACGTAATTGGAGAGGATAAAATAATCGTTCTGGATGAAAATAATTGGGAAAGGGTGGGGGAGCTGGAATTATAAAGTTCGGAGCACTTCCTAACATCGAATGTTAGGACGCTCCTAACATTCGATGTTAGGAAAAATGGATGCTCGACAAAAACAACTGCGATGAAAAAACCGACGAAGAATTGGTCGCCCTGACCCTCAAAAATCAGGATTTTTTTTCGTGCCTGGTGGATCGCTATGAAGAAAAACTTTTGCGCTATATAATGCGGATCTCGGCCGTGACTCGGGAAGATGCCGAAGACCTCCTCCAGGAGATCTTTGTCAAAGTATATCGTAATCTCAATGCTTTTGATCAAAAACTCAAGTTTTCTTCCTGGATATATCGGATTTCGCACAACCAGGTGATCAGCCACTGGCGAAAGTCTAAGACTCGCCCACAGGTACTAAAGTTTGAGGCCGATGAGGACTTTTTGAAGTTTATCGCGACCGATGAGGATCTAGCCAGGGACACGGAGCGGAAGTTTACGGGCGAAGAAGTAAGAGGCATCATCAGCCAGCTGGACGAAAAATATAGGGAAGTCATCGTTCTCAAATTTTTGGAAGGAAAAGACTATAAAGAAATATCGGACATTTTAGAAAAGCCGCTGGGAACAGTGGCAACGCTGATCAACCGCGCCAAAAAGCAATTCAAAGACATCAGCGCCGGAAAAGAATTTAATTTCTAGCCAAAAATATATGGGAGAGATCGGGAAAAAAGTCATCGAGAAGATCAAGGAAGAGAAAATCGCGCCGAAACCCCGCTGGCGTTTTCTTATGAAAAATTATTTTACCTGGGCTATGTTCATTGTTTCAATTTTTATTGGATCCCTGGCCTTCTGCACGATGCTCTACGTTTTCTTCAATAATGATTGGGATCTTTATAAATATCTTCATACCAGTGTTGTCGGGCACATTATGCTTTCGATCCCGTATCTTTGGATCTTATTTCTGATCTTATTTCTGGCGCTGGCCTTTTATAATTATAAGCATACCAAGGACGGTTATCGCCATGAAACCTATATAATTTTGCTTCTAAGCATAGCCGGGAGCGTCATTTTGGGCACCTTTCTTCACACATTGGGAGTGGGAGAGAAAATTGAAGATTTTGCAATCTCAAGCGTTCCTCTTTACGAAAAGGCGGCCTGCTGCAGCCATCGCAAAGATATCTGGGATCAGCCGACAATCGGGCTCCTGGGTGGAAAAATTATTGAAATCAAGGACGAGCAAAATTTCGGCCTTGAGGATTTCAAGGGGACTTTTTGGCAGGTTGAGGCGGATGGCGAAACAATAGAGCAAGAACCGGCTATTATCAGAATAGGGAAAGAAGTAAAAGTGATCGGTGAAGAAAAAGAGGAAGGAATTTTTTGGGCGCGGGAGATCCGGCCTTGGAGAAAAGGCATCGACCAATAAATCCATTTCTTGGAAATCGGAAATAAGAAAAACCCCGAAGCTTAGCTTCGGGGTTTATTGCGCAAATATCCAAAATCTTTTTTTATTCCAAACAGCAATCCACCGCTTTCCGGACCAGTTCTCCCAGTTTTCCCAAAAAACCTTTCTTCTCGGTGTCGTGAATATTGACGGCATCGGCGTCTATTTTTTTTATGTCGTCAGTTTTTACTAAATTCATATTCAACCCCCAAAAGAGTGAATAGCAATCAAAAGATTTTTCAAAAAGCTCCGAAGCTTCTTTTTTATTTCCCATTCCCTGCTGTTTTGTCCCGACTTCCATGAGGCGCATCGAAGCGGCGAGTAAGTGTTTTGAAATACACCACACTTCCCCTTCCGGATTTTTAACAATTTTTCTTAGTAAATCGCCTCTCATCTTACGAACTTCTTGGAGTAGGTCGTAATATTCCGGTTTTCCGGTCTTGGCTCCCGTGAAAAAGAAGTGCTCTTCGATCGAGACGAGATTCATAATCGCGATCGAGAGATCCTGATCGGATGAAAGATCCATTTTGTCCTGTTTTTTCATCTCGTCCACTTTTTGGATGAGGTCGTTGATTTTTTGGAGTTTTTCTTGGTCGGGCATTATGTTTAGTCACCTAAGATCCGATCTTGGGACGCTCCCAAGATCGGATCTTAGGTTTTTGTTAACAAGTGAAATATAAAATTATACTGGCAATCACGAGTGGCGCGATGCCAAAAACTATTTTCTGACCTTTGAAATATGAAATATCGCCGTTTCTTTTTCGAATATAGTTGTGAAACAAAACTCCCGCAGAAAACAGAATAGTTCCCAAAATTATTCCAAAAAGCAATTTATCAATTCCGCAAAGTCTGTTGAGTGGATGTCCTATCATGCCTTTCCAATAAAGAGGGATGACAACGATGATATAATACGCCGCAAAAATGAGGATCTTTCGGCCTTTAAACTTGATATTTTTGCCATTTAGCCAGTTGACTGTCCAAATTGACATCGAAACGATCAAAGCGCCGATCCAAAGGCCGGAGACAGAGTCGTCGATTCCCAACCATTGAGCCAGACCCAATCCCGCACCAACGGCAATGGTGCAGACGGGACAGACGGCAAGCGCTGACTTGGCGATCAACGAAGATAGCAAGATACTGATGGAAATTATGATTTTTTTGTGTGGCATATGTCGAATTCAAAACTAAAAGCTCAAAGTGCAAAACCAAAACTTAAAGCTAAAAACTTTTGGTTTTTCGCTGTGGTTTTTAGCTTTGCATTTTACACTTTGCGCTTGTTTCATAATATCACATTCCCCGATTTTTGAAAGGGCTCATCGGGAGCATTGTGCTTGTTTTTGGATATGGTATAATAATTGCAAGAGGTAAAAGTAATACAAAAAAATGATAAAGAAAATCGGATCGATATTATTTTTTGTTTGTCTCGTATTGTTATTTTATTGTCCTGATAATGTTCATGCCTTGAATCCGGGAACAAATATTACTGTATGCGTTGCTGATAATCTAAATATTTTTGATCCCGCTTGGCCCGATATTAATTTTGGCGTATCGGGCAATCCTTTTTACTACTATCAGGTTCAGGTGGATAAATGGAACCTTAGAACAAAAACATATACTCAGGTATACAATTCAGGAGCAGTCGTACCGCCAAGTACAAATCCGGGAAATTACACTCATTATATACCGCCTGGGATTTTGCCTATGAATATCAGCCCATTTTATGCCGCGCGGGTCAGTGTTTACGGATATTATGGCGACTGGACGCCGCAGGCTGTTGGAACCTTTGTTATCAATAGGAGAGATGGCGAATGTGGAACTTCAAACGGAAACTCATATTGTCCTTACAGCTTACCTAGCCTGCAATATCCGGAACTTTGCTTGAAATATAGCCTGCTTAATCCGCCGGCAGTTTCCGGATCCGGGGCCGCTGGAACAACGTGGTCATGGATATGTTCCGGCTCAGGCGGCGGTGTGTCGGCTTCTTGCACGGCACAGGCTCCAATCATCGAGGCGCCCAACTGCGGAAGCGTCATGAGCGACACAATTTGTTCGGGCAGCAGCATCACACTGGACCCATCCAGGCTATGCACCATTTACGATCCAACTAGACCTCCCGTCGTCACTGGAGACGGAACAACTGGATGGAATTGGACTTGCTCGGCAAAGTGCAACCAGACGGCTCTAGACAAAGCATGCTCTAGAAGTTTTACGGAAATAATTGCCCCCACATGTGGCGACGCGAGCGGACAAAATTATTGCTACAAAGAAACCCAGCCCGATTCGGACAATTTGTGTTCTCCAAACTCCCTATACCAGGCCGGAAGTTTAGAAAATAACTACACGGAATGGACGTGGAATTGCAACGGCATTTGTCCAACCAGCACGACCGTATGCCATGCCGGCAATAGCCGTTCCTGCGGATGGGTAGAAACAAATTAAACTCTTTTTTTGAGGTATTGTCGTTTCTATGGCGCTGTGATAGAGTTAATCGTAGATAAATTTCTTTAGCAGTTAAATTTTATGCAAAATCCAAAAAGTAAAATCAATATAAAGGAAAATCAAATCGTTTTTCGGCTAAATAGTAAAAACTATCCGCTGGAGGCGATACTCAATGCGGCCTATGTGTTTATAGATAGGGTCTATGTTCATCTCGACGGCGATCCGGAAAAAGAAATACTCATTTCGCTGAAAGGAAAAGAAAGATTGGACAAAAAGCAGCTGGAAGCGCTCAAAGGAGAGTTTCTCAATGAACTTTTGAATTATCTTCTTCGGATAGAAGTTGCGAAAAATAACCAGAAAATAAGAGAATATATAGTAGCCGCTTCTCTGGTGTCAAGTCTGCCAAGCAATGTCATCGCCCAATCTTCAAGGTCTGAAGAAGAGACGGTTGATTGGCGAGAAGATCCTTTGGAAATCGCTGTCCCTTGGGAAGAAAAGCATGCTAAAAAAGCCAAAGAAAAACAAAAAAAGAATAAGTAACAAAATGCAATGAAAAAGTTTAGCAAAAGTCTTTACAGCCAAGAAGCCATAAAAGAAGCCGTCAAGAGATATAAAAAGATTGCGGATCTTCAGATGGCTGAAAAAAATAAGTATTATTTAGTCAAAATAAAGCCAAAAAAGTCCGAGCATAATAATTTTCTGGAAGATGAATTTGGAAATTATGTTTTGGGACTGAGAAAAGGAGCGCGCTAAGTCTTTTTGAAAATTGACGACTTATGAAATTCAATCCGGATAAGATAGATCACTCAACAGTAGGCTTTTTCCGTTATAGAAAGTTGGGAAAAGAATATCTTCTCACGAATGATGCGGGAGAATACGCTTTTTTGGACGAAAATAATTTTGGAAAATTCATCGAGGGAAAAATCAGCTCAAAAAGTGCGTCCTACAAAGAATTGGCGAAAAAAAATTTCATCCGCGACAAAATAAATTTTGACAAATACATTGAAAAATACCAAAAAAAACACCAGAATCTTTTTGGAGGGCCGAGTCTTCATATCGTTGTTGTGACGCTGCGCTGCAATTACAGCTGTGTTTACTGCCAGGCTAGTGCGAAAGGAGTGACTAGCTCCCAATTTGACATGAGCCTTGGAACGGCTAAGCAAGTAGTCGATTTTATTTTCAGCACGCCGAATAACAACGTCGCCATTGAGTTTCAGGGAGGGGAGCCTCTTCTTAATTGGCCGATAGTCAAGTTTATTGTTGAATATGCCAAAGAAAAAAATAAAATCGAGAAAAAAAGCCTGGAGCTCCGACTCGTTTCCAATTTTTCCCTGATGGACAAGGAGAAACTGCGTTTTTTCTTCAGAAATCACGTGGCGCTTTGCACCTCGCTCGACGGTCCGGAAGCTATTCATAACAGAAATCGCCCGCTTCCCCGCAAAAACAGCTATGAGGAAACGACAAAATGGCTGAAGCAAGCCATGGATGAATACCGGAGGATTGAGCGGAAGAAAATTAGAGGGAAATATTATTTTTTTCAGCCCGGAGCACTCGTTACGGTGAGTCGATTCTCTCTTGAGCACCCGAAAGAAATAGTGGATGAATATTTAAAATGGGGTTTTGATACTATATTTCTCCGTCCCTTGAGCCCGTTGGGAACAGCCGGAAAAGCTTGGTCAAAGATGGGATATAAGCCTCAAGAATATCTTGATTTCTATAAAAAAGCTCTGGATTATATTTTGGAAATCAACCAGTCGGGAAAAAGATTTTATGAAAGGACGGCCTCAATTGTTGTTTCAAAGATTTTGACGGATGACGATCCGAATTATCTGGAGCTCCGTTCTCCTTGCGGAGCCGGGATCGGACAACTTGCCTATGATTTCAATGGTGATATTTATACTTGCGATGAAGGCAGAATGATGGGCTACTCAGGGCAAGAAATGTTTAGACTGGGAACCGTCGCCCAAAACGTTTATTCGGAAATCATCGACAGCCCGGCCCTGAAGAGCATGTGTGTAGCCTCGGAGACAAGTTGCCAGGCGGGCTGTTCGCACTGCGTTTATCAGCCTTATTGCGGAATTTGTCCCATCCACAACTTTGCTGAAACCGGAAATGTTTTTTGCCAACAGCCCAACAGCCTGAGATGCATAATAAACAAATCTATTTTTGACCTGATTTTCAGCTACTTGAAAGACAAAAAGAAGAAAAAGATCCTTGAAAAATGGGCAAAAAAAGAAATAGAGTGCAGTAAAAAAAATTATCAGAAAATACCGGACTGATACCTTTTTCAAAAAATACGAACGCCGAAGCACTTTGCTGTTTATTGTCTTTTCTAGGTTTGTAATTTATGATATAAATAATCAAAATGGTAATCGAAAATAAAAAACTAAAGGAAGTATTAATCGCATTCGTTGTCTTGCTGGTTTTGGCCGGGTTGTTTTTGGGAGTAAAATATTTATTTTTTAGCAACGACTCTCAAAATATTCCGCATAAAACAATAGAGGATATTCCTTCTCAAAATAAAAAAGCGCTCTTGGCTGTTCCCGCCGAGATCATGGAACCTTCGCCATATGAGCAAAAAAGTCAGGCAGATGTTTCTTTCGAAACAGAAAAATTGAAGGGGAAAAGCCGGCAGGAAGTGGAAACCTATTTTTGGGCGGAGAGAGACGCTTGCAAGAAAAGGCTTGAAGGTCTTTCCGGAAAAGAAACAAAAGATATTATTCTCCTGGCCTCCGAAATGTTTAGAATAAATCCGTTCAAAACAGAAAATTTTCTAATTTGCTCTGCCATAAAGGAAAAGAATATCGGATACTGCAAAAGTATTCCGGATCCGATGGTATTGTCGCATTGTGAATACAGGGTCAAGCTGTATCTCGAAAGTATATTACCAAGCATGAAAGCAGGAAATTGCTCGGTCGAATTTGTCCAGGCTTGCAAAAATTCAGGAGAGGATGATTGCCAAAATCTGTGCCAATCGTTGGTCATGAGTAAATCAGAGAGCGATTGCGCGAGTTTTCCCAAAGGTTCCTTGACTCAGGCATTGTGCCTTGCCATAAACAAGAGAGATTATGCGGCCTGCGACGTCATGAAAAATCTTCCCAGGGCTTCGCAAGGGGGATCGGTCGAGCAGGGTGGAGTGGGAGAAGACCTTTGGTATAAATGTTTTCAGCTTGCTTATTTTGCGAGAACTGTGAGAGACAATAATCCGGCGATACTGGAAGAAATTTCCCACCGCGACTATTATAGCGTTTATAAGCTATATTTTGATCCTAATTTCGACTGTCGGAAAATGTTGAACTTCAGCGAGGAAAAATGCGACGATTATTATAATCTAGACCGTCTCCAACTGCTTTTCGAAGCTACCGGAGCAAAATAAAATTTTTAAGATCTAATCTTAATTTATGAGTGAATCAAAAAAAACAAGGATACCTAAGATAAAAAAGAACATCCAGGCCTTCTTGACCAGCGAAGAAGGGAATATTAGCAAGGAAAGCGTGATGAAAATCGGAATGGTGGTGGTCGCCAGCGCCGCAGTTCTGGCAGGGATAATGAAGCCGAATGAGAAACTGGCCAATGCGACTTGTGCCCATGCTTCTCACGGATCTCACGGATCTCACGGATCGCACGGATCGCACGGATCGCACGGAGCTCACGGATCGCATGGTTCTCACGGCAGCTGGTAATATCCAGATCCTTGGCTGAATAATTTCCGAAAATAAAAAAATAAGAAAAAAAATTCTGCATCAATTATTTTTCAGCTATCAATGTCGAAACTCGATGATCAAAGTTTGGTTTTGGTGACAACCCTAAAGTGCAATCTGAATTGCAGTCATTGCCAGGTAAGAAAAACAAATAGAAGCATGAACTTAGAAACGGCTTCAAGGGCTGCTTCTTTGTTTTTAGAGGGGAAAAATAATCGTTCCGTGAGGCCTCTTATTCGTTTTTTTGGGGGGGAGCCGCTTCTCAATTTCGGTTTGGTAAAGGGACTCGTGGCGCGATTAGGAAAAAAAGCGAAAAAAGCGGATTTCAATCTCACGACGAATGGATTGCTTCTCGACAAAAAAATCGCAGACTATCTCAAAAAATTTCCAAATTTTGAAATTATCATAAGTTCCAGTTACTCAAAAATATTCGATGACGATGAATTCATAAAAAACATATCACGCCTTCCGCTCATGACGGTCAATATCAATCTTTTGCCGGACAACATGAGGCAGTCAAAAGATCTTTTTTCGGAACTAAGAAAAAAAGGATTTAGGCGATTCAATTTTTTGCCGGCTTATTATACGGATTGGTCCGAAAAAAGCATAAGTTCTCTCCGTGACAATTTCAAAGTCATTGAGAAGGAAATAAAATCCCATCCAGACGGCATCCAGGTAAAAAATATTAAATCATTTTCGCCCGTGCCTTTGTTTAATATGTCCCCGGTTATTGATCCCGAAGGGGATGTGTATTTCGGAAATTTTTTTCTGGACAAGCGCTTTTCGGGCTGGCGGAAAGAATTGAAATTAGGTAATATTCAAAACACGAATGACTGGAAAAGCATTGTTCAGTTTCCCCTGGAGTTCGATTTCGATTTTCTTTTCAAAAGAACCTTTTCTAGGCAGATTTTGGATTCCACGAGGAAAGTCGACAGGGCTCTTAGCGATTTTGTGGATAAAATTTCATCTTTATGAAAAAAGCGGATCTAAAAGTTGGATTTTCTTGCAACAACCATTGCCTTTTTTGCGTGCAGGGGAGAAAAAGGATCCAATTCAAAGATAAGGATATTAAGCAAATAAAAAAAGAAATGAAAGAAGCCGTAGCCGAGTGCGACGGAATTGTGTTTACGGGAGGAGAGCCGACAATAAGACCTGACTTTCTCAGCCTTGTAAGCTTTGCGAAAAATATCGGTTTTAAACTAATTCAAATTCAAAGCAACGGCAGGATGTTTTCCTATCCGGACTTTTGCAAAAAAACCATCAGGGCGGGAGCGACCGAATTTTCACCAGCTCTGCATGGGCACATTGGAGAACTCCATGATTATCTGACCACCGCTCGGGGAAGTTTCGCGCAAACGGTGCAGGGGATAAGGAACCTGAAATTGCTCGGTCAGGAAGTTATTACCAACACAGTGATAACCAGGTCTAATTACCGGCATTTGCCGGAAATAGCAGAACTTCTGGTCTCTTTAGACGTTGATCAATATCAATTCGCTTTTGTTCACGCGACCGGAAACGCAGGGGAAAATTTTGAATCCATTGTGCCGAGGATGGCTCTGACGGAACCCTATGTGAAAGCGGGATTGGACATCGGCATAAAAAAGAAAAAAGTCGTGATGACCGAAGCCATTCCATTTTGTTTTATGAAAGGCTATGAAGACTACGTGGCAGAAAAATATATTCCGCCGACCAAAATATACGACTTCAAATCGGTGGTTGAAGATTTCGCCGAAGCTCGTCGGAAAGAAGGGAAGATGAAAGGTCCGCAGTGCGCCAAATGCCGTCACAACGCGATATGTGAAGGTCCGTGGCGGGAATATCCGGAAAAATTTGGCTGGAAAGAATTTAGGGCTGTCGGACTCAAATGACATAAAAAGTTGCCAGCATGAACTCTCAGGAAAGATACAATTCATACAAATTTTTTTTATCGAATCATAAGTCTTTTTATGACAATTTTTTTCTGACGGATCTTATCCGCTGGTTCGGAGAAGAATGCGTCCTGAGCGCCGGACAGATAAGGAATCATTGGAATATCCATCTGGATTCAAAAGAGAGTTCGAAAGAAATCTTGAATTTTTATGTTCATATTCCATTTTGCCGATCCAAATGCAATTATTGCCCGTATTTTTCGAAAGTTCCGGTCGACAGGGAGATTGAAAGTTATTTGAAAAATTTAAAAAAACAAATTTCTTTTTTCCGAGAAGTTTTTAAGAGTAAAAAAATAGACAATCTATATATCGGCGGAGGAACTCCGTCTATTTTGTCGGAAAAACAACTCATGGAACTCGTGGGAAATCTGAAAAAGTATTTCAGTTTCGAGAAACGGGGAGAAAAAACTTTTGAAGGAAACCCAGAAAGCATTGATAAAAAAAAGCTGAAAATAATAAAAGATTTCGGCTTCAACAGAATCAGCTTCGGCGTTCAAAGTTTGGACAAAAATGTGCTAAACTCCGCTTTGCGCGGATATCAAGAGTTTTCCAAGATAAAAGAGGTGATCCAAAGCGCCCGAAAATTGAAATTTGAAATAAACGTTGATTTGATGGTCGGCTTGCGAGGAGACGATGCTAGTTCGATTCTGAGCAGTTTTTCCGGCCTGGCCGACTTACGGCCGGATTCGATAATCGTCTATCGTTTTCGTCCCCCGAATGGCTATTTTGGGCTCCGCTCGGAAAGTTTTCAGAGCCGGGAGAGAAAAAAAATAAGCGAAAAGTTCAGGAAAATTAAAAAACAGTTTAAGGCCGAAGCGGATAAGCATAATTATGAAATGATTGAGTCAAAATTCGTGGTCTATGACTCTATCGGATATAAATTTTTGCTCAAGAATAAAAAAATTTTGGGAAACGTGTATAATTTCTCGCCTTCCCCTTCAAGTTCTCAGTCCCTTTTCGCGCTCGGTAGCCGGGCAAACGCCTATATTTTCAAGGATTTGCAATATTACTACACAAAAGACGGGAGAGACAATTTCAATTTCAACTCAAATAGTCTTGACTACAAAGCTGTCAGGCTGGGCGAGCGGGGGGAGATGAGAAACTTTATCCTGCAAAAACTATCTCATGAGCGGTGCTTTTCTCGAAAAGGTTTCGCGAAGCATTTCGGAGCGGATTTCAAAGAAATTTTTGCCGACGGAATAAACGGCTTGAAAAAAATAGGGAAGATAAGATTCCAAGGAGATCGGGTTTTTTTCCCGGAGGAACCGATTGATCGCTTTGCCGCTTGCATGTTCTTTTTTAGTGAAAATGATATTAGGAAAAAAATGATCGAAAAAAATAACGAAAGAAAGAAATGAAAAAAAATATACGAAATATTGAAGAAAGAAACAGCGAAATCAAACGCCTGGAATTTTATATTTCCTCTTCTTGCCGCAACAATTGCATTTTTTGCGGAGAAAAGGATCTGCTGGAAGACTTCAAGGGCCAGTTTGTCGCGAAAGCGGAAGTGGAAAGGGAGATAAAAAAACGGGCGAAAGCGGGTTTCAATTTTTTGGTTCTCACCGGCGGGGAGCCGACTTTGCATCCCGACATTGTGGAAATAGCAAAACTTGCCAAGAGATTGCGCTATCAGGTTTTCGTCAATTCTGACGGCGGAAGATTTTCCGAGGAAAATTTTTGCCGAAAAATTATGCCGCATATCGACTATTTGTCTTTCTCAATCTACGGACATATCGACAGGCTGCACAACCTTCATACTCGAAACGGAAAAAGTTTCTCCATACTGAAAAAGTCTTTGGAAAATGTCGAAAAAATTCCGGCAGAAACAAAAATTTCAGCGAGGATTTTGATAACGAAACATAACTTTTCCAAACTCACCCGAATAATTGATTTTATCAGTCGATATAAGAGAGTGAAAAAAATATTGTTTTCCGGTCTGGCTCCGGAAGGCCGGGCGCTGGAAAATTATCGGAATCTGGTCGTGCCTTTGGGCGAAATAAGAAAAAAAATTCCATTACTCGCGAGACTGGTTGCAAAAAAATCCCGAAAAATAAAATTTTTCGGTTTGCCGGTTTGTGTCCTAGGAGAGCTTAAAGATCGCTCCAGTGACACTAAATGGCATTTTCAAATCACCCTCAAAAAAATTAGAAGGGACAAAAGGACCGTTTTGGCCGAGACCGAAGGGTTCAAGCCCCTGAAAGGAGTCATGAAACCGGACAAATGCCTGAGGTGCTCGAAAAAAGATTTTTGTCCGGGCATTTTCGAAAAATATTATCAAGAGTTTGGGGACGGGGAACTAATCGTCCAATAAAAAACCAGTATGTCTGTCAAAGAGATAAAAGAAAAAAGACTGCATATTTTGACGAATTCCCACTGCAACAACGGGTGCTTGTTTTGCTCGGATCTTCACAAGCAGAATCGGGCCGAATTCAAAAATTTGAAGAAATATGCGGAAAATGATCTCAAGGCGATGCGGGGAAAAATTGACCGGGTTTTGTTCTCTTCCGGAGAACCGACGCTGAATCCCGCCCTTCCGGATCTTATTAAGCTGGCCATGAAATATGGCTACAAGAAAGTCGATCTCATCACGAACGGTCGAAAGCTGGCGGACAAAAAATTCTGCGAGAATTTGCTCAAAGCCGGCCTCAACGAGATCAGCGTTTCCCTTCACGGGAGCAAAAAAGAAGTGCATGATGCGATTACGAGAGTGCCGGGAAGTTTTGAGGAAACTTTTTTTGGTCTGTGCAATTTGTCTTTTTTCGCCAAAAAATACCCTTTCCGATTCTTTGTCAATTTTTTGCTGAATAAAATAAATTATCGCGACATGGAAAATTATCTTCGGCTCATGCTGACTTTCGACGGCGTTGAGGGGATCGTATTCAACACGGTGCTGCCGGAAGGAAGAGCCGACAGATACTTTGAGCAGATCGTGCCACGTTATTTCAAAGTCGGAAAAGAAGTGGCGAGAGTTTTGAAAAAGTTTGAAAAGCGGCTGAAAAACCGTCGTCCGGAAATACTTGTCCTCGGACTTCCTCCCTGCGTCCTTCCCGGAGCCGAACGCAACATTATCGAGTATGAATCGGCCGTGAGAAGAAAGAACGCGAAGTCAGAAGCGATCAAGCCGACTTCCGTCAAGTGGCCGAAAAAAATCAAGGGGTCGGAGTGCGCGGAATGCCGATTTTTTGACTCCTGCAGCGGAGTCTGGGAAGCCTACGTCCGAAGAAGAGGGTGGAAAGAATTTAAGCCAGTCAAAAAAATATGACCGACGCGCCAAAAATATCAAATAGGGATTTGGAAAAACAGATTTCCTTTTTCAAGGACTTTCTTGAGAAAAACGGCTACTACTATAACATCAGCCGGCTTTATACGCTTCCAAAATATGATGAAAAGTATGCCGCTTCCGAAATCAAAAAATATTGGGAGAATTTTATTCGGGCGAACAAGGGTCAGGAAGTCCTTGGAAATATCAACTTCTATGTTCACACGCCCTTTTGCCGTTCCCGGTGCGAATATTGCAGTTTTCCTTCCTGGGAGCTGAAAGACGAAAAGAAATTGGATGAATACGTTGAATATTTGATCGAAAATTTCCGTTTTTTCCGAAAAACTTTCTCAAAAATAAAATTCAGAAACATATACTTCGGCGGCGGAACTCCCAATATCTTGAGTTCCGCGCAAATAGAAAAGCTGTTTTCCGCCCTTTTCAGAAATTTCAATTTTGCCGACGACCCGAAAGAACGGATCTGGACGTATGAATTCAACTCGAGCGTCGGCGAATTGTCAAAAATATCCCTTTTGAGAAAATTTGGCTTCAATCGAATCAGTTTCGGCGTGCAGTCTTTCAGCGAGAAAATCCTTTTGTTCAACCGTCGAGATTCTCAAAAATATGAAACCGTCAAGAAGGCCATCGAAACGGCGAAAAAAAACAAATTTGATATTGTCAACGCTGATCTGATCGCGGGATTTTCCACTGATACGCCGGATACCTTTGCGGATAGCTTTCAAAAATTGACTGCAATGCGGCCAACGACGATAACAGTTTATGGTCTTTATCCGCCCAGTGATAAATATCTGGCCAGCCATTTCAAGATGAATTATCCGCAATATTTCAAAACCTATTATCCGAAAAAAATTCCGAAATTGTTGAAAAAAGCGTATGATATAGCGGGAAAGAACGGATATGATGCCAGGCCTTTCGGCTCCATGGATTTTTTTTGGCAGTTCAACGACATAAGGCAACTGAAAAAATTCAATCCCCGAAAAAGCCGAGGCAGGGAATACGGCGGAGAATTTTCATCCAGCTCTCCATCCTCCACTTTCGGGCTGGGCCCTTTTTCAAGGTCATATCTGCGCGGCACACTGGAATACCAGCAGAGTGCTTCCCAATCAAGGTTCGATCCGGAAATAAAAATATACTCCGGGAGAAAACTTTCGGCGAACGATGAAATGCTAAGGTTCGTCATCAGCTCCATGGAACACGGAAATATTCTGCGCCCGAGAGAATTCGCCGGAATATTCGACAAGGAGATCATCGATGTTTTCCCTTATGCGATGAACGCCTTGAAAAAAAAGAAAAAAATGAGAGAAAAAAAGGGCGTCTTTGAACTTTTCTTCAAAGATTCCGGAGAAAAATTCATTTTTGCTTCCTTTTTCGCTTATGAATCGATGGCGAAAAAATAAATTTTTCCCACGCTGATATGAAAAAAAACTTCCTGAAAATCGAAAAAAAAGAGCAGGCGGCCGCGAAAAAAAAGCATTGGGTTCGTTTGACTAGAGTTTGCAACAACAACTGTATTTTTTGTCTGGACAAAGAAGCACAGAACGGAACTGTTTTGACTCAAGATGAAATCAGGGAAAAATTTCGAGAAGGCAGAAAGAAAAAAATCGATCAGGTTGTTCTGAGTGGCGGAGAAGCAACCATTCATCCGGAATTCATTGAAATTGTCAAAATGGCGAAAGATATGGGATACAAGCATATTCAAGTCATAACAAACGGCCGAATGTTTGCTTATCGGGATTTTCTTATTTCTTCCATCAGAGCGGGTGTTAATGAAATAACTTTTTCCATCCATGGCCATACGGAAGAACTTCATGACAGCCTCACGCAAATCAAAGGGTCATTCAAACAAGCGCTAATCGGTCTCAAAAACGCGCTTGTCGTTGACGGCCTGATTGTCAATCAGGATATTGTTATAAACGGAATGAATGTTGAAAATTTGGCGGATATCCTCAAATATTTCATCAATTTTGGCGTGCGAGAGTTTGATCTTCTCCAAATCATTCCTTTTGGCAGAGCCTGGGAAAACAGAAATAAATTGTTTTATGACATCGAAAAAGCCCTGCCAAACTTGAAAGAGGCCTTTCAATTTTCAAAAAATCGGGAAATATTCATCTGGACCAATAGGTTTCCTCCCCGGTATCTTGAAGGCTTTGAGGATCTGATTCAAAATCCGAAAAAGATGCATGATGAAGTAAAGGGAAGACAAAGAATGTTCGAAGATTTTTTGAAGAACGGGCGAAAAATGTCCTGCCGTGGAGAAAGATGCGTCCATTGCTTCCTTGGCGATTTTTGCGACGACCTGATCCGTTTCAAAAAAGAAGGAAAGCTGGTTTCCAAAAAAATGCCTATTTGTGTTCCGGATAAAATGGAAGAAAAGACAATCAAAATAAACAAAAAAAATCTCCAAGCCAGCCTCTTCCGTCTGTTGGACTTCTTCATCGACAACAGATATTTCATCAAAAGCGAAAAATGCGAATTTTGCGATCTGAAAAAAAAATGCGACGGCGCCCCTTGCGATTATGTCATAGAAAAAGGATTGAAAATTCTGAAACCCTTGGTTTCGGGAAGGGGAAAAAATACGGAGTTTTTCCTTGATCTCAAGGAAATAACGAAATGCGATTTGCGCTGCATATTTTGTTTCCGGACTTTGCGTCCCAAGAAAAATGAAGAACATCATCCCGGTTTGGAAAAAATAAAACGAAATTTGGCCGAAGCCCGAAAATTTTTTTCGGCGGGGAAATTGATTGTCACCGGAGACGAACCTCTCAATTGTCCCGACTTGGTCGAACTGGTCGGATACGCGAAAAAATTGGGTTTTCGGGAAATTGCCTTGTCCAGCACCGGCTTTGGGCTGGTCGACGAAAAAAAAGTCAAAGAGTTGATCGGTGCGGGCGTGAGGAGTTTCAGGTTGCCTATTTACGGCCATAACGCCAAATTGCACGATTCAATAACGGGCAGAAAGGGAAGTTTTTCCCGTCTGATTAAGGCGGTGAAAATCCTAAAAGATTATCCGGGAGTTGAAATAGAGATGCGCACATTGCTTCTGAAAAAAAATTATTCGTTTGTTCTTGAGATCCATGATTATGTCACTAGGAATCTAGGCGTCGGAAAATTGAGTTTCAGAAAACTATTGCCTCGAAGCAGCGATTTGGCGGATTATGCGCGAAATTGTCCCCGTTATTC
The DNA here is from genome assembly GCA_030679895.1 of Candidatus Moraniibacteriota bacterium. Classification (GTDB taxonomy): domain Bacteria; phylum Patescibacteriota; class Minisyncoccia; order Moranbacterales; family UBA11712; genus Fen-1326. The sequence continues at coordinate 9,891 of JAUXSN010000003.1, read as the reverse complement.
TGAAATCAAAAAAGCATTCAGCGGTGCCAAGCTGGCACCCGGGGCCAGAATCGAGCTGCCCTTTTGCCTTTTGCCGGCCGACAGAAGGCGCGATCTTTTCGACAATTCTATCAAGATGGTGAGAATTTCCGCGGCGGGTATAAAAGTAAATGACTTTGGCGATCAAGAGACGAAACCAGCCGGTTTTTCCAAATGCGAAAAATGTGAAAAATGTGAATTAGACAGCTATTGCCAGGGAGTCCCTGAAGCCTACCTCAATTTATACGGTGATTCCGAATTCACGCCCATAAAAAATCATTCTAAGCGGTGAGTATTATTCGATGGAGAGAAAAAAAATATTGAAACACCGCAGTATTGCCAGTCGAGAGAAGGATTCGATAGGACGAAAGCATTGGATCCGGCTGACAAAAACTTGCAATAACAAGTGCCTTTTTTGTTTGGATAGCGATAATCAGGATGGATCCATAATATCCAAGCAGGAAATTAAAAATAAATTACTGGAAGGCAGAGGAAAAAAGATCAAGGAAGTCATTTTTTCCGGAGGCGAGCCGACCATCCATCCGGATTTTATAGAAATTATCGGTGCGGCTAAAAAAATGGGCTACTCGCATGTTCAAGTTGTTACCAATGGAAGAATGTTTGCCTATCACGATTTTTTGATGTCGGCGGCCAACAACGGAATGGACGAAATAACTTTCTCGATTCACGGACATTCCAAAGAACTGCATGAATCCCAATCTCAAATAAAGGGATCATTCAAGCAAACGTTCGCGGGACTGCAAAATGCCATAAAGATGAAAAATTTGAAAGTCAATATCTCTGTCGTAGTCAACAAACTCAATTTCTTTCATTTGCTTGAAATGGTCGAATATTTTGAAAAATTAGGAATAAATAAATTATATTTGCACAGAATTTTACCTCTTGGGAGAGCCTGGAAAAATCGTGACAGTCTAATAACAAGGCCGAATGAGGATATGTCCTATATAAGAAAAGTCCTCAAATTTTCTGTCGAAAAGAACATAACCGTTGAGCTGGATGGATATCCGTCAAAGTATCTAGATCATTTGGAAAAATTTTTCCACTATCCCTTCGATCCCTATACGGTATTGGGATGCTGGGAAGGAATGTTTAATGAATTTATTTTCGGAAAAGGAAAAATTCCCTGCTTCGAGGAAAGGTGCCGGCACTGTCCGGCCGATGAATTTTGCCGCGATTTGCGCGAATTGGTGCAAGACAAAAAGCTTAATTTCAAAAATAGTTTCTGCTATCCAAAAAAAAATCCGGGTCGCTACGATTCCAAAAAAATTCGCGAGCTGTCAGGAGGCGGTATATTTGATTTTTTTTATTTTTTTATAAATTTCAGATTTTTTGCCAAAGGGCAAAAATGCAATATATGCAAATTCGACAAAAAATGTGACGGCGTGCCGGCCGATTTCGCAAAAGAGAACGGCTTGAAAATGCTAAGACCCTTCTCAGCTGAGATAGCTGAAAACTCAAGCATCTTGCTGAGTCTGAGCGGCGTTTCCCATTGTGACCTCAATTGCGTTTTTTGCTCGGGAGCTGTTTCTTCCCGGGACAAAATTTCCAAGATGAAAAATGAAAAAGTTGTTTTTGATCTCGACGATTTGAAATTCTATCTCTTGCTCATCAGGGAGTGTTATCCCGATGCTGTGCGGTTGTGCATAGGAGGAAATGAACCCTTAAAATGCGACGGAATTTTGCAGATTATCAGGCACGCGAAAAAAATCGGATTTAAAAAGATATCTTTGGAAACAACGGGGATGGAACTGGCGTCTGGATCTTTCACAAATTTGATTGTGCGCTCGGGCGTTGGTAGATTTGAATTGCCTATTTATGGCCAAAACCAAAAAATACATGATCAGATAACAAGAACGAAAGGGAGCTTCAATAAACTGATGAACGCGATCAAAAACTTGAAAAAAAATCCGAATGTCGAAATAGTTCTGCACTCCCTTTTGCTGAAACAAAATTATTCAGTTGTTCCGGACATCTATAAATTTATTGTAAAAAAACTAAAACTTCGCAGGATTGACTTCAGAAAAGTCAGGCCGGTGAACTCCGACGCGACCGATTATGGCCGGGTCTGCCCTCGGTATGCTGACATAAGAATGATATTGAATAAGGAAGCTTTCATGCCAAGGGCGAAGTTCGACATTCCCTTTTGCGTTCTCCCTGATTCATATTTGAAAATTTTGTTCGCTAAAGACAATAAAAAATTTAATGAACTTTTTTTACCTGCTCTTAGAAGCGCGGTCGTTAAGATTTCATCAAATGGTGTAGCTATTGAAGACTCGACTTATAATCGTTATAGTGATACAGCTAGAGGCCGTCTTTCGAAATCATCGAAATGTGAAAATTGCAAATTATCTTATTTTTGCAGAGGTGTTCCTAAATTATACCTGGATCTTTACGGGGATAAGGAGATAAAACCTTTTAAGTCAATTTCTCCCGCTTTGAAAACTTTCTTGCATCGGCGCTACGGGGAATTATCCAAAAAATAAGACGCCAAAATTTGCCACTATTTAACAAAAATAATATGCCAATGAAAATGGAAAAATTCATAAAACAAACAGTGTCCGAAGATTATTCCGGCATAAAAATTTCAGACCTGAGCCCGTTTTACTACAAAAACAGAGTGAGGCCAAACCACTTTATCCTAAAAGACGAAGAGGGGCGGGAATGGTTTTTGAAAGTGGGAGCCAGCGATTTTGGAAATATGGCATTACTAAACGATCTTTATGATCTTCTTTTGAAAAAAAAATTTCCCGCTCTTTATCCGGCAAGAAACAAACGCGGCGGTTTTGTCACACATAAAAACGATTCCGCGGTCCAGCTCTTCCCTTTTGTCAAAAGCGATCTTTCCAAAGTAAAGAACAAAAGAGGGAAAGAAATCAGCTTGTTTTCTTCTTTTTATAACATTGTCAATTCCGACAAACGCCTTGCAAAAAAACTAAACGCCGAAAAATTCAAAAGACACGAAGTTGAATTTAGGGAAGTTTTGGGCGACAATGAACATAGGAAAAAGCTTAAAATTTTTTTCAATGATTTTGACGAATTGGAAAAAAAAGCGAATGAATACTTTGCAGTATACAAGGATCTGAAAGTCTGCCATGGAGATTGCACTGACAAGAATCTGGTTTATCACAAAAAAAAGCTCTTAATGATTGATTTCGACAGCGTCGGGCTTGACGATCTCCGTTTCGAAATTTTTCGGACGGCCCACGACAACACAAGAGATGTCGCGAATCTTATAAGATATATGAACAGCATCAACCGCAAGTTGCTGCCCTCCCTCCGTTTTTCTCGGAAAGACATGGAGCAGCTTGATTCGTTCCTGTTTTTTTACACGGCTTTGAGGCTGAGATATAAGCCGGTGAAAGAAGTTCTGCCCTCGCCTTACCGCCGATTTTTCGGGGACATTCGGAAGTATTTGAAAAAAAACCATCGCTAAAAATATTATGGCCAACTTTGCTTACATCCAAATAACCAGAGAATGCGACCAGGAATGCCGTTTTTGTTCGAATCCTCCGTCGGGGTGGAAGGATATGTCTTTGGCGAGCGCGAAAAAGCTGGTGGATACTTATCAAAAAAAAGGTTATGACGGCTTGATTCTGACGGGAGGGGAGCCGACCAAATATCCACACCTTCGCGATCTGATCCGATATTGCTCAAAGAAAAAAATTGAGACAAAGATGATAACCAACGCCCAGAAAACAGCGGACAAGAAATATCTCCGGTCTTTGGCGAAAGCGGGACTCAGGCACGTCCATGTTTCCATCTATTCCCATCGTCCGAAGATCCAGGCCTTTCTTTCCAAAAAAGAAGATTCGCTCGAAAACATCAAAAAAACACTCGGCCATTTGTCGGGGATGAAAGAGGTGAGAGTTGACATAAACATCACTTTCAATAAGTATAACGCCGACCATCTCAGCTCATTGGTGGAATTCATCATCCGGAATTATCCTTTTGTCGGCCATTTTAGCTGCAATAATCTTGACCCGACTTCGGAGCGAGCCAGGGAAAACACGGACACAATTCCCAAATTTTCCGATTTTGAAATCGAACTTGTCAGGATGGCCAAAATCCTGGAAAAAAACAAAAAAACTTTCCGAATTGAAAGGGTGCCGCTTTGCTATATGCCCGGGTTCGAGCACGTTTCGACGGAGACGAGAAAAATCGTAAAAAACGAACTGCGTCCCCTGTATTTTTTGGACGGCAGGGGATTGGTCGTGCAGGAGAATTTTTATCGCGACAAGCCGAAAAAATGCGAAGCTTGTTTTTTGGACGAAATTTGTGCCGGCCTTTGCGCCATGGACGAATACTACAGCTCCAAAGAACTTTCCCCGGTCTTTGTCCAAAAAGAAATTATTAAAAAGAAAATCATAGAAGATGAAGATGTCAGATAAAAAAAGTGATATCCGCAAAAAAATCGAAAAGCAATTGCTGAAAAGCAAAAACCTTTTTGGGAAAAAAAATAAAATATTTTCGCAGGACGACATTTTTTATAAAAACTGTGGCTTACGTGTTGATTTTTTGGATCTTGTTACGGGATCGCAAGGAAAACTAAAAAAAGTTACCCGTTACATGCTGAATGGAAAAGACTGCGAGCCAACAATCGAAAAAATAAAAAAGCTTGGTTTATATCATCTGGAATTGGGCTTGCTTCTTAGAAGATCCGCAGATAACGGTTTGTTTCAGTCGACAAAAGATAACAAAATAAGCGGCGAATATCAAAGAATAATCTATGTTTCCCCTGACAAAAAAAGGATTGAGAGCATAAAAAAATTGGAAGAAAAAATATTCTCCGGCGAAAAATTGAGCCCGAAAGACATAAGGGATATTACAGAGAGAATCGGAAAATTATTCGAATATCCGAAATGCTGCATTCGGTTTTTTGCTGGATATATTTCTTTCACCACGCCGGAGCTGAATTTCAGACTCCTTCGGGAATCAAAAGCGTTTTTGTGGCAGCTCAACAACCTGGACGGGAAAATAAACCTGTTTCCCCACATCCCTTGCCGCTATGATTGCCAAAAATCAGCCGATTTTGCCGAAAAATCTTTTGAACTGGTTCGCGAACAGAAAGGGGAAGATGTTGCCAAAAGGATGAAAAAATATCTGCGGTCGCCTTTTTTGTATTTCAAATCGGGAAGGTTTATCAGGCTTGAGGGATATCTCAGAAAAAAAGTATTCCACTGCGAAAGAACTTATTGTTTTGAGCCGGAAAATATAATCAGAAAATATTCAAAGGAAAAAAAAGTGTTTCTCAAAATTCTGCGAAATATAAAAAGGAGTGGCAAAATTATCGAGCGGAGAAAAAATATTCTCGTGGTCGGCAAAAAAAACGAAACTTTGCTGGAGCTTGACAAATTCAAGGACTGGTGCGCCTATGCCCGTTTTATCTAATAAATCAAGATCCGATGATAAAAAAAGAAATTGTCAAAAATCTTCACGTTCCGGTTGGGTATCATTGCAACAACTTCTGTTTGTTCTGCATGGAGGCGGACAGGGTAAAGAGATACGTGGAAACAAAAGAATTTGTGAAAGAGAGGGTCTATGATTTTTTGCGTCGCAATAGGAAGATGAAAAAAGTCATTTTCACTTCCGGTGAGCCGACTTTGAATCCGGACCTCCTGAAATATATCCGGCACACCAAAAAACTTGGATTCGAAACTATATCGATAATCAGCAATGGCCGGATGTATTCCAATGAAAAATTTTGCCTCGATTTGCTCAAACGAGGCGCCAATGAATTCATAGTTTCAATTCATGGGCACAAAAAAGAAATTCACGACGCACTCACCAGAACGCCGGGCAGTTTCGGACAAACCGCGAAAGGCCTTGACAATCTTTCCAGGATCAAAAAATATATTCCTTTTCATCTCACGATCAGCGTCGTCATAAACAAGATAAATTGCGAATTTTTGGGGAACATGCTGGATTTTCTGCGGAAATACCGCGCCGACGAAATCGTCTTCAATATCGTCCAGCCCGTCGGACTGAATATGGAAAAAAGATTTCGCATTTTGATGCCGAGATACGGGGAAGTGGCAAAAATATTCGAAAATCTCCTCCGAGAAAAACCGTGGCTTTTTGAGCATCCCCAAAAGCTGGAAACAAGAAGGTATGTTTCAATCACCGATTTGCCTCCCTGTTCTTCGGAGAAAATGATTGATATGATAGGGTTTGGGGAAGAGCGGATAATCGACTGCGAAGGGAAGACAAAAAAAGAACACACCTCGGCTCACAAAGAAAAAAGGAAAGCTTGCCAATCGTGCGGATATTCCCGGATTTGCGACGGAGTTTATAAAAACTATATCAAAAATTTCGGCTGGGAAGAATTCACTCCGGTCAAAAGAACGAAAAAATTATGAAGAAAAAACTCAGCAGAAAAATGCCGATGCCGGTTTTGAGGATCGGGACCCGATGCAACGCGAATTGCCCGTTTTGCAATGTTCCGTCTGAATCATACAATTTGCCCGAAGAAATGCCGATTGGCGAAGTCAAAAAAGAAATATCCAATTTAGCTAAAAAGTATAGCGATCTCATGATTTCTCTCAGCGGCGGCGAACCGACGCTTCGAAGGGATTTGCCTGAGATAATCCAATTCGCCAAAAGTAAGGGGGCGCAGGTTATTGAAGTACAAACCAATGCGATCAGGATGAGCGTCGACGGTTATGCAAAAAAACTGAAGAAATGCGGACTCAGCCGGGCGTTTGTCAGTTTTCATTCCCATGTTCCGGTGGTCCAGGAATCTCTGCTGGGAGTAAAAGGCTCTTTTGAAAAGTGCGTGAAAGGCATCAGAAATATGCTCGAAGCGCGCATCATCGTCACTCTCAACATAGTTGTTACGACAAAAAATTATAAGAGTTTACCCGAGTGTGTTCGTTTTATCAAAAAAGAATTTCCGAAAATAAAATTCATTTCTTTGTCGGTGGTCCAGCCCAACGGAAGAGCCTGGGATAACAGTAAGCTGGTTCCGCGCTATGGGACTATTGCTCCTTATGTCAAAAAAACATTGTTGCTGGGGGAAAAAATGGGGCTTGTGATAATGAACCCCTATTGTGGTTTGCCCCTTTGCATCGGCGATTGGTGGAAATATCCCAAGCATTGCATGGAATTTTCCGACAAGTTCTTTTTTGAGCATCAGACGGAATTGATCCGGGATAGAATATTCACTCCCGACGATAAAATCAAAGCGCGGCAGTGTCTTCTTTGCGACCTTGAAAGATATTGCAACGGAGTCTGGAAAAATTATGCCAATCTCCGTTCTTTGTCGGATCTGAAGCCGGTAAATCTACCGCCTGAAACGGAAAAAATATATAAAAAAATGAAAAAATAATCAAATAAATCTCCATGATGCTTGATTACATATTTATGCCCGCCATTTTGTTCATCGGCCTGGCTACGAGCTACCAGGACTATCATAGCGGGAAAATCAAAAACAAATGGATTCTTTGGGGAATGTATTGGGGTGTTTCGTGGTATCTGTTTCTTTTTCTGTGGTCGCAGCTTGCTCCGCATCTTCCGCTAGTGATAAGCCCGCTGAGATTCTCTTTCTTACTCCCAACTGATTATCTTCTGCAAATTATCGTCAATAGCCTTATTTCTCTGGCTGTCGGATATTTGCTTTGGCATTTTAAACTCTGGTCCGCGGGAGACGCGAAACTTTTTTTCGTTTTTTCCCTTCTTCTGCCCCTCAAATACTACTGGCACAGCGCCATGCCCTATTTTCCTTCAATCTCTCTTTTGTTTAATGTTTTTACTGTTTCTTTGATTTTTTTAATGCTGAGGAATGTTTACATTCTTTTTGGCGATATTCCCTCCTTCTTATTTAAAATAAAAGGTGAAACAAGAATCTTCTCGAAAGGGTGGCAATATCTGAAAAAAAATTATAAAGCATTTCTGAGAACCGCTTTCCTCTTTTTTACCATACTTTTCATTTTTCAAATTATGAGATATGAGCTTAGATCCAGTATTGGCATGGAAGCGAGCCAGTCCAGCGGCTGGTATGTGATTTTTTTTCTTTTAATATCCAGGTCTTTCGGATATGCCAAGCAGATTCTCAAAAAAATGTGGTGGATTTTGCCTCTTATTTACGCTGTCGAGATTCCTTATATCATTATCAGCAAATTCTTCAAATCGGCGGACAACCTAAGCGGCTTTTCCAGCATATTAAAAAATTCTTTGATATTCTCCATTTTTATTAGTGCTATCTCTGCCCTTATGTCATATGTGAAAAAAAAAGAGAAAGAAACGAATATGCCTTTTGCTCTTTGGCTATTCGCCGGAGTTGCTATTACGATTGCGCTCAAAGGCTCTATATTTTCCCTTATCCCCAAATTTCAATCTTTTTTCGCGACTTTCTTTGGGAAATGATCAGGGTATTGGATTAATAAAGATAATTTTGGTATAATATAAAATACTCAGTGCTTATCTTGTGGCAGACGAATATTTTTCTTGCTTCACTCGACAATAAAAATCAAATAAAAAGTAAAAATTAAACTCAAAAATATGAATCTCACTCAAGAAAAAAATCCGGGCGCGAGCACGGTCATTATTCGCAAGCCCAGTTTCATTCAGGCCATTGGCCTCATTCTAATCGGTGTTATCCTGGGGTCGGCCGTTACCGGGATACTTTTTTCGTTTCGCGCTAATAAAGCGGGAATAGATGTTTCAGTTGCGCCTCAAGCCGATCAAAATAGCCAGCCGGCGGCAGATAAGCATGACACATCCGCCGCCACGAAAGCCCTAATGTCCATTGAAATGTTCAGCTTTAGCGGAGTTGTCACTGCCATGGAAAATAATACTATAATGGTCAGAACATCTTTTTATGGAGAGGAAAAAAATTATCGGGTATTGATAAACGAAAGCACGAAAATATCCAAAAAAGAAGCCAATCAGTCGTCTCCGGAAGGCGGAAATCCGAATGCGAATTTTTCGGAATCACAAGCAAAAATCTCTGATATCAATAAGGGAAACGGAGTGTTTGTCGATTCATCCGAAAATATCAAGGATAAGACGGAATTTGTCGCGAAAAGCATTATGATTTTCGATTATCCTCCATTGCCAACAAATCCGTAAGAAAAAAAATGAAAAAAAGTGCCAAACCAAAATCAACTTCGATAAAATCAAGCAGGCCGAAAACGTTGCTGGAAAAAACGGAAGAGATAAAGTCCATAATTATGGCTTCTATGCTTATTGTTTTTGGAATGATCCTGGGCGCTATTCTTGTCGGAGTTTTGATAGAAAAAAAATCGGAAAGCATAAGCAAAAAATTTGCCGAAACCGCCGCTACAAATGCAAATAAAAATCCTTCTCAAAAATATCCGAATGCGGCCGCGATTAATTTTCCTTCAGCGATTTTAATCGTAAGCGGTTCAGTCGAGGCAGTTTCCGATAGTGAAATAAAAATCAAAACCTCTATCTGTCAGGGAGAAAAGGAATTCACTGGAAAAATAACCGCAAAGACAGAAATTATAAGAAGAGAAAGACAAGGTAATTCTCCTTTTTTGAAGGATGCCAAAGCAAATATATCTGAGATCAAGAAAGATGACCGAGTAGTGCTCGAGGCGTATGAGAATATCAGTGAGGAAACCACGTTCGAAGCCAAGAGAATCGTCATTGAAAAGTCTCTTGCTGTACCGGTTGCTAGTCCGCAATAAATCGAAAATAGAAGAATAAAAAAATAGTCCCGCTTAGCGGGACTATTTTTCTTTGGCGGCGGTTTTGAGACATTTGGTACAGACCCTTTTTCTTTGGCCGGCGATTTTCTTGGATTGAAGATTGATAGCCATGGTTCTTTTGGTGGCGATGTTGGAATGGGAGCGGCTTTGGGCGGATTTGGGTCCGCGGCCGCAGACTTGGCAA
>JAUXSN010000048.1 GCA_030679895.1 Candidatus Moraniibacteriota bacterium | reverse complement strand
AGATCCGGGTTGATGGTGTTGAGAATGAGCCAGGCGCAAAGACCGAGGATTAGGCCGCCGAGGGCGGAGCCAATGGTGGCTTTGGCGCTTTCAGCGCTGCCAATGTTTCCCGCCGACATCAGGTATTGATACGCCCCGATCGCCAGCATGAAAAGCGCCAGAATCCCGATAGTGGCAAAGCCAAAGTTGATGATCTGTTTCATGTAATCGGGAAAACAGAAAGTCTGGTCATAGCCGGGGATCTTTTCCTGGTTTAGGTAGCTTTGAGCAAGAGCGGTAAAACTCAAAAGGATTGAAAGGGAAAATCCCAGTAAAATAAATACGGCTAATATCTTCTTTTTGTTTCTCATTTTCTGATGGCGATTATAATTCCAATTTCGAAGACAGGGCGTAAAATCCGACGCTCAAGAAAAACATAACCGCGAGAGTGAGGGTGAGACGCAAGACATACATAAAATAATGGGGAAGGTGGGTTCCGATAGCCGCCAAAATTTGTTGGGGGCCTGCGACAACTCCGTCTATGCCAGGTTCCAATATGACGGTGGTTATGGTAACGCTGTTTTCTCCCTCAAGAGTTCGCGGGCTGATTCCCCAGGCGTCAGAAAGAATTGCTTTTTCTTCATCGCTCCAGTATTTTTTTATGCTGGCTCCCAGCGTGTAATATATCCCTTCTGTTCCGCTGACGGTGAACTTGGCAGCCTGGTCATTGTTCTCGGTGGTCATTGATCCCAGGGCCGAGTCGCTTTCATAACCGCCTTCACGCCAGCTTTCTCCGTTTACTGTCCAATTAATGAGAGTGTTGTCGGGATCGTCGGCGAGAAGATAATCAGGAACGAAATCGAGATAATATGAGACTTCAGCTCCGGCTTTTGCTTCCAGCATATTCGTTCTTTCAACATCGACAGAAGAAAATTTCTTGCCGCTGTCTTCCACGATTTGGGTAGTCGTCCAGCTCGCGCTTGTGTCAGATGATTTTATAAACAAAGCCGGCGTTACAACGGTGATCAGACGGCTTCCAGTCACCGGTTGCAAATTGTTCTTGGGAGTGGCGGTTACGGACAAAGTCTCTACCTCCCGCTCCCCTTTCGTAATCGGGAAAAAAACCGTTACATCATCCCAGCCGTCAAAAAGGCTGGAAGCGCCGGATGGAGCAGCCAACGTTTCGCCGTTGAGCGTCCAGAAAAATTCACTGTTGCTTTTTGTGTATTTGCTGCCTGAAATTTTAGCGGCCATCATTTGGTATTGAACAGCCGGACAGAGCAGTTGATAAAGGTCCTTGTCGCAGATCGTATCTTTGCTTTTATCGAAAGTGGCTTTGCTGTTTTCAATATTAACTTTGTAAAGGTTAATTTTGATTCCGTTTGGATTAACCGGTATTTCCGCGCTAGCCCATCCTTTCTTGGGGGTTGTTCTTCCTAAGCTGTCTTTTTCCGAATCGCTTACTTCGGAGGTCCGGGAGACGGCTAAGGTAACCTTGAAGGTGGTTATGTCCGCGCCCATAGCTTTTTTCTTGGGAGTAAAATCAAAAGAAGAAATGCCCATTCCAGAAGAAGAGGATGAAGTATCGAAATAAGTCGCAATGTCCATTTTTTTCCACTCGCCTTCGGAATTCTTTTCCTGGATATACCAGGCGTAATAAAGAGCGGAAGGATTGAGATTCGTGTTGTCCAGCGAAGACGTAACGGTGATTTGATCGGCGTCGGTTATGGTTCCGTCGTCTTCGATATTGTCTTTGTTGGCATCGCTTGAATCGGCGATTGGATTTTCGGGCGAATAAAAAAGCGAGACTTGCAGTTTTTCTTCCGTGGATTCTTCCGAGGGCGATTTAGTCGCCAGGAATCCATATCCATAATCGTCTGAACCGTCGCACTGGTCACCGGCCAACAAGCCTGCCTTAGTAGAATCACAGGTATCCGGATAGCCCCACATGAGCTTGTAATAAGCGCTTTTCTCGTCGGTGGGAAGCATTGAAGTTCCTTCCACGACCACGCCCACCCGATCTCCTTCCGCGTATGTCCAAGAAAAGGTTTCCTGGCCCAAGCCGATAACGCTCGCTTCATCATTGAAGCCGTCGCCGCTGGTGTCCGGGTCAAAGGGATCTGTTTCCCAATAATCTTCTTCTTCGGTGGTAAATTTTCCGGAGCCGCTCTTGAAACCGGGGGCGCTGGACCACTTGTGTTTGCAGGAAACGGGGAAATCAAGTCCGGACGAATTGTCGGTGGCGCTGTCGGAAAGTTCATTTTCTCTGAAGATGGAGGCATCAGCATTGGTGCCGAAATTATGCTTGTAGCAACGGGAAACACCCACTGTGGCTTGCTCGCTATAATCGGAAAACCCGTCTCCATTAAAATCTTCATGAACAGTTGACCAGTCTGTTTTGCAGGAATTATATTGAGTATCAAGGCAGGTATTGGCTATACTCTTGTTGGATTCCTTGAAATTGCTGTAGCAGCTGTCGAAAAGTGAATTGTAGGTCGTGCCGCAATAATCAGTACTGCCGTCTTGAGGGCATTTATAATATGTTACAGTATTAGTCTCTTCCAAAGTATCCGGATCGGTTACTTTAGTGGTGGAGGAGCATTGAAGGGATGCTTCCGGCGTATTTGTGTAGCAGCAGTTGTTTCGGGCTGTTTTAGCGCTTGTATAGGAAGCAGCTCCATCTCCCGAAAAATAGTCTTTGCAAAGATTGCAGTAATGGTTGGTTTGGGATGATTTTAGCGTGAAATAAGTATTCAATGGCTTTGAGGAGTTTGCGTCGTCATAGGAACATTTGTCCCAAGTATGGTCGCCGAGAGAGTCGCACCATTCAGTGGCGGTATTGTACGCGCTGACGGATTCTTCGGTTAATCCTCCTACGCCGTCGGATCCTCCAAAAGGCGCAGCGGTAGTATCCTCATCATAGCTATTCGCGTCCACTGCCGGCCAGCCGTCCTTGTCGGGATCTGCGCTTCCATTCGCGTACGATTGCTCATCAAGCGCGGAATCATAGTCTCCCTTAGCCATGATCCGGGCGGCTTCAACCTTTCCTTTTGAGATGGTGTTGGTGGCGGTTTTGCTGGTTCCGTCCGTGGTGTGGATTATGTACCAGGCGTAATAGAGGTTCGCGGGATTGTTTTTAAAAAATTGAGGAATGGCATTGGCGGTTACCTTTTCGCCCGCTTTCGGATTGGTGTTGTCAAAGAAAATTTCCACGGTGGGCGCGTTGGTTTTTCTTTCGGCTGTTCTCCAAATGTCTTTGCTGATTCCGTATCTTTCCTCGGTTGATTTTGATATATCAGTCGAGGCGTCTTTTGAGATTTGAGTTATTGATGAGTAGTTCGCTTCTTGAAGCAGCTCGTTTACGTCAACGTTGATGCTTCCCCCGTTCATCAGTCCGGGGAGCGAAAAAGAATAAGCCCACACGGCAGTAGGCAGGAAGATATTCAGTATGAGGGCAAAAACTGAAAAAGCGGAGATGATTCTTTTTTTGTTTTTTTTCATATTTTTAAATTATGGCTTGATGGATAATCCTTATTAATATTATATCCAAGATTACCGATATTATCCAAGAAAAAATAAAAGAATAAAATATCGAGCGGCTTTGGCGGGCGATGAGGCCGGCCGCCAAGGAGGATGAAAGAATCAAAGAGGAGAGAAGCCAGGAGCCTTTCAGAGTGAGAACCGATTGGAGGATCGCTTGGAGAAAAAGAGAATAAGCTCCCAATTTTTTTTCAAGTCCGAATTGGATGAATCCGCGAAAGAAAAACTCCCAGAAAAAATGGAGGGGCAGCGCGATGAACAGTTCAAAAAAAAGAAAGTACCAAAAACTGCCGGCGATGCCCCTGGCAAGGGAAAATTGATTCATCAGCCCGGGCTTCGTCACCAAAAAAAGGCTGATCAGGATGAAAACTGCCGCTGCGCTTGCTCCCCAAATGGTCCCGCTCTTGGGTTTCCCCCAAGAAAGGCCGAAGTTCGCAAGCGGTTCTTTCAGAATGAATATAATCGCCAGGAAAGGAAAAATAAAAAAAAGAAAAAAAGAGCTCCAAAAGGATTCGCCGAAAAGGTTGTTGGGGAAAATCAGACTGACAAGTGCGGCCAGAAAGGCGCAAAAGCCGATCAATATTTCCCGCTGGTTTTGGTGGAAGAAGTTGCCTTTATTTTTTGTCTGGGACAATTGGATATTCATAAAATATATATTAGAAATAAAAATTGATTAGGCTTTTCCGATTAAGTGGCGTGTCGTCTTTGCGAATTTCTCGTTTTGCTGTCCCCCCGATTCTTTCCCTGCGTTTTTCTGTTCGTAGTATATCATCAACCGGTCGAAAAGGGTGAGGCCGTAAACCAGGAGAGCATCGATAAAGGCTATGGGAAGCCAGTCCACTCCCGGAATAGCTTCGATGATAGCGCCGGTTGATATAGTGATAAAATATTTTGCCAATCCCTTCCTGTTTTTGAGATCCGACCCGGATATCAGCAGAGATACGACAGTCAAGATCGCAACCATTATTGTCATTATGAAGGCAACAGCGATGCCTACCGGCACTATGGCGGCGAGGGCGATGTCCAGGATGTCCTTGAGAAGGGCGAAAGGAAACAACACGAATCCAAACATCCAATCTCTCGTCCATTCAATCTGTTTGAAAATATCCAGTCCCAGAGATACCTTGCCGATTACTCCGCCGGCCATTTTTTTGCCGATCTCCGGAGCGGCTCTCTGCAATTGTTTCAATTTGCCTTGGAGAGCCTTTTGATGCCCCATTGGAATTGCTTCTCCCATTTTTTCAGTGATTTATTGTTGATCTCTTTCCTCCTTCTCCCGCTCTTTTCTTTCCAAAATTTCCGCCGGCTTGGAAGTGACCAGCTGGTTTTCCGAATAGGAGGCTTCGACGCGGATAGCGACATGCTTGAGGCCGGCGAAAAATATCCCTTCTCCCACGTTGCTCTCAAGAAGCATAAACTTTTCCTGGTCGGTGAGAAAAAAAGTGTCGCCGATAACGTCAATGGCGGCCGGAGACTGCTTGAGCAGAAGCTGGATTGAAGAATTGGTGACGATCGGCTTTCCGTAGCGTGAAGTCAGAAAGTCGGCGATGTCCTGGGTGATGGTGGTGAGCCCCGTATAATATTTTCGGCAGCGTTTGGCGATTGAAAACATAAAAGATCCGGCGTCTTCGTGCTGCATCATCACCCAGGCTTCATCGACAATAAGCAGCCTTTTTTTGAGATTGGACCGGATCTCGTTCCAGATAAAATGCAAAACCACATACATGGCGATCGGGCGCAGTTCGTCTTCCATATCGCGGATGTTGAACACGACCATTTGGTTATCGAGGCTGACATTGCTGCGGTTGTTGATAAATCCGGAAAATATTCCCTGGGTATATTTTTCAAGACGGGTAGCCAGATCTTCAGCGCCCTCCATATCGCGCAAAACATCATAAAGATCGGTCATGGTGGGCACTTGTTCTTTGGAAAAAGAACGGATATCCGTGTCAGGAGTGATGTCTTTCATGGCGTAAGATTCCGTGATAGCCCGATCCAAAATGGAGTCTTCTTCGGGAGTGATTCTTCCGAGCATAACATGGAGGAGTCCGATCAAACTTGCGATATTATTCCTCAAAACATCTCTCGGGTCTTCATCTTCCGGAATCTTGGGAAGATCAAACGGATTGAGGTGATAAGCCGAACTCAAGGAAACGTTGAGAAAACTTCCTCCCACCGCTTCGCAGAGATGCTGGTATTCATTTTCCGGATCAATGACGATGACATCCGTTCCGAACATCAACGACCGAAGGATCTCAAGCTTTACGGCATAACTTTTTCCGGCTCCGGATTTGGCAAAAATCACCATATTGGCGTTCTCCATTTCGAAACGGTCAAAAAGAACCAGGCTGTTGTTGTGCCGGTTGATGCCGTAGAGAATCCCCGTGTTCGAAGAAAGGTCGGAAGAAATAAAAGGAAAAGTGGTGGCGAGCGGCGAGCTGTTCATGTTATTGCCGACTCCAAGTTCGTCATTGGCAAGAGGCAAAGTCGAAGCAAAGCCCTGTTCTGACCGAAAGACGGCTTCTTTGACATAAACCAGGCGCGATTCAAGCAGAGATTCGACAAATTGGACGGACTTGTCCAAATCCTCTTTGGAGTTCGCAAAAACAGTCACATAAAGGCCGTATTTGAAAAAGTGCTCCGTTCCCTGCTGGAGCTCATCCCGCAGCTTCTCGATGTCCTGAAGAGCGGTCTCCAGGATCGGATTGCGCACTTTTCCCGCCTCCTGCTCAATGTTCAGTTGAGATTCGACCTGGGTAACGGACCGGCGGAGACTTTTGATGATCACGGCTGTTTCCACGGGATGGATAAACATCGAAATATCCATCGGCATATCCAGATTGACAATGGGAGAAAACCAGCTGGTCTGGAGATACCTTGGGTAAGTGGTGATAAAAATAGTTTTGGCAAAAGTTTCTCCCACCTGGAGGAAGCTGGAACTCACCCGCAAGGCCGAGGGGGAAATGAGATCGGTAATGGAGGCCAGCCCCTCGTGGAAAATTTTTTCCACGTCGGAACCGGCGGAAAGAATGTTCTCCGCCTCCGCCTTTCCCTGTTTTTTATTTTTGAAAAAATCGAACATGTTTTTATAGCGCGCTTAATTCCAGTTTTTCCGTATCGACTATTTCCGTTTTTTCGATGACCGTGGGATTATAGGCGTTGTAATATAATTCAATGAGCTCTTCTGTCTTCAGGGGAACCATCCTTATACCCGTTCCTCCAAGGCCGGCGGAAATATGATCGACTCTCTGCCAAAGCTGATCCTTAAACCCTTCAAACTCGGATTTTTTTTCGAACAGGGCTTGTTTGGGGTTGATAGCGGCTTTTATCCGCTCCAAAAAGTCTCCTTTCTTTCCTTCGGTCAGGGCGAAAGGGACGACTATATAGAAAGACTTTGTCATGATATTGGCGGCGCTGACCAAGTTTTTTATAAAGCCGCGATATTCACTGATTTGAAAACGAAGGAGCTCGTTGGGCTGGACTTTTTCTTTTCCGTCAAGGATTTTGAGATAAGGATCGATATCCAGCCGGCGGGAACTGATCAATATTTGGAGGGGAAAATCCAGGGAATTCAAAAAACCCTGATAGGCGGCGACAATGGCTTCCTGCTCGCCGGAAGATTTCAGGTCGAAATTGATGGAGGAAACCGCCAGCACGGCCCGCAAAGTGCCGTTCTTGAGCACCACGACATTGTCTTTTATTTCCGCGATATCAACAAATTCCTGGGTGGATTTTCCGGCGGCCTCGTTTTTGGTAAGTTTTTTTGAGTGAAGAAATTCCATAGCGGCAACTTCAAATTAAAAATTCATTTCCTTGTGTCTAATTCCCAGGCGATTTTTCGCAGGCGATCCGAGCCAGGGAGCTTTTTGGGCGCGGCGGCGGCGGCCATTTTTCTTTTTTGAGCCAGAGAAGCTTTTTGAATATCAAACGCCGATCCGCGATAAACTCTCTTCCAGACATAGTTTTTGGGACGGAAGAAATGCTGGATCATAAATCCCAAAAAAGTGAGAAGCGACACATCTTGAGGCCTCCAAAAAGTAAGCAAAAGGAAAAACAATATTACGAAAAAGCCGGAAAGATAGAAGGCCTGCCGGTCAAACAAGCTGTAAATGACAAGAAGCGCGACAAGCATCGCTCCCAGCCACCCAAGCTGCCGGGCGGTCAGCCCGAAAGCGATTTTATCCTCGACATCTATGTATTGGGGAACGCTTGTATGCATAAACGGTAATTTTAAATATTTTACTGCTCCCTAAGATCAACCGTGTTGCCTTGAATTTTCGGTTCCGGCTTGTCGCTCCGCGTCGCGCCTCCGTAATGCGGCTGGATAATGTTTCTGTCCGGAGGAGTGAATCGGTAAGCCGGTTTGGCGGGCGGTGATGAGAGAGGAGCTGATTTCGCGGCAGGAGCCAGCGGCCTCGCCGGAATGATCAGAGGCGAAGACGAACCCTCTGCCGGCATTTTTTTGGCTGAAACTTGGGAAATCGGAATAAAGGAATCTTTGGGCGCGCCTTCCGAGAATCGAATATTGGCTATATTATCATTGGATTTTTCGAATAGCATTTCGTGGGTTCCGGGTTCCGGATAGGGATTCGTGTATTCTATTTCGTCCGGCGGCGGCTTCGGGATTGACATTGACGGGGAAATTTCTCTTTTTGAGGGAACCGGCGGGGAAGATTTTAATACGGGTTGAGGATAAGGCCGAACGAAGCTGTTTTCCTGCCTCTGAACCGGAGGAAATTGCTGTTTTGGCGCGCTTGAAATATTTCTTTGAACAGGCGCGGCCGGCCTTTCCGCGTGATGGATGAAACTGATCGAGGCCGCCGGTTGGGGCGGGACAGTAAACGAACTCTGCGGTGGCGCTTCTTTTTTCGCGAAACTTTCAAAAACGATTTCCTGTCTTTTGCCGTCGATTGGGAGAGGCACGCTTTCATCGAATGACTTTAGTATTATAGCTAATTTATCCCGTTCCGGCGAGGATAAGTTTTTTGCGTTGTCGCTTCGGAAAAGATAGTTGGTCCGATCCATTGAACTATGCCCCGTCTGTCCCAGCTGCATTGTGTAATCATAAAGCCAATTCCGCACTGACGGCCGTACCGGATGGTCAAATTGTTTTAGCTTGATCGGGTTCATCGTGACGGATTGTTCGCCGAGGTTGGGGAATTTATGCAGAGCTTCTTTCAACATGATTGATTGTGGCGGTTCTTTATTAAAAGTTCCGGCAGGTTCCTCTATTCGGGTACTTTGATCATGGGTAGCGGATTGTTTTTTGGCAAAAGACATTTCTAATCCCTTCGCTTTCGTGAAACTTTGCATCATGTCGTCTAATTCTGATCCTGTGGCAGGAAAATTATATATCAATAAGGAATCATAAGCATGAAGGATTTTTTTCAATTTTTCCTTTTCAACATCAGATAATTCGCTGGCGTCGGGCATGCGATTCAGAAATGAGATAATAGAAGTACTATGTCTTGTCCTATAATCAAAATTATTATCAAAAAGTTTTATCCATTGGCCAATCGTTTTTTTACCAATGTTCTGCGAGTTCGATTGAACCGCCTTCTTGAGATTTTCTCGTAGTTCGTCTCTTATGGAATAAGGCAAGAGAAATAATTTTTCCGTAAGCTGCGCTTCAAGAGGAGCGTCAATTTCAAAGAAATCCAACAAATTGTTTTTCAAAATGTTAGCGGATTCCTCATCAGATATGTGTGCGAAAGCCAGGATTTTTAATTTTGTTACTAAGTCACTGAAGCGAGAATCTTGTTGATATGCTGGAGACGAAGAAAAATTTTCCCATATCTTGAGAAGTTTGTGCGCATTTTCTTCATCCAAATATTTTATTGAATTTTGCGATTGTGTTATTAATTCTTTTACGTTCATATATCAATTAAAGAATATTATTGGCTATGCCAGCCAGCATCTCTTTATATTCGCACTTTGGATTTTGCCTGATCTAAGCGCTCGTTAATTTTAGCAAGGTCAAATCCATATCTCGTAAGCTGATCTTTGATTATTCTTTTTTCAACTCCTGCCATCGCTTGCATAGCTGCTCTGTGAGTTGCAGCGATGTAAGCCTGATTAGAGTCATGTTGAGCGACGGATGCTTTGAGGTTTGAATCCCACAGTTTGAATTCATGCCCGTGCCAGTTCCCGTCTCTCATGGCCGCGAGGTTGTGATAAACATCTTCTGCAATATCAATATTGGTTCCAGACTGCTCAAGCATACTTGGGCTTGTTCTATTGACTTGTTCAACATCTGCCATAGATTTCCATCTTAGCGATTCGGCTCCCTGCTCATTAATATGGTCAGCGTTAACTTCATCAGTTTCCCAGTTCCTGTGAGTTCTTTGAGCCCTTTGTTGTGGCTCAAAGACAGTCTGATGCTTTTTGGCTGCCATAAATGCTTGTTCATCTTTCGAAGTTCTCTGTAGCTTTCCGCTGGAGTCACGTTTTGTAGCTCCAAAGCCTATCCCTCCATTACCGGCAGCAACTTGGCCAAGATCAGAGAGCTCTTTATTTATGTAATTCGCATTTGTTTTTTGCGTCGAGCGGAGAAAAGTGTCCACTATATTTGAAACTGCGTGGCCTTCTACGACCATATCATCTTTTGTCATGCCGTTAGCAGTGAAAAGCTGCTCGAAGGTCTGTCCATTTCCAAGTTTCAAGGTGTCCCAGTTGTTTCTAATGAAACCTACGATTTCATCCTGATCCCTGTTGGAATACGCAATCCTTAAAATTGCGGATAGCTTTTCAGGCGCGTTTCTCATATCCGAACCAATCAGTCGACCCATTTCACCTCCTAGTACGCTGAAATCCTCGGAGTGCTCTTTATATCTTTTCATTTCTTCAGCTTTTACTCTATCAACTGCAAGTTGCTCATAATTTGTTTCAGTATTATCAAGGTGTCGATGAAAAGTATCCCTACTTTTTCCCGATGCAACTGAGAGCGCCTGTCTGTCGACTTCCTCGGATCGCTCTTTCCAGGCCTGCCAGTTGGCTCTCGGGCTCAAACCATGGGGCATGAGCCATTTGCGCTCTGCCATTTTTAGTCCAGCTTTCGCCGCGTACTTTGTGCCCTGCCAAGCTTTTCTCCCGCCCCATTTGGCGGCGGTGACGCCGGTTCCCCACTTCAGCGCCTTATTGGCGGTACTTGTTATTCCGCCCGCGAACGCGATTCCGAATTTCTGGGCCATGATGATAGAGGCATAGAGGAAAACGAGGACGACAATAAAATGTACGGCATTCCCCAATGTGAGAATATTTTCTGTCATTACTGTTCTTTGGTCGTTCTCGGCGGTCTTGAGGAAAGCCGAACTGGCCAGTTGGGTGGAAAGATAAAGAAAAAAAGCCAGGATCGGTCCGACGTAGCAATACTTGAAAAGCGCGCTCCACCATTCGTCAGCATACTTTTTGAAATCGGGAACAACCGCGAACAGAAACGCGAAAGGCGAAACAATGATGAGGATCCAGAGGGCGACCAATCGGATGAAAAGATAAATGGCCATCACGATAAGAGCGACGGCGTACATGAACATGAATATTATGGAAGTGATTTGCATTACAACCATGTCAAAATCCCATGTCCACCTGTACGACCATCGTTCGTACCATTTAGGCAAGTTGTTGTAAACGATGTCAGTAATTTTAGAAAGCTCGGTTACCTTACTTGTATAATCTCCAGTAGAATTCAGAAAATAGTTCATGAGAAGTTGGGAGCCGTCGAAAATGAAAATGGCGATGGGTTTGGAAAAATTGATGAGGAGCGCCATGATGATGAGCGTCAGAAGCGTTTTTTTGGCGTGATATTTCTCGATCTGGAGAATGGTGCAAAAAGCGATGAAAATGAGGATGAGCAGAAAAAAAAGATTGCAGACGTCCCTGCATATTTTCCAGCCAATGAGGATGACAGGCTCGTTTGAAAAATAATAGATATCCCCCCGGAGCATAAAGGCGAGAAGCATGGCCGCCAGAGAAACAAACAGTTTGCAGACAGTTAATATGGCCCATAGCACCGCGATCACAAGTTCTCCTCCGATAAAGGCATAGGCAGGCCGGGGAATGAACAGAAATAAGAGAATAACCAGCGTCCCCAACACAAAAAACTTCCGGCGGTTTCGGGAAGGGCGGACAAAAAGCGCTTGGAACAGGGAGAAAAGTTTATTTTTTTGTTTGGATAGGATCATGCCGGAGCGCCGAATTTGAAATTAAAGTTGCCCGAGAATAGAAAGTCAAAATAGCAAGACTAAAAAACATTCCAGGCGCGCTTTCCTGAAATTTTGGCGGATATTTTCACCAAATCTATTTTTCCCCGCGCTGTGTTTCACCCGTTTAGAAAAGATTTATTTGTTGAGACTGCTGTTGATGCCACTCTGGATATTGCTTTGCATTTGGCTCAAGGAATAGCCTCTAAGCGTGTTGTCGATTGGTTCGGTAACTTTGGCAATCCCCTGATTGATCATTTGCGTGATCATATTTGTCACCATCGCCGTCACGACTTCAGGAATGGATTTGGCGGCTTCCAGAATTCTTATCGGCATCGCCGCGACAGTATCCGTGAGGCTTTTCACTGATGAGGCGGGAGTTTTGACAGTTTCGTCATAGCCTTCCGCTTCGCTTCCATAACCGACTTCGCCGTATTTTCCGGCATTGCTTCCTCCCGCTTGAGAGGCCTTGGAACTGCTCGATGAAGAGACGGGCTTGTACCCCCCTCCGGCGATGGCTTCGGCTATTTTCTGCTCCTCTTTTTGCCGGAAAGCCTCGTCCTGTCGCCACTTGCCTGATAAATAATAAGCTTCTATGCTGTTTTGCGGCATGGCGGCCGCGTTGAACCCCGTCCAGTTCTTGCTGAAAGAGCCGGATTTGAAAATATTTTCGCCTTTCCCCTCACTGACATACTTGTCAAGATCCGGTTTTGGGACAGATGTTGAGGACGCGCTATCACCCTTCACCAATTTCTCGGCCGGATCGAGCACTCTTGACTTGAGAGTGGAACTGACTCCGCTACTCACGGTGGTGAAAAAATCATTGGTTATCGCCATTGAGTATTTCTGGGCCGTTCCGTATATGAAATCCTGCCAGTCGGTGATGACGAGGCTTCCTCCTCCGGCGCCGTACGATCCCGCGCTGCCCGTGAGGAGCGTCTGGATTCTTCCCATTACGATTTTTACCGCCGCCATCTTGAGGTTGGCAATGATCGTTTCTTTGATCTGGATATACATTTCTTCCATTGTCTCCTTGAGATAAGCGGCTCCGTTAGTGGCGCCCCAATAATCGGCTCGGGCGGGACGGAGCGAGGCGCTGAAAGCGACGGACAGGAGCAGGACAATGATTATTATTTTTTGTTTCATATTTTTCATTTTGGGTGATTTCGAAATTTTATTTCATCTCCACGTTGTCGATCCCGTATTCTTTCAGGACTGCGTCCATTTCTCCCTGGATCTTGAGTCCCGATTCAACGACGGCTTGGAGGGAAGAAAGAGCGGTCAGGCTTTTCATCGGGTCGCTGGCGTTCGGGACGACATCGTCTTTCAGCCCCAGGGTATAAATGGCCAGCTGCAAAGACGCCTTATGGAGATCTTTCATGACATAGGGAACCGGAAGCTGTTTTATCTGGTCGATGCCGGCTCGCGCCTTCGTGGCGTAAGCGTCTATTTTCTGCTGGTCTCCTCCGGAAAGCGCCGCGATGAGAGAACTCCCCTCGGCGGTTACCTGGCTGGAAACTTCGCTTTCGGTGGTGATGGAAAAGGGCGAGTTGTTGGCAAAGACAAAAGCCATGGAAGCCAGATATTTCTGGATCTCCTCTTTTTGTTTTGCTTTCACTTCATCGGGCTCGAGTTTTTTTTCGTCGATGGCCGGGAGAACTTTGATCTCGTCGTCGGAAATGACGGGCAGATCTTTGGCGAGGTCGGTTTTTTCCAACGCGTTCTGGGCGATTTGGTTCAAGTCGTCGGCGGAATAACTCGGGTTGCTGGAAAAATCCGCCGAGGTTGCCGCCTTGTCATTCGTGAGCTTCATCAGCTCCCCGATCATTTCATTTGTCAGATTCGGGTTGTTCGGATCAGAGGACATATCATTGATCGCGCTTTCTGAAAGGGAGGAAATATTGGAAAGGCCGGCTGTCGCTTGATCCGATTGGGCGAAAAGAGAAGCTGGAACTGCTGCGTCGGCTGGCAGAGTTATTTCAGTACTTGCGTCCGATCCGGATGGTGCCGCTGCGGGTTCGTTTGCGCTTGAAACGGTTGCTTCCGGGAAAAGCTGGTCGCCGGGAGCCGCTTTCAAAGGATTGAAGCCGCTTTTCACTTCTGCTCCGTCACCGTATCCGTCACCGTCGGTATCCGCCTTGTACGGATCGGTTCCGATCATTTTTTCTTCCTGGTCGGTCAGTCCGTCCTGGTCGCTGTCGAGAAAAATTGTGTTCGAATTTTGGTTCTGGGCCATGGCAAAAAAGGTAATGGCGAAAACGGCGATGCTTGCGGCGAGAACCGCGATGTTTTTTGTTTTTAGTAGACGCATATTGTTAATGAAAGTATACCACAAATATAGCTTGTCAACAAAGGAAAAATGTTGATAAACTGATAGCGGCTGTGCTAGAGTTCAAATGACGACTTAGAGGGTAAAATTTTAAATTTCAAATTTTAAATTTCAAATCAATTTTTAATTTTTAAATTTCAAAATATTTTAAAATTAGAGACCTTATGATCCAAAGAATAATTGATAAAATAGAGTCATATCCTCTCTCAATTCCCCAATTCCTTCTCGCTTTTTCCGCCATTATCGCCGTGCGGATGCTGGGGGAAAATCTGCTGATGGGTCTTGGGGATAAGTCACTTGGATTTTTCATCGGTTCAGCACTGGCCGCGTATCTCTTTTTTCTATTTTCCTTTCTCCTGGTTTTGATTTTTCTGGCCGTTTATCTCAAAGAGAATCTCCAAAAAATCTCCAATGTCCTTCTGTGGGGGTTTTGGCTGGCAGTTCTCCCTCCAATTTTGGACAAAATATTGTGCGGATCCCAAAAATGCTGGAGTTTTTACGCCTTTGACAGCCTTAGTGGCTTGCTTAAGCGGTTTTTCACTTTTTTCGGTTCGGATCCGACGCTGGGGATAACCTATGGAGTGAGGATCGAAGTGGCCTTGGCCGTGATTTTTGTGGCGATCTATATATTTCTCAAGACAAAAAACGTATTGAAGTCCGCAATAGGCGCAATTTTGCTTTATATAATACTCTTTATCCTCGGCTCTTTTCCTTCCTGGCTCGCGTATTTCCTTCTTTTTCCGGAAAAAAGCCCGTTTTTGGTTCAAGGGTTCGATGTGGCCGGGCTCTTTCTTTCCCCGATGCGCTATTTTTCCATTGAAAACGGCGATATATTGAACGCGCTTAACGTCAAAATGAACCTTGTTTATGCCTTTTTAATAGTTTTTTTGCTTTCCTTCTCTTTTTGGAGTTTTTACCGCGAGAAATTCTGGCTGATCACCAAAAATGTCCGCTGGATCCAAGTCTCGATGCATATCGGGATAGTTTTGGCCGGAGCGGGACTGGGCGCTTTCTATTATCCCCAAAATGCCTCACTTGGGATTTTTTCTTTCCTGGCCCTTGCAAACCTGATTTTGGCGGCCGTTTTTGCCTGGCTGGCTTCGGTATTTCTCAACGACCGGGAAGACGTCGCCATTGACCGGCTGACCAACTTCCGACGGCCTCTCGCTAGCGGGAAAATGGAAAGCGAGGAATATGGCAGTCTTTTTTTGGTCTCGTTTCTGGCTTCACTGATCTTGGCTCTCACCGTGGGCGTGAAATTTTTTCTTCTCATTCTTGCCTATCAATTCATTGCCTGGGCCTATTCATCTTTTCCGTATAGGCTGAAAAGGTTTCCCGTTGTTTCCACTTTTCTCTCGGCTTGGGCGTTTCTCATTCTTTGTTTTTCCGGATTTATCTTGATCAGCGACAGCCAAAACCTCTCCGGCTTCCCGGCGAAATTCATCTGGCTCCTGGTGTTTTCCCTGACCCTGTCGCTTCCTATCAAAGACTTGAAAGACATTGAAGGGGACAAATATGACGGGGTTTGGACGATCCCGGTTCTTTTGGGTGAAACGTGGGGACGTTTTGCCATCGGTCTTGGGATTTTCGCGTCCTACGGCTTGAGCGTGGTGCTGCTGAACGCCAAGATTTTGTTTTTTCCGGCGATGATTTTGGGCGCGCTTTCCTTCTGGATTATGCAGAATAAAAAAATCCCGCCCCGGCGGGTGCATATTTGGGTGTTTGGACTTCTATTTATTTACGTCTTTATACTAGTGTATTTAGTATTCTATCCTGCTTTCGGGTTAAATTTGCGTGTTTAGCTAAAAGCGCAAAGCTAAAAACTAAAAACCACAACGTAAAACTTAAAACCGTTTTCGCTTTGAGCTTTAAGTTTTGGTTTTGCGTTTTGCACTTTGAGTTTTGAGCTTGGCTAAAACGTCACAAAGCCTCAACCAATCATCTACACTCAGCTCCTGTGCCCTTTGAGTCGGTTTGATACCGGCTTTTTTCAATATTTCCGCAAGCTCGTTTTTTGGAATATTAAAGCTGGTGGATAAATTATTGGTGATCATTTTTCTCTTTGAAGAGAATCCGGCTTTGACCAGAGAAAAAAGTTTTTTCGTGTCCATGTCCGGAATGTTTTCTTTTCTTTTTATCCTTATCACCGCCGAATCCACTTCCGGAATCGGATCAAAATTTTCTCGCGGGACAAAAAAGATAATTTCCGGCTCGGCGTATAATTTCACGGAAATTGAAAGGATGCTTTCTTTTCCGCTCGGCGCGCAAATTCTTTCCCCGACTTCTTTTTGGACCATCAGAACCATTTCAGCCGGAGGATATCTTGTCTCAAGCAGCAGGCGGATGATTTTTGAAGTGATATAATACGGCAGATTGGCGACGATTTTATAATTTTTGAAATTATTTTCTTTCAGTAATTTTGGCAAGTTTGTTTTGAGAATATCAGCGTTAATGATTGTTATTCTCTTTTTGTCATTCCCGCGCAGGCGGGAATCTAGCGATTTTTCTGGATCCCCGTTTCCACGGGGATGACAAACATGCAAGTCCCGTTCTTTAAATTTTTTCTTGAGTGTTTTAATTAACTCACTATCAATTTCCACCGCCAAAACCCGCCCGGCTTTTTGCGCGAGCAGCTCCGTCAAAATCCCCTTCCCCGGGCCAATCTCAAGAACATTATCGGAGGATGATAAATTAGCCGATTCCACGATTTTTTCGGCTATATGTTTATTAGTGAGAAAGTTTTGGCCTAGTGATGCACGCATAATTTCAAATTTCAAATTCTAAATTTCAAATCAATTTTAAATTCTCAAATGACCAAATTTTTAAACATTTAAAATTAAGACATTCGAAATTGATTTAAAATTTTAAATTGAAAATTCAGAATTTTAGTTAAGTATCTCTTCCACCTTCACATTGATCACTCCCGCGCCGATGTCGCCTATTTTCTGGAAAGCCTTTTTGTTGAGGTCGATGATTCGTCCTTTGCCATAAGGTCCGCTGTCGTTCACTTTCACGATCACTGATTTTCCGCTCGCGCGGTTTGTTACGCGCAGATATTTCCCAAAGGCAAAATCGAGGCTGGCGCAGGTGAGGTCATCTCCGTTCACATACCAAGTGGCGCTTCCGGTCTGGGTTTTTCCGACAACAATTTTTGTCCCGACGACTTCTATTTGAGAAACGGGCGGCTTGGCGATCTTGCTACCGAGAAGAGCGCGGTTTGTTTCCTTGCCGTTAGTATACGTTATTTTGTATGTTTTTTCCCGCACGCCCTTTTCTCCTTTTTGCTTGGTTTCTTTTTTTCGCCAAAGCACCTTCGAGTCTTCTTTTTCGACGGTTTGGAAAGGAATGTCTTCTTCGAGCGTCACTTCCTCGAAATTTATGCGGGTGACGGCAATATCCAAATCCGGCTTCAAAAGGCTGTCGAGCGCGGGATTGATTTTGTCAGCGTGAGATAAAATAACATTAGCTTCGCTTAGGGCATCCCGCACGGTCGTGCCTAGGGTATCCAATTTTATTTTTTGATTATCAACACTAATTGCAACCGGCATAGCCCGGCGGATTATAATCTTGCTTCCGGGAAAAATTTTTACTTCCGGCGCGGGGAAAATGTAATCCTTTTCGCCAAGCGCGATATTTTTTTCCGTGAGAAATTCAGAAATGGTTTCTTGACCCGCAGTAACGTTTAAAATCATTCCGTTGTCAGAAATCTCAACCGCAAAACTTTTTCCGGTGTCAAAACTTCTCTTCCCGAACGGCCAGAAAAAATAAGAAACAGCCAAAATAACTAACAAAATCAAAAGTAATGCGATTTTTTTCATCATAATAAAGGGAATAACCTGTATTATCTGCGCTCGCTTGGAAATAAAAGAGCGCTTTTATTTCTCTCGCTTCGCTGGATAATAAAACAGCCAAGCTTAGCTGAATAGTATACTCTATTTTAGAAAAAAGAAAAATAATTTTTTTCATATCTGCCTCTGCCTGTATTGTATCGCTTCGGCAATGTGCGGAACTTCAATGGCGTCCGATCCGGCGAGGTCACTGATCGTGCGGGCGATTTTTATTATTCTATGATAGGCGCGGGCGCTTAAATGCAATTGATTGACGGCTTGGCGGAGAAGATTCAATTCCTTTTCACCGAGCGCGCAAAATTCCTTGATCTCGCGGTTCTGCATTTCGGAATTGGTGATGATGCCGTCAAGATCCTTGAATCTTTCGGACTGCCTTTTCCGGGCCCGGGCCACTCTTTCCCGGATTGAAGCGCTGTCTTCCCCGACTTTGGTGTCGGATAATTTTTCAAATTTTATGCGGGGCACTTCCGCGTGGATGTCTATGCGGTCGAGAATCGGTCCGGAAATTTTTCGCTGGTATTTGATGATCGCGGACGGGCTGCAGCCGCATAATCTTTCCGGATCGGTCGCGTTTCCGCAAGGACAGGGATTCATCGCGGCAATGAGTGTGAATCTTGC
>JAUXSN010000001.1 GCA_030679895.1 Candidatus Moraniibacteriota bacterium | reverse complement strand
GTGAGCCCCGGCAGTCCAAAGAGCAACTTTGTCTCCGCTGTAAAAACTCACGAGAGCCATGATGAGAGAAATTGCCAAGGCCAAAACTAATGCTCCGTAGCCGTCGCCTGTAACTTGGCCAAAAACCCAGCCGAGAAAAATGATAAAAATAACAAAAATAGCAATTAGAAAAAATGATTTGCGTTTGTTCGACGTGATTTGTTTATACATAACAGGTTTGAGATTTGAGAATCGAGAAATTAGATCTCAATTCTCATTTTCCAAATCCGTTTTAAAATTGAACTTTAACCGCTTCTCTTTCTTTCGGTTCTTCTACTTCAAAAAATTCTTTTGATTTAAAACCAAACATGCCGGCAACAAGATTAGTTGGGAATTGTTCCCTTTTGGTGTTGAAGTCGCGGACGTTGCCGTTGTAAAAACGCCTCGAGGCCTGAATTTTGTTTTCCGTGTCGGAAAGTTCATCTTGCAGTTGCAAGAAATTTTGTGAGGCCTTGAGATCGGGATAATTTTCCGCCACGGCAAAAAGTGTTTTTAGGGCGCCGGCGAGCATATTTTCCGCCTTGCCGATTTCCGCCGGGATGCCGCCCTTTTCCGCGTTGATGGCGGCGGTGCGGGCGAGTGTTACTTTTTCAAAAACCTCTTTTTCGTGCCCAGCGTAACCCTTGATCGTTTCTACGAGGTTTGGAATTAAGTCGTAGCGGCGTTTTAATTGAACATCAATGTCAGACCAGGCCTCGTCTGTCCGGTTTCGAAGAGTAATCAAACCGTTGTAGACGGCGATGAGCCAAACGACGATTAGGCCCAGGACACCTAAAATAATCCAGAAAATGACCATAGTTTACAATAAACGACTGGCGACAAACAACTAACGATAAATCGTAAGTTGAGAGTTCGGCGTCGTAAGTTAAATTTGTCTTAATTCTTTTATTATTATATAATGGAAAAAAGCAAAAGTCAAAGTTATCTTTGAGGTAGTTTTATGTCTATAAACCCATCAATTTTTAAGGCCTACGATATTCGCGGGATTTACCCCGAAGATTTGAATGAAGAGGTCATTTATCTCATAGGTCGGGCTATGGCAGTTTTGACCGGGGCTAAAACAGTTGTAGTCGGTCATGACGCCCGTGTTTCTTCGGACTCATTGGTCTCTTCGCTCGAAAAAGGAATTTTAGAGCAAGGGGCAAGCGCGGTTGATATCGGCCTTGCCACAACGCCTATGCTGAATTTTGCCGTGGCCGAATACAAGGAACACGAAGCGGGGATTATGGTGACTGCTTCGCATAATCCAAAAGATTATAACGGTTTAAAATTGTGCTACGAGAACGCTCTGCCGATCGGTGAAAATACTGGTATGGCTGATCTTAAAAAATTAGTGATGGAGGGAAAATTTCCCGCCGCGCCGGCTGGCAAAATGATGAAAAAAGAAATTTTGGACGCTTACGTGGGAAAAGTTTTAAGTTTAATTGATGTCAAAAAAATTAAGCCATTGAAAGTTGTGGTGGATACGGCGAACGCGGTGGGGGCGGTTCCGCTG
>JAUXSN010000043.1 GCA_030679895.1 Candidatus Moraniibacteriota bacterium | reverse complement strand
AACGTCTCGTTCCCCGCCATCCGGATGAAGCCGAGACGCTGTTCCACCATCTCGGGGGAGTACGGATGCACGGTGCCGCCCCCCGGGCAATAAATCAACTTCCACAGGTCGCCGTCGGAGTGCAGGTGGCAGCTGAGGACCCCCTCCCCTTCGGGGCATTCGGAGAGAACGACCGCCCCCGCGCCGTCGCCGAAGAGGATGCAGGTGGACCGGTCGGTGTAATCGATCACGGTGGAAAGGATCTCCGAGCCGACCACGAGCGCCTTCTTCCCCCGGCCTGCCCGGATCAGCGCATCGGCCACCGACAGGGAGTAGACGAACCCCGAACAGGCGGCGGACAGGTCCATGCCGTACGCGTTGGTCGCCCCGATCTTCGCCTGGAGAAAGCATGCCGTCGCCGGAAACGGCATGTCGGGCGTCAGTGTCCCGACGACAACGATGTCGATTTCCGCCGGGTCGACACCCGCGTCTTCGAGCGCTTTCCGGGCCGCCTCGACGCAAAGGTCGGAATTCGGCGTACCCGGTTCCGCGATGTGGCGGGCCCGGATCCCGGTGCGCTCCATGATCCAGCTGTCGTTCGTGTCGACCAGCTTCTCGAGGTCGAGATTGGTCAACTCTTTCGGTGGGGCGTACATCCCCAGCCCGACGATTTTCGATGCCAACGCTTCCCCTCCTCCCGTGATCGCCTTACGAATTCGCCGGCGCGTTCCCCGCGGCGTGTCCCCGCGCCGCGATGGACCGGGCGATCTCGACGTCCACCGCGCAGCGCGCGAGGGAGCCGGCGGCGCGGATCCCGTTCTTGATCGCCCGCTCGCTGGACGATCCGTGACAGATGAAGATCCCGCCCCGCACCCCCAGGAGCGGAGCGCCGCCGTATTCCTCGTAGTCCAGCCGGTCCTTCACCCCCCGAAGCGCGCGCTCCGCGAGCAGGGCGCCCACCTTCGCCATGAGGGACTTGCCGATCTCCGCTTTCAGGAACTGGCCCAGGGCCGTCGCCATCCCCTCCATCGTCTTGATCGCGACGTTCCCGACGAACCCGTCGCAGACGAAGACGTCGGCTTTCCCGGCGAAGAAATCCCGCCCCTCGACGTTCCCGA
>JAUXSN010000032.1 GCA_030679895.1 Candidatus Moraniibacteriota bacterium | reverse complement strand
GGAGGATTTAGAAAAGAAAGCTTTTAGGCCAATATATATGAGATAGCCCGCTCCCAATATTTTTATCGTGCTGAAAAGCAAAATTGATTTTGAAATGATAACCGCGAGACCCGCGACACAATAGGAAATATGCACACCGATTCCCAGCCCGAACCCGACTGCCGTCCAAATGCCGGTTTTCCGGGAATACGTGAGCGAATTTCTAACCGCCATAATGAAATCCGGCCCGGGACTCATCGCCGCGAGAAGATGGACCAAAGCCACTGTTCCAATTAGGAATAGATAGTTTTGCATGGGATTAAGATTTATCTAGTAATTCAATATTGCAACAAATTTGCTTAGATTTTAAAATAAAAATCTGTTTAAAATTGTGGATGGACATCCAATGCAGCTCGAAATATAAAAGCTACTTTATATGTGTCTCCAATCTTCCCAAGTAAGCCAATTTTCTCCAATTCAAGAATAATCTCTTCGTAATTATTGCCGAATATTTTTTTAAATTCTTTTATTTTAAATCCGGCACTTTTACCTCTCAATTTTTCAATATGAGATACAATTTTTGGATATTCGTTTTTTATTTCTTTTGTATATTTTTCAATGGAAGCAGTTACTATTCCTTGCTTTACTGCTTGTGAAGAAAATAACTTTTCTTGATCTACACTATTCAAGTTGAACAACCTCCGTTGTTCATGTATCACACCATCCAAAAAATCAATTGCTGATCTTGGAGTAACTTGATCGGAATCGCTTAATCTCGTGTATATCCAAGATAAAGAATCTGATTTTTTGTCTCCCTGCTCAATTTTATCTCCAAATAATTTTGACCACATTTCATTCCTTTTGGTCTCATTGTTTAGTTCATTTATACTAGTTTTATTATAAGATCTCAATATGGCTGACAAAAATAACCTTTTCAGCATCAGCTGCTGTATTTCCTCTTTTGACCAAGCTAGTGGTGTCTTGGTTGCTCTTGATGTGATATGAGTTAGCGCTGGTAAATTTTTTGACTTCTTATAGCCTGAAATTCTTTTAAATTTGTCCGGGTTTAAAAGAAAATCCAATATATCATTCCTTAAAAATATCTTGATCCTAAGATATTTGAAAGGATTTCCCGCGCTTACCTGAAAGCTTTCATATGCTTTTAGCAAGCCTCTTAAGGCAAAAAATTCTAGCTGGCTTCCATGCTCGAATACTATATCTAAACGATCAAGCAAAATCCAGATTCTCAAATTCATTTTTCCAAGCAATTTTTCAAGAATAACACCAAGTTTTGTTATACAAATAGGTATCTTTTCTTCTTTCAATATCTCATTTTCAAATTCTATTTCTCCAATCGGAAAGATAGAGCCTTGATCTGGCTTATATTCTATTCCTCCCTTAAATTTTTTGACCCTTCTTGGTTTAATTGCATTGATCGTTTTTTGGACTATCGATCTTAAATCGGTTGACTTACTAATTTGCGGTATTCCTATTGCAGCACTTTCACTAATAAAATTATTAATATCCGAACCGTAATCTTTTAATTTTTCTTTAAATGATTCCTGGCAAACAAAGTCATTATAAATTAGATTCACAAAATATATCTTCCAAAAATTTTCAAAATCAGATTCCGTAAATAATTCGAAATCCTTCTTAAATAATTCAAAAACTGCATTTCCTTGTGGTTCAACCCCCGTAATAATATGTAAATTAACTTTAGCTAACAGAATATCTTTAATTGCTTGCGTTAATCTAAAAATAGACGTTTTGCCTGATCCCTTAGAACCTAAAACAAAATCTATTTTATCGGCGATGAAATCTTCAAAAATAGGGGTGGAGACTTTTGCCTGTTCTAAAAATCTATCTTGCTCAGCGACAGATGCCCCAATATCTAAAGAATCTATTAGATCTTTATATTCCTCTTTTCTTATCATAATATTATTATTTTCATAATTATTTCCTAATATTTCGTGATGGATGTTAAATGCTAGAAAAATACATTTTGATTAAATCAACCGCCTTTTTCGCATTATCTTCAATGCTATCCAGGCCATCTAACATCAAATCTGCCTTATTTCGATGATTTTTTCCTTTTTCTCGGTCTCTGGCTTCAACTTCTCCCCAATTTTCCAAAACGAATTTCTTCCAAAAATAGTCCGTGCGCCCTCTTTCCGTGACTCTCTTTTTTCTTTCCTCTTCGTCCAGCATAATCAAAATCCGAAGATCGGCAAAGGGGCAGGGATAAGTAGTGTCCATGATGTTCTGTCGCCTCATTGTGAATTTTTTGTCGCTGCCATTTTCGCTAATACGGGTAAATTTATCGTAATCAAAGAGCGGTGTGGCAATCGTTTCTCCCAACTGACAACTCATAAGTTGTTCAATCAAGTCCCAATCGTAATTGTCATGCGTGAAATATTCAAGAAACGAATCATCTGGAGATTTTGATTTCAAATAGTGATCTCCTGGAATCTTCCCGCAATTTTCCTCGCCCAAAGCTTCAATCAGCGCATTTCGGAGCGTCGACTTTCCCACCGCCGGAAGTCCAAAGATATTAATGAGTAAGCTATTATTCGATTTATTCTTCATTGAAATTAATCTATCTTTCTAAAACCAGCAATAATCGCGGTTCTCCATCACCGTAATGGTTTTCCAAGCGTGATTTTTCAATAAACCCTAGCGATTTGTATAATTTTATGGCTGAAAAATTTTCTGGATGAACAACCAAATCAAGTTCTTTATAATCTTTCAATTCTTCAAGTAATTTTTCCATAACTTGTTTGCCCAGACCCTGCTTCTGAAATTCAGGCTTTATAATCAGTCCACCTATGTATACATGGTCTTTATCTCTAATTTTATATGAAATGATCCCTACTAGTATATTTTCTTTAAGTATCAAGTAAACGATCTCTTCTTTAAATATAATTCAATACTTCTTTTTTATTATAAAGACCGTGATAAGTTTTCAGATCTTTCGTTGTCTTTTCTATTTCCAATATATCCTGTGCATCTTTATCTGATGCTTTCTGAAATTTCATAAAGTTAAATTTAATACTTAGCTAAAAAATATCAATTTAACGCCAAAAACGACTGCGATTATTATAAAAGCCGCTCTCACCCAACGGTCTCCCTTTTTCACGGCCACGTGCGCGCCGAGATAGCCGCCGATCAAGGTACCGGCAATATATATTATGCCGTAATAATAGTTGATTAAATGGTGAAAGGCGAATATTACCGTCGAAATCAAAACATTCAAAAAGACAGCGACTTTATCAGTCGCATTGGCTTGCGTGTAGGTGAAACCGAATATCATAACAAAAAGATAAGCGACTAAGATTCCTCCACCTATTCCCAAAAAGCCGTCGTAAATCTCCAAGAAGAAGTAAAGAACAAATCCGACAACAAGAATTTTATTATTCCAGCGATCTTTCTGTTTCAAACCCAATTCTTTTTTCCATAAGACGATAGGCACAAGCAGCAGGATCACGAAACCGATTATTTTAGTCAAAGCATCCTTGTTTACCTCGAGCAGCAGATTTGCGCCAACGATTCCTCCGATCGTGCTCACGATTACCAAGGGAATCATAAATTTGTATACAATCTTATCCGTCTTCAAGAATTTGGCAAGATTTCCGATATTGCTTCCCAGAGTCCCAAATCTGTTGGTAGCCACTGCGACGTCAACCGGAAGTCCAAGGAACACAAGGACAGGAAGGGAAAGCAATCCTCCGCCGCCGGAAGTCACCCCTCCTATAAAACTGGCGGCAATTCCTGTGATAAATATTGCAACAACGATTAAAATATTCATATCTTTTTCCTATTGTTGAGAGAAAATGCCATAATAGCTTATTTTTTTAGCTCTTCAATTGCCTCATCATACCACTTCCGCGCGATTTGCTTGGCTTCTTCAGAATGAATTCGATGGAAATTGAAATCCAACTTTTTTCTTATTTCATCAAGCGGTTTTCCGTCATCTTTGTCTTTTTTCACATGCCTCATCGCCTTTTCTTCAAAATATGCCAGGCAATCTGCATCGCAAAGAACATTTTGGTCCACGTCTCCACCTTCTTCGTGGCACGCAACCAAATGCTTCACCCTCACGATAAGTTTTTCATCATATTTTTCATCTCTCAAAAATTTCTCGATTTCTGCGGCGCTCAGGTCCTGGTGTTTTCTCAAATCATCAGGATCATCCGACCCCTTTTTCCAATCGCCATAAAAAGCCCGTTCGATATCATGAGCCACGCCGGCAATCAGCAACGACTCATCGGCATCCGGTTTCAATTCTTTTACCCAATAAACCGTTCTTTTCGCATGATGAACATCCGTGGGCTTACCCGCTTTTGCAAACGCATCAATCACAAATTTTTCAGTTTTTTTGTATAGTTTCATATTACATTTCTAAGCTATCACTGATCCCCTGCAGTGCTGTTAGCCCGATTTCGAGAAATTCTTCAAGCGAAATTCCTGCTTTTTCGCATTCGCGAACGAGTTCGCGGTCGCATTTCGCCGCAAAGGATTTGTCTTTGAATTTCTTTTTGAGAGATTTCAGTCTTACGCTGGCCAGTTTTTTGTCCGGTTGCACCAAAGCCGAAGCTGCGATTCGAGAAGATGAAGCTTCGTCACCGGATTTTTAATATATTCCTCCACTAATTGATTCGCTTGTTCTTTTGTGATGCCAAGTTTATTCATTGCGGAAGCGAGAGGATTCGAACCTCCGGTGCCTTTCGACACACAGTCTTTCCAGGACTGCCGTTTAAGCCGCTCACGCACGCTTCCATATATTCCAGCCTATCTCACAATGAAGCGAAAATCAAGATTGATTTTAATCATATAAAAAGAGGCCGCCTATGTTTCTCCCCCGAGAACATAGGCGGCCCGATAAGCCCTAGACCGGATACTCATCCGTCCAGCAGGAAAGGCAGAGCTTTTCCGCCGGAATGCCGATAGCCGACACGAATTCGTCGACCGAATTGTAGCGGAGCGTATCCGCCCCGAGAAGTTTTCGGATTTCTTCGACGGGATGGTTTCGGGCGATGAGCTCCTTGTAGGTTCGCGTCGAGATTCCATACGCGCACGGAGCCACGAGTGGAGGCGAGGCTACTCGGATATGAATTTCCTTTGCTCCAGCCTCCCGAAGCCGCGCCACTTGCCTCCGCATTTGCGTCCCTCGGACAATGGAATCATCAAGGAGAGCTATTCTCTTCCCTTGGGCCATCCCTTCAATGAGGGAAAGTTTTTCGGCCGCGATCCGGTCGCGATCTTTTTGATCAAGCGGGGTATAGCTCCGGTCAGAATAGCGGTTGTAGAAAAAGACATAGCCGTAGGGAATTCCCGAAGCCTGGTGATAGCCGACGGCATGTCCCGTTCCCGACATCGGAACCGGAGAAACAAGATCCACTTCGATGTTGTCGTTCCTGGCAAGCGCCGCTCCCAAATTGTGGCGCGCTTCGTAAACCGGCACGCCGTCAATCACCGAATCATAGCGGGCGATATAAGCCCACTCGAAGGCGCAGTGGGCTGAACGCGGAGAAGGGATCAACCCGACCGTCGTGAAGCCCTGTTTCTCGATGAGAATGATTTCCCCCGGCCTGACATCCCGGATAATTTTCATCTCGTTTTCGACGAGCGGCGGGGACTCGGAAGCCACCGCGCAACCCCTGATGTCCTTTCCGATAATCAGAGGACGAAACCCGAAAGGATCACGGGCGGCGTAAACACCCTTCTCGGTAATCAGGACCAGAGAAAAGGCGCCCCTGATTCTTTCAGCCATACCCTTGATTCCCTCAACGGGATCTTCGTGCTGACCGATGAGCCTTGCAATAAGCTCCACATCGGTGTGAGAAGTAAACGCGCAACCAATCTTCAGAAAGTTTTCCCGAATCTCCTGGCTGTTTCTGATATTTCCGCTGAAGGACATGGCTATTTCGCCCATTTTTGTGTGAGCGAAAAAGGGTTGCGGTTCCTTAAGGCTCACGTGGCCAATAGCCTGCTCGCCTTCAGACAGCTGGAAAATGGAATCGTTAGGTCTCACAAGCCCCGGCAAAACCGAATTTTGAACGGGCTTTCCGTTGCAGGAAAATGCCAATCCGACGGATTTTTGCCCGCGGTGCTGAAGATGGAAAAGCCCTCTTCCGACCTTGTCCAGGCAATTGCCATCATAAGCAATCCCGAAAATTCCGCACATAGCGCCTTCCCTCCCTCGTTTTTTATAGGGGTTTTTGATAATTTGGTATGTTAAGGTGCTGCTAGCCGTTTCTTTGAGCTTGTTATTCTAGCATTCTTGTTCCTAAAAAATCAAACAAAAATTCAAATTTTTCAGATGAAGTCACGCAACCACTTCGTCGATGATTTTGAGATAATCCCGCAAAAGCCGCGGCAGAAGAAAATGTTTTTCCACATAAATTCTCGCGCGACGCCCCATTTCACTCTGCAGTTTTTTGTTTTTTATCAACTCGGCTATACGCGCGCCGCACTCTTCTTCCGATGAAACCAGGAAACCGTTGTAACCGTTTCTGATTTGAAGCTTGATGCCGCCCACATTTCCGCCGATGACCGCTTTCTTTTTCCACATAGCTTCAGTTACGGTCAAGCCGAAGCCTTCCTTGATCGATTTTTGCACAATGACATCCGCTCCGGTTTGCACGGCATTAATCAAAGTATTGTTGTCATATTGAAGATTTCTGGGATAGTAAAAAGCAAAAATATCCGGATCGCCTTTCGCATATCTTTTAATTTCATTGAATGCGGCCAGCGACTCCGGATCATCGCTTGCGAAGGTGAGGCCCATGAATACCAGTTGCAAATCGGGAATGATTTTTTTTGCATGATAAAAGGCCTTGACCACACCGATTGGATCTTTCCAGACGTCAAAACGCGATATTTGAGCCACAATCGGCTTGCCTGGATTCAATCCCAGATTTTCAAGAATCATCCGAGCGGTTTCTTTTTTAAGCGGCGCATTCTTGGCAGTGAGCGGATCGATCGCGGGCGGGAAAATCACTATCTTGTCCGTCGGCAAGCGGTTATTCGCGTATTCTTTCATGGAGAAGATTATTTTTTTATATTTCGCAACATGCGGGAAAAGAAAATTCCAGGTGTCTTCATTCGGCTTTGAAAGATCAATGTGAATCCGAAGGATGGAATTTTTCATGCTAGAACAAAAGTTCGGAAGCAGAAGCGGCTGGGGATCATGAATAATCCAAACATCCGCCTGGACCTTTTCGAAGTCGCCTGCTATTTTTTTCGATTCTTCGAGATAGAGATTTTTTTCTTCCTCGGTGAGATTTCTCGAATCCCCTTGCAAAGTATCGTGAATATTTTTTGTCGCCTTAAAGAAGCTTTTGGAAGCCTTTAGCTTAAACCAATGCACATCAAGACCCGCATCCCGCATCAGAGGAACCAAGCTATGTAGAATTTCAGCTACGCCGCCTCCTCCGCGATGAGAAGTCGTATTGACATGCGCTATGCTCTTCCCTTTGAGCTTCAGGGACAGCCTCTGGATTTCATTCCAAATTTTGGGCTCGGTCAGCTTTTTATATCTTCTTAATTCTTTGGTATCGATTTGAAAATCTTTTACTTCCTCAATCATACTTCGAAAATTATTACGAGATTTATTCTCCTTAGCTTAGACAAAGACCGTACTCTTATCAAGGCTTCAAAAAAATCCACCGCCCAGTGGTGAATTTTTTTATATATCCCCGAAAATTATTTCTCGATCTTCCCTATCTCGATCGTCGTTTTGATGACCGTATCGGGATTGAGAGAAATGGAATCTATTTTTTCAACTACCAGAAATTTGGCAAAATCAAGAAAATCCGACGGGGCCTGGCCGCAAATGCCGACCTTGCGCCGGGCCTTGTGGGCTTTTTGGATCACCTGTCGAATGAGTTCTTTTACGGCATCGTTCCGCTCGTCATAAACGTGCGCTACTTTGGCGCTGTCGCGGTCAACGCCGAGAGTGAGTTGCGTTAAGTCGTTTGAACCGATTGAAAACCCGTCGAAAATTTTCGAGAATTCTTTGGCCAGAATCACGTTCGATGGAATCTCGCACATCACATAGACCTGTAGTCCGTTTTTGCCCCGCTCGAGCCCGTATTTTTTCATCTCGGCGAGAACTTTTTCCCCCTCCTCAACCGTGCGGCAAAATGGAATCATCGCTTTCATGTTCGTAAGCCCCATAACGTCCCGCACTTTTTTGAAGGCCAGGCATTCAAGCCGAAAACCCTCCATATAATCGGGATCATAGTATCTCGAAGCCCCCCGCCAGCCAATCATGGGGTTTTCTTCCGCCGGCTCAAAACTTTTTCCGCCGATGAGGGTCGCGTATTCATTCGTTTTGAAGTCGCTCATCCGGACAATAACATCTTTTGGGAAAAAGGCCGCGCAAATTCTTCCGATGCCTTCCGCCAATTTGTCCACAAAAAACTCTTCTTTATTCTTATACCCCTGCGTCAGATCGTTTATCTTTTTTTTCTCTTCTTTGTCTTTCACCCGATCGAAGTGAATGAGGGCCATCGGGTGGATTTTGATATATTCGGTGATAATGAATTCTTCTCGAGCCAAGCCGACGCCATCGTTCGGTATGAATGATAAGTCAAAAGCCTGGTCGGGATTGCCGACATTCATCATGATTTTCGTTTTCGTTTTTTTGATTTCCTTGAGATTCGTCGTTTTTATTTCGTATTTCAGGGTTCCCTCATAAACTTTTCCTTCTTCACCCTCCGCGCAGCAAACTGTCACCGGTTTTGTGTCTTTTATCGCGATTGTCGCGTTTCCGGTTCCGACAATGCAGGGTATTCCAAGTTCGCGCGAGACAATCGCCGCGTGCGAAGTGCGTCCCCCCGAATTGGTGACGATGGCGCTGGCGATCTTCATAATCGGCTCCCAATCCGGATCCGTCATTTCAGTGACAAGAACCTCTCCTTTTTTAAAATCGGCAATTTTGGCCACGTTTTTGATAACATTCGCTTTTCCTTGCCCGATTTTTCCGCCCACCGCCGCGCCGACGCATAAAATTTTGCTTTTATCTCTCAAAATATATTCCTCGAGAACATTTTTGCTTTTTTGAGACTGGACTGTTTCGGGACGAGCTTGGACGATGAAAAGCTTATTCGATCGGCCATCCTTGGCCCATTCGATGTCCATTGGTTTTTTGTAGTGCTCCTCGATCAGCATCCCCCAGCGGGCAAGCTCCAGGGCCTCATCATCCGTGAGACAAAATCTTTTTTGATCTTCCTGCGAAACGGCCACATTTTGGGTGGAAGCGCTCCCTCCGACGGAATAGACGAGTTTTGTTTCTTTCGATCCCAGTTTTTTTCCGACAATTGATTTGAATCCTTTTTGAAGAGTGGGTTTATGCACGATAAATTCGTCCGGATTTACTTTTCCTTTTACAATATTTTCTCCCAGTCCCCAAGAGCCATTAATGACAATTGCGTCCTGGAAGCCAGATTCCGTGTCGATTGTAAACATCACGCCGCTCGAAGCTTCGTCCGAGCGCACCATTTTTTGCACTCCCACCGAAAGCGCAATGCTCAATTGGTCGAAGCCCTTATCGACGCGATAGGAAATAGCCCGATCGGTGAAAAGAGAAGAGAAGCATTTTTTGATGGACTCCAGAAGTTGATATTCTCCGGTGACATTGAGATACGATTCCTGCTGGCCGGCGAATGAAGCGTCCGCCAGATCTTCCGCCGTGGCGCTCGAACGAACCGCCACATCCACTCCCCCCGCGAAATGATTGGTGTGGTCTTTTTTGTCCCAAGATATATGAAAGCTTTTGTGAGAATCGTATTCTTTCGAAAGTTTGGCATAACTTTCTATGATCACATTTCGAAGATCAATCGGAAATTCAGCCGAAAGAATAGCCTCGCGAACACGATAACCGCGCTCGGCCAAATTCCGCATATTTCCTGTATCCAGCCCCTTGAGAATATCTTTGATCTCGCCATCCAAGCTGTTTTGAGTGATAAAATAGCGATAGGCTTCGGCCGTTACCGAAAAACCGTTCGGCACGCGAATGCCTTTTTTGCGGAGATTGCGAAACATTTCCCCGAGCGACGCGTTTTTCCCGCCGACGAGTTCAATGTCTTTTATACCGGATTCACGGAACCAAAGAATGTATTTTGTTTTTCCGCCAAAGGCGGCCATCTTTTTACCTTTAAACATGTTTTTATTTTATTATTTGTTTCTAAATGTATTTTGAGTTTACCTGATCTCTTCCACTTTCACCAAACTCATATGCTCTTTTTTGACATGCGGGCGGCCGGCGACAATCACCACTTTATCTTTTTTACCCAATAATTTTTTTCTCCTGATTGTTTCTATTGATTTATCAATCAGTTCGTCGAGATCTTCGCAGTCCGGAAGAACAAAACTTCGCACTCCCCAAACCAAAGACAGTTGATTATGGGTTTTTTCATTGTTCGTCATCACAAAAATTTTCTGCTCCGGCCTGTGGCGCGTGATCATCCGAGCCGTGAAACCGCTGACACTCGCGACAACAATCGCTTTGGATCCGCTATCTTTCAAAAGTTCATGAGCGGCTTGGGCCACCGCCGCTGAAACCGAAGATGTTTGATCTCCCAGAAAGCCATGCCCCAGATCATCAAAAGGCGATCTTTCTGTTCTTCTTATGATTTCACTCATCGTTTTGACCGCTTCAACCGGATATTTTCCACTGGCTGTTTCTCCGGAAAGCATCAAGGCGTCCGCGTGATCAATCACGGCGTTCGAAACATCGGTTACTTCCGCTCTTGTGGGCCGGGGGTTTCGAATCATCGAATCAAGCATCTGCGTCGCCACAATTACCGGTTTTCCCGATCGCAGACATTTGGCCACTATTTCCTTTTGAAGAATTGGGAGATCGGACTGCGGCATTTCAATTCCGAGATCGCCGCGAGCCACCATAACCGCGTCCGTCGCCCCAAGAATTTTATCAAAGTTTTTCACCGCTTCTTTTCTCTCTATTTTTGCCACTACTTGAGCAAGGCCGCTTTTTCTTTTTGACTTTCTCTTTATGAGTCCCTTGAGATAATTTATCTCTTCCGCCGTCCGCACGAACGACATCGCCACAAAATCAACGTCTTGAGAAAGAGCGAAGTCGAGCACTTTTTTGTCATACTGCGTGATCGCTCCCAACCTTGCCGATATACCGGGGATATTCACTCCCTTTCTTGGTTTGATTATCCCGCCGTTTATCACTTCGGCGCGAAGAACGTTTTTCTTTCTTTCCAAGACTTTTATTTTGATAAGCCCGTCCTCAATCAATATGTCTGTCCCTGCCTTAACAAATTTGACCACTCCTTTGAGATCCAGCTTCAGGATTTTGGTTTTATTTTTTCCGACAATTTTACCGACGCCGCGAGCAATCAAATTTTTTATGGCGCTTGTTTTCTCTGGCAATAGAAATTCAACCACTCGGATAATTTCTTTTTTTGCCACTGAAAATTCCTGGCTGTTGCTCACCCTGATTCTCGGCCCCTGAAGATCAGCCATTATGCCCACCGGGACATCAAGTTTTTCTCCAAGTCTCCTGACTAGCTTTATAATCCTTTTATGCGAAGAAAAATTCCCGTGCGAAAAATTGAGGCGCGCGACATTCATGCCCTTTCTTATCATTTCGGAAAGTGTTTTTTTGTCTTCCGACGCCGGCCCGATGGTCGCAATTATTTTGGTTCGTTTCATGATCACATTATACATCAAAACAGACAAACCAAAAAGGTTTGTCTGTTTCTTAAAATACTATTGCGCAATAGCACTTTTAGCTAATCAGCTTAAATCCGCCAATCAAGGGAAGCCCTTTCATTTCGCCCTTAGACGCGTTAATGATTCCCATAATCATGAAAATCACACCTGCAATCATCACGAGAGGGAAAATCAGGAATCCTATCAACACAAAAGTTAGAACCGTAGCAGCAATTTGCCCTACCACCCAGAAAAGAAGCAAGTTCAGTTGCTGATTGGCATGAAATTTTGCGAAAGGACTGTTTTTAGCGTCCGTCACGAGAGGAATGAAAAATAAAATC
The DNA here is from genome assembly GCA_030679895.1 of Candidatus Moraniibacteriota bacterium. GTDB lineage: Bacteria > Patescibacteriota > Minisyncoccia > Moranbacterales > UBA11712 > Fen-1326. The sequence continues at coordinate 9,509 of JAUXSN010000032.1, read as the reverse complement.
GGAATAATATAGCCCACGATTGCCAGAGCTTTGTTTTTTTCAACATCGCTTGTTTCAGCTTTTTTTTGCTCTTCCATATATTCACCTCGCTTTCTATATCAATTTTTAGAGTTTTATCTGCTGGGTTTATTATAAACGATTTTTCTCCAGGAAACAACCGCGCGGATAAATTTGGCTTTAATGAGGCAAATGCTAAAGCATGTTTTCCAATTCCCGCAAAATTTCCTCCGGGATGGGGTCTCTTTTGGGACTCACGCCCGGATACCGCCACGCGCTAATGATGCGTATTTTTTGCCGCCCGAATGCTTTTCCTTTTTCGCTCTTAGTTTTTCGCTTGATCTGGTACATCGCCCAAATTTCCCGCGTCCAAACTCTTTTCCCGTCTTTCGTGCTCATCGATGTCGGCTGCATCACCGCGATGGTATTTTTCACGATTCCCTCTTCCAGTCTTTTTGGATTTTTTACCACGCGCAAAATTCGCTGGGCGGTCAGTCCATATTGTTTCATTTTGATGACGGCGTGCTGCGTCCACTCGTACTTTTCCGTATTCTTGGGAATTTTGAATTGCATAAAAAAATTCCCAAAGCTTAGCTTCGGGGAGAAATTATTTTTCCTCCGGCAAAAGTTGCCACAAGGTTCCAAAAACAGCCTTGAAAGTGTCTACCGTTGTTTGAATCGAGATCAGAACGACCAGAGAATCCAGTTCTGTGTCGACGATCAGAACTTTGTCGCGAAAAATGTTGATGGAACTTTTGAGAGTATATGTTTTTAGTAAAAATTTATATTCTCGCAAAAGATCGGTCGTAGTTTTCACATTTTCTCTCGAGTCTTCGGAAAAAAGAAGGCGCGGCTTGATGCCAAGCTTCGCTCGATCTTTTCTGTATTCTCTGAAAAACTCCGGATCAATACTTTCCCAGGAAATATCGCTCGAGATGACATCGTAGGTTTTCTTTTGGGTATATGTTATATTATAAATTTTTTACAAACTCACCAACCAGCTTGTCTCCGCCCATCATCTCCAGTTGTTGCAATATTCTGTTCTGGCAGTGAATATTATTATGCCTTGGCACCATTATAAAAGGCGGATTGCTATTTTTTATGGGAGAAATAAATTTGTCATGATTTCCGCGGCCGGAACCCGATTTGTAAAATCCAAGTTTGCACAAAGAACGAACGCATTGTTTTCTGTTGAAAGTTACGCCCATTTATGCAAATTGAATTTTTTTGTTTTGATAGCTTATCGTCCCATGCCCTTCAATGTTCAAGGCCGGAAAAGCGACATCGCCATATTTTTTTGGAACATCATAATAAACCATCAATGCGTCATTCAAGGCATCCAAAATTTCGCTTGAATTTCTGGCCTCTGAAATAAATCCGGGAAGCTCATCGGAACTAATTACAATATACCCGTCAGAAAACATTTCCAAACTAAACTTAATATTTTCGGGAATATTAAAATTTTTCCTTATTTCAAAAGGATTTTTCCCTGGATAAAGAAAGCGATATATTTTGTTTAACATAATGGTGATTTTAATCTCTATTATTATGTAGATTGTCTATTATATCAGAGCTAGAGCTAAAAATCAAGTCTGATACCTTTTTCTCTAAAATACAACAATTCTCTTAATCGTGCAAACATCTTACATATCCATCCCCCGCAGACGCTTCACCCGCTCCGCAATAGGAGGATGAGTTTGGAAAAGATTTGATATTTTCTTTCCCTTGAAAGGGTTGGCGATGAAAAGATGGGCGGTCGCCTGATTCGCATGGCGCATCGGTGTTGGATCGGCGGAAATTTTTTCAAGCGCTTTGGCAAGGCCTTCGGGATATCTAGTGAGCAGCGCTCCGTCCGCGTCCGCCAGAAATTCGCGTTTTCGGGAAATGGCCAGTTGGATGAGCATCGCCGCGATGGGAGCAAGAATGGAAAGAATGATCGCCGCGATAAATAAAATCAATCCCAGCTGTCCGCCCTCCCGGTCATTGTCCCGACCTCCGAAAAAACTCCAGCGGCGAAAAAATCCGGCCAGAAGCGCCACAAACCCGACTAAAATCACAATGGCCGTCGAGAGCAGGATATCTCTATTCCCAATGTGGGAAAGTTCATGCGCGACCACGCCTTCCAGTTCCGACTTATCCAGTTTTTCAATAATTCCCGTAGTGAGACAGATGACGGCATGCTCGGCGTTGCGTCCGGTCGCGAAAGCATTCGGCGAAGGATCTTGGATAATATATATTTTGGGAACCGGCAGACCGGCGGTGATACAAAGATTTTCCACAATGTGATAAATTTCTTTCGCGTTTTCGTGCGTAACAGATTTTGCTCCACTCATCGCCAAAACTATCTTGTCGCTCCACCAATAGGAAGCAAAACTCATGACTGCGCTAAACAACACCGCAACAATCAATATTATTGAGTTATTCATAGCACCCGCAAAAACATAGCCGATGCCAATGACAAAAATTAAAAAACCGGTGATATATATCCAGGTAAGGCGGGTATTTTTATCGGCTTGAGTATATATTGTAGACATATAGCAAAATCTTCTAGTGTTAAAACTAGTTTAATGGAAATTCTTTTTCATATACGGAAAGATTAAAAATCGACTTTGACCACTTCCTTTTCCTCGCCTGCCGCCTCGAAGAATTCGCGAGCAGAAAATCCCAGCATCCCCGCGAAAACATTGTTGGGAAAAACTTGAATCTTTGTGTTGAAATCCCGGACATTGCCGTTGTAAAACCGGCGAGAAGCTTGGATTTTATCCTCCGTGTCAGTGAGCTCTCGCTGAAGTTCCAGGAAGTTCTGGTTGGCCTTGAGATCCGGATAGGCTTCGGCCACCGCAAAAAGACTTTTCAAGGTTTGCGAAAGCATATTTTCCGCCTGCGCTTTGTCGGGCGCCGATTGAGCTCCCATCGCTTGTGTTCGAGCCTCCGTCACTTTTTCAAAAACTTCTTTTTCGTGAGAGGCATAGCCTTTCACGGTGCTGACCAAATTCGGTATCAGGTCATATCTTCGCTTAAGCTGGACATCGATGTCGCTCCAGGCCTCGTCCATCCGATTTTTGAGCCGAATGAGCCCGTTATAGATGGCAATCGCCCAAAGGATAAGGACAACCGCGATTCCTAATATCACCCACATAATCATGACATTTATTTTTAATAATTAATCAATGCTCGGTGATCACCAATCATTGTTCATTGTTTACTGATCGCTATTTCTTTCCAGAGCTGTTTTCACCATCAATCTGGAAAAAGAGACTGATTCTTTCATTGCATCGGCTGAATTGGAAAGATAATAGTCTGCCTCCGATCTGACATCCGCGATACTGTTTATTTTTTCATCGCTAGCTCCGGCTACGATGCCTTGGTTTCGGCTGAAACCGGCTATCTTCATCAGATCTTCTTTAAAGAAAGCAGCAGCTTGAAAGAGTAGCAGGAACAATAGCACCGTAACCATCCCAAAGGCAAGTCTGGGGAGAAAAATACCGGGTCGTTCTCTTTCTTCCGCGAAACTCGGAGAAAATAGATTATTGGATATTTTAGCCTCCCAATTAATACGCGGCATTGGCATTTCGTTTTTATTTTCTTCCCGGCGTTCCGTCAATTTTTTTTCAGAAGAAACAGCCATATCATCAAATCTAAGAACTGCTCTTTCAGTTTGCCTCGCCGGACTGCTTATTTTTATCCTTGGCTTCTGATCAGTGCCTCGAGAGAAATTTTTTTTCGGAAAAATACAGCTCCCCGATTTTACGCTTAGGATATCTTCCCGTTTTTTTGAGAGAACATACGCCTGTCGACGAGGCAGGAGATCCATCGATCTCGCCGGAAGTGGACTAGGCGACACGGTATACAGTTTTTTTTCTGGAATTCTTATTTTTATTTCTGAAGAAAAATCAGGTATGAAATAATCATCGGCATATTCCTTTTTATTTCCGGCGACAGTAATATTTTTATTTTCCGCAAATATCTCCTGCTTGGGCGCCGCTTCCTTTTTCGCTTCAATGATTGGTTCGCTGATTTTTGCCTCTTCAGTTTTCGACAGGCTCCTGGAAATTTCCTCTTTTCTTTTTTCTGCGTCTGTCAAAAATTCCAAAAACCATTCTTGGGAGGTATACCATCTTTTTCCAATCCGGATCGAACCAAGATCGCCGCGGCGCGCTAAAAGGCCCAGATACTCCTGCGCATATTTTTTTTCTTTGGCAATCTTGGAAAGCAAAATAAATTTTTTCTTGAAATCCTCCTGCATGAATATATAATACATTAAATCTGAAAGACGCGCCAATCCGATATTGGTCATATTCAGACCCGATATTTAAATATCCTCTGTCTTAAACGCCAACTATGTATCTTTTTCGAAAAATATGATAAAATAAACATATGTTCGATATCTTAATTCAAATTCAGATGATTGATATATCCAGATACTACTCTTTTATCCTGCCAATAATCACTTGGGTATTTATTTTGTTAATAAAAATCGTCCTCTATTCCCTGAAGCACGGCTGGGATATTGGAAATACACTCAAACATGTCAGCCATGGACATATGCCGTCAGCCCACACCGGTTTTATAGTTTCGTTGGTCACAGCCGTCGGATACTACCAGGGGGTTGATTCAGGCGCTTTTGCCGTTGCTTTTGTTTTGGCTATCATAACAATTGATGATGCCGTAAGACTCCGGATGTACATGGGCGACCAGGGAAGATATCTGAACAAGATCATCGAAAATCTCCAACTGGAAGAAAAATATCCTAAGCTGAAAGAAAGAATGGGCCATAGAATCAGAGAAGTTATCGTTGGCGGATTGATTGGTTTTTCTTTCACTTTAGCTCTCGCAAGACTTCTCGGATAACTTTCGGATCGTTCCACGGAATTCTTTTGTCACCGATCGCCATAATTTCCTCCGCCCCTTTCCCGGTGACTACTACAATATCCCCCGGCTTTGCAATTTGCAAAGCCGTTTTTATTGCCTCTTTTCTGTCTAGAATTCTAAATGCATTAGCCCCTTCAGTTTTAGATTTTAAAATTTGGTCATTGGAATTTGTTTGAAAATTGAAAATTGAAAATTGAAAATTCGGGATTTGTTCGTCGACTTTGTGTCCAACTACTCCTTCAAACACCTCATTTATTATTTGCACCGGGCTTTCGTTGTACGGGTCTTCGTTTGTCACAATGCAATAATCCGCGTGCTCCGCCACAATCTCTCCCATAATCGGCCGCTTCCCCCGATCCCGCTCGCCACAAGAACCGAACACGGCAATAACTTTTGAATTCTCTTTTTTAAATTTTTCTACATAGCCATAAAGTTTTCCCAGCGAATCCGGCGTCACGGCATAATCGACAATTATTTCCAGCCCGCGATCATTTTCGATTCGTTCCATCCTCCCCGGCACGCCTTTTATTTTCGCAAGCTCTTCGGAAATCTTTTCGAGCGAGATATTTTGCGATAATCCGACACATATTGCCGCCAAGGCATTTTCGATATTGAATTCTCCGGGCAAGTTTATTTGAAAATCCACTCCACTAACCCTAAAACTGGATTTGTTTATTCCGAGGTTTATATTTCCCGCAACAATAGTTTTAAGTTTTGCGTTATAGCTTTGAGCTTTGAGCTTTGAGATTCCAAAAAATATCCAAATATTTTTTTGGCTCCATATTTCAATAATCCCTCCGCATTCTCCATATTTAAATTCACCACCGCCACCCCATCCTCTTTTTCCGCCACCATCTCAAACAGCCTTTGTTTCGCTTTTTGATACCTTTCCATCGTTTTATGATAATCAAGATGCTCACGCGTAATATTTGTAATAACGGCCACATCAAAATCCACTCCCCAGACCCGATTTTGATCAAACGCGTGAGATGTCACTTCAATAATCGCGTATTCACAGCCAGCTTCGTCCGCTTTTTTCAAAAATTCTTGCAGCTTGAAGCTCGAGAAGGTCGTAAATTTTGTGTCGTTTACCCATTCTCTATCACCAATTTTGAAATTTATGGTCGAGGCCACCGCAATTTTCCTTCCGGATTCCTCCAGAATTTTTGCGATCATCTGCACCGTTGTCGTTTTGCCATTTGTCCCTGTCACCCCGATAATTTTTAGCTTCCGCGACGGAAACCCGTAACGAATATTCGCGAGAACCGCTTGAAAAAAATGGTAGATATTTTTGATGGTTTGGGGAATGATTTTTTTCATCAGAAAATCCTTTTTACTTTTTGCAGTATCCGATACAAATTGTGTTTATTGGAATTCAAAACTATATCATAACATCCCGGAAATTGAATCGTCTCAACCTCCGGCGCGAATCCAGTTTTGAATTTTGTGATTCCTTCCCAAGATTTGCCGCCGGCATTTCCTGTCTTCACACCGCCGAAATCATATCTCATACATCCCGCTTTTTTCGCATCTTTTATCTGCTGCCACTGCAGAAGATACGGCGCCATGACATTGCGATAAACGCTCGCCGACGCACCGTGCATATAAGTAGCGGTACTGCCAAAAAATAAGACTAAGTTCGCCACGATAATCTTACCTTCATATTCAGCAATATACAATCTTAGCGTATCGTCCGGTATTGCTTCAAACATTTTTCGATAATATTCTTCCGGATGCGATTTTATCTTATCGCGCTCGGCGGTGATTTTAACCAAACGGCAAAATCCATCAATATATCTTTCTTCCCGCGAATTATATATTTTCACGCCCTTTTTTTCCGCCAATCGTATATTATAGCGCGTCTTCGGTTTCATCCGAGCCAACATATCTTCTTCGCTCCCGGAAATATCCATCACCAATATCTCCTTCGACTGCATATCGACCGAGGACTTTTTCATCTTTATTCCATTTGGTAAATTTTCTTGGATTAATTTCAAGCCTTCCCTGCTGTTCGGCTCAACGCGAACCCATCCTGCATTATTTTCTTTCGCTATATTCAATAATTTATCTCGAAAAATGATAAATTTTTTATTGAAATATTGTTCGTTGTTCACTGTTCGTTGTTCACTGACAACCGGTCCTCGCGGCACATAAAAATAATTCCCTACAAGTGGCAATGTATGACTAATAATATTTGCGTAAGCTAAAAATTCACCTCCGTCATCGCCTAAAAAAATATTATGCGTTTTCCTCCCCCAGCCTTCCTGAAACTTACTCCATTGTTCCGATTGCAAAAAGCCCCCGTCGGGAGAGTTGGATTGGATGAAATTAAGAATATTTCCTTTCATAAAATTGAGATTCAGGTTTCGGAAGTTATTGAATTATTCCAAAAATGTTTTTTTCATTCGTATTTTTTTCACTACCTGAAGCACTCGTTACAGAGGTGGCGCATTCATGCTGCCACCATTTTCCGCCGGCCGGATGCTTGTAGCCGACAATATTCATGACGGAATTGATGGCAAGCCAGCCGCAAAGAGCTATCGCAAGCGCCTTTAGGGAAACAGAAAACGCCAGCTTGGCAAAATTGAGCGCTTGGGGAAAAAGACCGGCAACCATATAGATCATCCCGCCGATCACGATCCCGAGCAGCACCGCGGCCGTCAGCAAGGATCCGGCCAGATACAGGAATATATTTGATATTCCCACCAATAAGTAGCAAAAATTGCAATCATCGGTGCAGGGAACCAGCCCGCCCGCGCAAGAAGTGCGGGAAAAAATATAGGATAATACGCCCGTTAATATAAAAAATGCGAAAATAATACTCGTGCGATTATAAATTTTCAGCTTCAAGTATTTTATCTTTATATTTTAACTTATTTCCCCAAACTTTTTAGCGCCGCCCTCACTCTCTCCGAAACGTCTTTTATCTTTTCCGGAATATTTTTCAAAGCGTCCCTGGATTGGGCGTTCGTATATCCCAATGAGATCAGCGCCTCGATGGCTTCAGAATCGGCCTTGGCCGAACCCTGATCTTCTCCCGGAAGCTGTGTTATTCTATTTTTCAGCTCGAGTATCACTCGTTCAGCGGTTTTTTTGCCGACGCCCGAAACCCGGGTGAGGATGGAGGCGTCTCCGGATATTACCGCCGTACGAATTGTTTTTGGCTCAGCGATAGAAAGGATTCCGATCGCCGCTTTGGGCCCGATCCCGGAAATGGAGATCAAAAGCTCGAACATTCCCAGTTCCTCGATAGTCAAAAAACCATAGAGTGACAAAGTGTCTTCGCGCGCATAGGTATGGGTGAAAAGGACAACTTCTTCTTTTCCGACGATTTTTCCCATCGCAAAGTCCGTGACATATATTTTGTATCCCACTCCCGCAACATCCACCACTACGTAGTTATCGCGAAAAAAATCAATTTTTCCGGTTATTTTGGCAATCATTGGTTCTAGTATAAAGTATTTTGTATAAAGTATAAAGTATTTTTATTGAATGCCCTGGTATTTACAAAAATGGTTAGCTATGTTAGAAATATAAGGCGTTATAAACAAATTTTTAATTTTCAACTGCAATTTTGCACTTTTAGTTTTGCACTTTGCACTTGAGTGAAACGAACGTGCCAATCAAACAATCCGCCAAAAAATACATGCGCGCTTCCGGAAAGAGAAAGGCGCAAAACATCAAAGCAAAAACGTCTTTTCGCGAAGCGGTAAAAAAGCTGGGGGAGCTTTCGAAAGCCGGTAATCTTGACGAAGCCAAAAAATATTTCCCGACTGTCCAAAAAGCGCTCGACAAAGCCGCCAAAGTCGGTGTTATCGCGAAAAACACGGCTGCCCGAAAAAAATCAAGGCTGACGAAAGCAATAAGCAAGGCTTCAAAAAAATAGCTAGACCTGGAGAAACGTAAAATCCACACCGAGGTATGGATTTTTTGATGCATGGCCCAAGAATTATTCTATTTTTAGCCGGTAAACATTCGTGTCTCTCGGCTCGAAATTCAGTCTTTGATAAAGCCTGTTGGCGGCAACCCGTTTCGGACTGCTGGTCAGATCAATATGTTTCGCTCCTTTTTTCTTTGCCTCGCCGACAATGTGCTTCATAATCTTTTTTCCCAGCCCTTTCCCTTGGTGATTTGGATGCACGACGACGTCTTCAACCCAGACCGATTTTTTAGCCAGTGTTTCCATATAGTGAAGGCTCGCCATTCCCGCAATCCGCCCTTCCAGTTCGAGAAGATACAATTCAAAAAAGGGATTCTTGATTAGCTCCTCAAAACGCATCGGATCTACTTTTTTTATTCCCGGAGATAAAACCCCCATCAATTCATTTATCCCCCGCAAAATTTCTTCAGTAAGCTCAATCTCCTTGGTTAAAGGATAGATTTTTCCTTCTTTCATATAATTTATTGAAACAATTTATACCGCTGCAATAAATTTATCCAGCGCCAAATTTATATCAGTTTTTCCGATCTTCGAATCAAAATCAATCTCGCAAAGAATTTTGTATGAGTTCTTCAGGTTCTCCCAAGAAAAGTTTCTCGCTTGCTCCAAACTTTTTCTGGCGACAAACGGATGCATCTTCAGCTTTCCGGAAATTTCCTGGGAGGACCAATTTTTCTCGGCCAGCGGTTTTGTTTTTACC
>JAUXSN010000031.1 GCA_030679895.1 Candidatus Moraniibacteriota bacterium | reverse complement strand
CCGGAACATGACGACAGATATGCGGCACGTTGGGCCGTGATCAAGAGTTGCGTAACCAAAAGGTGCAAAAATCTGTTGGGTCCTGAAGAGAATGTCAATATATCGAGGAACCGCCGCCACGAAGGCGGTATTTGGCAACGGCGGTTTTGGGATCATGTCATCCGCGATGAACCGGATTTTCACCGGCATCTGGATTACCTCCATTGGAACCCGGTGAAACATGGATACGCGAAAACCCCGATGGGTTGGCCTTATTCAACCATCCACCGTTTTGTGGCCCAGGGGTTGTATCCGCCCAATTGGGGTGGCGACGGCGTTGATAAGGATCAATCGAGTAATTTCGGCGAATGATGGTGCGTGAAACGCACCCTACGTACCAATAGGGTTGTAAGAAAGGCATTCTGGTGGGGCCAAAATATATTATTATGATTTTAAGAAGTCGCAAGTAGGGTGCGTTTTACGCACCATTCGCAAATTCTGGCATAATCAATGCATAAAGGTAGGATATGAACCTGTCTAAAGATAAAGCAACCGCCGTCATTCTGGCTGCGGGCCAGGGGACCCGGATGAAGTCAACGAAGCCCAAGGTGCTGCACCAGATCCTGGGCAGGCCCATGATCGCTTACCTTTTGGATACGCTCAAAGAGGCGGGCGATGACGACATCGTGGTGGTGGTGGGCCACCAGGCAGAAGCGGTTAAGGCGGCCTTGACGGACTACAAGCTGCGCTTCGTGGTCCAGGAGCCGCAGCTGGGGACCGGGCACGCCGTCCAGGTGGCCATGCCGGCGGTGCCGGCCTCGGCCGCGACGATCATGGTCCTGTGCGGCGATGCGCCGCTGATTTCCGGCGAGAGTATCGCGGCGCTGCAAAAGCTGCATGCCGGCGCCGGGGCCGCGGTCACCGTCCAGACCATCGAGTTGCCGGACGGGGCACATTACGGCCGGGTGGTGCGGGACGAGGCCGGCCGGGTGGCGGCGGTGGTCCAGGCCAAAGATTCGCACGACCGTCCCGATCTCCTGGCGATCCGGGAGATCAACACCGGGGCGTATTGTTTTGACGCCGCGTTTCTGGTTGATGGGCTGATGAAAATCCCCAAAAGCCCGGTCACCGGCGAGATTTACCTTACCGACCTGATTCACATTGCCCGGGAGCAGGGGAGGGGGGTGGAAGCCCTCATCGACCCGGACTGGGAGGCGCTCCTGGGGATCAACAGCCGGGCCGAGCTGGCCGGGGCCACCTGCACCGTCAAACGCCGGATCAATGCCCGGCACATGGACCAGGGGGTCACCTTTATGGACCCGGAGGTCACCTACATCGAGTCTTTTGTAACCATCGGCAAAGACACGGTTATTTATCCCAATGTCTATCTCCAGGGAAAGACCGTCATCGGGGAAAACTGCCGCATCGAGGCCTCGGTCAAGATTGCCGATTCCATCCTGGATCACGACGTTTATGTCAAAATGGGCAGCGTCATCACCCAGAGCCGGGTCGGGGCCGGGGTGGATATCGGGCCCTGCGCCCATCTCCGGCCCTTAAGCGATCTCAGGGCCGGGGTGCATGTGGGCAATTTCGTGGAAGTGAAAAAATCGGTCCTCCATGAAGGCGTCAAGGCCGGCCATCTCACCTACCTGGGAGATGCGGACGTCGGGGCCGGGACCAACGTCGGGGCCGGGACCATTACCTGCAACTACGACGGCGAGAAGAAGCATCCCACCGTCATCGGCGAGGGCGCCTTCATCGGCAGCAACACCGCCTTGGTGGCGCCGGTGACCGTTGGCGCCGGGGCCTATGTGGGGGCCGGGTCCACCATTACCAAGGACGTGCCGCCGGGCAAGCTGGGGATATCCCGGGCCCGCCAGGTAATTAAAGAGCGCCGGGGGACCGGCACGAAGAAAATGTAGCGGTTAGCAAGTGGCTTTTTTGGTTTTTCATATTCTGTCCTTTGTTCATAAGGAGTC
>JAUXSN010000017.1 GCA_030679895.1 Candidatus Moraniibacteriota bacterium | reverse complement strand
ATCCGGCCGAGGAGAATATCGAAGCCGCCAAGGCCCATGCCGAAGCGACCGGCGTCACGGTCGATTACCGCGCTACCACGGCGGAGGCTTTGGCCGAGGCCGGCGAGAAGTTCGACGTGGTGCTGGCGATGGAAGTGGTCGAGCACGTCGTCGACGTGCCGGCTTTCGTCGATAGCTGCGCGTCGATGGTCAAGCCCGGCGGGCTGCTGATCGCGGCGACGCTCAACCGCACGCTGAAGAGCTTTGCTTTGGCGATCGTCGGCGCCGAATACGTGCTGCGCTGGGTGCCGCGCGGCACGCATCAATGGGACAAGTTCGTCAAGCCGCAGGAACTCGAACGCGCCATCGAAGACGCCGGCCTCGACGTCATCGGCGAGCGCGGCGTGATCTACAATCCGCTCGCCGACCGCTGGCAGTTGTCGTCCGATATGGACGTGAACTACATGCTGGTCGGGTCGCGGCCGGAATCCCGCGCATGATCCCGAAAAGTGGGAACCGGTTTTCGGACAAGATCATGCGCAAAAAGTAAGGGACAGGAACATGATTCTCGAACTGGTCGAATTCAATTCACCGAAGGGCTGGACGCGTCAGCAGGTGGCCGAGGATGCGCGCCACGTCATTCCGAAATGGCAGAGCAACAAGGAATTGCTGCGCAAACACTTCCTGCTCGAGTTGAACGGCAAGACCGGCGCCGGCGTCTATATCTGGCCGTCGCTCGACGCCGCGCAGCGCGCGCATAACGAGGACTGGAAACAGTCGATCATCAAGCGCACCGGCGCCGCGCCGACGATCCGCTATTTCGATCTGTTCCTGTTGATCGATAACGAGAACGGCACCGCCACCGAATTCCCGGAAGCAGCGGAGATCAAGCCGGCGGCCTAGTTCGTCGCCGGTGCGTCCATAAAAAGAAACGTCACGCAATGCTCTGGGCTATCTTCACCCTCATCGCCGCCGCAGCTCAAACCGCGCGCAACGCCATGCAGCGCGAGCTGACCGCCACGCTCGGCACGGTCGGCGCCACGCATGTGCGCTTCCTGTTCGGCTTTCCGTTCGCGCT
>JAUXSN010000010.1 GCA_030679895.1 Candidatus Moraniibacteriota bacterium | reverse complement strand
TGATGTCGATGCTGTTCGGCGGCAAGCTCAGAACCATGCAGCCTCATTACCTGAACGACGCCGGCGACCTGCGCATCATTCGCCCCTTCGCCTACGCGCGCGAACGCCAGACCCGCGCGTTTGCCCTGGATGCAGGGCTGCCGGTGATCTTCGAGAACTGCCCCGCGTGTTTCTCCAAGCCGCAGCAGCGCTACGCGATGAAGCAGATGCTGGCCGAGCAGGAAAAAGCCCACCCGAGCATCTTCAACAGCCTGCTTACCGCGATGCGGCCGCTGATGGGCGAGCCGCCTGCCTGATTTCCGCCTCCAGCCGTTTGCCGTAGAATCAACCCATTGTTTCAGTTGATATTTTCCACATAGAGACCAAGGTTATGACGGCTTCCTTCATCCCCCCCAAGCGCATCCTCATGGGCCCCGGCCCCTCCGACGTGCCACAGCGCATCCTCGACGCGATGGCGCGCCCGACCATCGGCCACCTCGATCCCGCTTTCGTCGACCTGATGGAGCAGATCAAGTCCATGCTGCGCATGGCCTTCCAGACCGAAAACGCGCTGACCTTCCCGGTCTCCGCACCCGGCTCGGCGGGGATGGAAATGTGCTTCGTCAACTTGGTGGAGCCGGGCGACAAGGTGATCGTCTGCCGCAACGGCGTGTTCGGCGGGCGCATGCTGGAAAACGTCAAGCGCACCCGCGGCGTGCCGGTGATTGTCGACGACGCCTGGGGCGCGCCGGTCGATCCGCAGAAAGTGCGTGACGCTTTCAAGGCCAACCCCGATGCGAAAATTCTCGCCTTCGTCCATGCCGAGACCTCGACCGGCGCGCAGTCGGACGCCGAAACGCTCGGCCGGATCGCGCAGGAAGCAGGCGCCTTGACCATCATGGACTGCGTCACCAGCCTCGCCGGCACGCCGCTGTATATGGACAAATGGGGTATCGACGCGGCGTATTCGGGTAGCCAGAAATGCCTGTCGTGCACCCCCGGCCTGTCGCCGGTGTCGTTCTCCGAACGCGCCATCGCCCGCATCAAGGCGCGCACCACCACCGTGCAGAGCTGGTTCCTCGACCTCAATCTAGTGCTCGGCTACTGGCAGTC
>JAUXSN010000056.1 GCA_030679895.1 Candidatus Moraniibacteriota bacterium | reverse complement strand
GCACCAGCACAAATGCCATGCCGGTATCTAGCGGCAGACGCGTAAGCAACTGCGTAAAGGCTTCCAGTCCGCCGGCGGATGCACCGATGCCGACAATGAGCATGCGGCGGCCATCGTCCGACCCATCCTCCTTCTCACTCTCGACCGGAGGAGGAGCTGAACGAACCGCAGCGGACTGGCGGCGCTGCGTCGCGCGAGCGGCGGCTGGTGTGCGGCGCGATGGCATAATCGACGACGTGAAAATGAGGGCGATTCTATCTCCGCCGCCAGGGGAAGGCAATGCTCCCCCCTCGTTGTATCGGCGGCTTTTCACCATACAACACCGGCAGATCGCGTCCCCTAGGAAGATCCCTAGTTTCTAGATTCCGCCTGGTCGCTTTCGCAGGCAGTGGGCTCATACCGGAGAGACTAGGGACTGTCCGAGTGCTCGCCGCGCACCGAATGCGATATGAGATACAGGTGAGCAAACCCTGGACTGGGAGCCCGTGCCAGCGATCCGGCGGCACCATCATTCGACGAGAAAGGAAAGTCTATTATGAAAATCGCTCAGATCGCGCCTCTGTGGAACAGGAGACCTTCCCGTGGCCCGTCAGACTCCGAACGTGCGCTGTCGTACCTCACTGACGAACTCGTCCGCCGAGGCCACGAGGTCACGTTGTTTGCGAGCGCCGATTCATCCACTCGCGCTAAGCTTGAAGTCCTGTGTTCGACGCCGCCCGATCGAACACCGGAAAATTGGAGTCGAGCTGGTGCGGCAATCTTGGCCGTCGAACAGGTCTTCGGGCCGCGGGCGAATGAATTCGACCTCATTCACTCGCACTTTGGGATCGATGGCTTTCCAATGGCCCAGCGCTGTCTAACCCCGACGCTGACGACGATTCAGGACCGGCTCGATTTGCCGGAGTATATTCCGATGTTCAAACGGTTTCGGGATTTGCCGCTGGTCTCGACTTCCAATTTGCAGCGGCGGCCTCTGGAGTGGGCGGCCTGGCGGCAGACGATTTATCCAGGAGTACCGTCGGAACAGTATCCCTTTCGCCCACGACCCGGAAAATATCTGGCCTTTATCGGCAGCCTATCTATGGAAGAGGGGCTAGGGATGGTGATTGAAATCGCAAGGCAGGCACACCTACCGCTTCGCGTCGCCTCACGGCAACACAGCATTGACGGGCTGCCTCTTTCGATACCGAGCAAGTTGCTGGTCGTCGGGAATGGTGTCGAATGGCTGGGAGAACTTACTGAGCCGCAGAAAATGAGTTT
>JAUXSN010000055.1 GCA_030679895.1 Candidatus Moraniibacteriota bacterium | reverse complement strand
CACAACTCCCGCGATTGGAAATAACTATGTCCGCCACTCCTTCCTCGACTCCACTCACAACCTCCTCTATGTCTCAACTTATGGCGGCCTCTCCGTCATCAACACCCAGGGAACAGTCGATCCCGCCGACGACACGCTTGTTAAAACCTATACCACTTCCACTTCTCCGGCTATTGGAAATAACAATGTCTACCACTCCTTCCTCGATTCTACGAACAACCTCCTCTATGTCTCAACTTATGACGGCGGCCTTTCGGTCCTGAACACCCAGGGGACAGTCAGTCCCGCCGATGACACGCTTGTTAAAACCTATACCACTTCCACTTCTCCGGCTATCGGAAACAACTATGTCTACCACTCCTTCCTCGATTCTACGAACAACCTCCTCTATGTCTCAACTTATGGCGGCGGCCTTTCGGTCGTAAATCTTAATACATACAACAATCAGGGTATTTATACAAGAAACATCGATGGAGAAGAAACAAATGTATGGCAAAACAAGGTTGCGCTTCCTAGTGCGAGGTTGGGAGCCACCAGTGCCGCTATCAATGGAAAAATATACATTACTGGAGGATATGATACAGGTGCAACTTTGACAAAAACACTATATGTTTACAATACAGAATCTGATTCGTGGGAGACTAAAACCCCCATGTCAATTGAACGAAATACTCCATTGGCAGGAGTTATTAATGGAAAAATGTATGTTGTCGGAGGTAAAGATATTTCAAGAAATGCCACAAATTCGCTTGAAGTCTATAATCCGGATACCAATACCTGGGAGACCAAGTCCTCGATGTCCAATGTAAGGATTGGTCCTGCTGGAGGAGTTTATGACGGAAAACTATATGTAGTTGGAGGAGCTTCTGAAGAATGGGGAAGTGGCCAAACAAGTTTAGAAGTCTATGATCCTGACACTGATTTTTGGACAATCAAAGCTTCAATTCCCGCCGATAAGGTAAACTCAGCTACTGCCCAATTCATCGGCAGCAAACTATATGTCGCCGGAGGCCAGGTTTCCGGAGTATTATCTGAAAAACTATATATATATGACGCGGAGAGCGACTCCTGGACTATTGGTCCTTCTATGCCAGACAAAAGAGCGGGCGGAACCTCTGCGATCGTCGACGGTAATTTTTTGTACATTGGGGGTACGGATATTGCTTGGAACTCGACTGACAGCATTTTCCTTTATAACCCGGTCGATAATTTATGGAGTAACTTTTCGAACTTGCCAGCAATTCGGCATCGGCCAGTAGCCCAAGTTGTGAATAATAATCTCTATGTGATTACAGGGGCACCCAACGATTATGCTAATGAAGGTGTTACTACTAACTTTTTACTCAGCTCGAATTATACTTCCAATCTCTCTCAAAAAGAATCCTACGCCCAGCTCAATTGGGATTCCACTACCCCCGCGGGAACATCGGTTGAGATGTTCTATTCCCTCGATTCCGGCAAAACCTACGAAAGCCTCGGAACCGAAGAGGGGACCCACTATCTCCCCATAAACTCGGCTTACAACTTGAGGTACAAAGCAGTCCTCACGACCAATGACACCTCCATCACCCCAAGCCTCAACAGTGTCGAGCTCAAATACGCCCAGGCGTCCGAAAACCTCTTCGAATCCTCTTCCGGCACCTACACCTCCTCCGTCATGGATGCCGAAGACATCGCCGAGTGGGGAACCCTCGAAACCGAAGAAACCATCCCAACCGGAACCGGCATTACCTACCAAACCCGAACCGGGGACACTGAGACTCCGGATTCCGTCTGGTCCGGCTGGGAAGACGCCGCTTCTCCCATAACTTCTCCCGACTCAAGATACATCCAATACAAAGCTACTTTCACCACCACCGACCAAAACCAGACCCCAGTCTTAAAGGGAATGACCCTCAATTATTCCGCCTCCACCTTTAAACCCACTATACGCATAGGAAAAAACAAGATCTACTCCCTTTCCGCCAATGAAACCGTCTCCCTCCGAAACCAAACCCTCACTTTCAGAGGAAAGATCCCCAACCTCAAAAAAGGGGACATTGTCCAGATATATGAGGACGGAAAACTGAAAAAGAATGTCAAGCTCAAAAAGAACCTAAGATGGAGCTACAAGCTCAAACCCAAAAGAAACCAAACCCACTCCTACCAGTTCCGCTACCTGGAAAAGAACACCCTGGAAGAAATCCTCGCTTCCCCCGAATACAATATTCTCGTCGACAAGCTGAAGCCCAAGTTCCTGGGGCCCGCCAAGAAAATCAACGCCCAAGCCGGAGACACCATCACCTGGCAAATGAGGGAAAACGACCAAATCGACCATTACCGACTGACTTTCCGGGGAGTAAAGTCCCAATCCGCCATTGCCCAGTTCACCCTGCCGGAAAACCTCAAAAAAGGCAGCCATAAGCTTATCATCCGCGCCTATGACCGAGCCGGAAACAAAGCCACAAGGAAAGCCAAGGTTAGGGTGAGGTAGGGGAACAGCTAAAAGAAAGATGAAAAATGAAAAGACAAAGAAAAAAAAGAATAAAAATATTTTCAGCACTGCTTTTGACCCTAGCGATTGTTTTTCCTTATCCCTTGCAGACTAAGAAAGCGAATGCGGCTAGTGGACAGATTATCCAAGACACCCAAGCTGATTTCCAAGCTGGAGCCGTCGACAACACCCTCGAGCTCAACCAAGCGCCGGGGGATGTGAAACTCAAACAGAACCTCAATACCTATACGGAGACGACGAAAGAGGATTTTGAGAGAGGAGATATTCAACCAGACTCAGGCTATAACAGAACTAACATTTCAGAGAGTGAAGACAGTGAGCTAACACTTGGTAAAGGATATACCTATTATTATAGTTCAGACACCGTTCCAGCCATAGGTCATCAATATGCAATGCACGCTTTTGCAGATTTTTCAGATAATCTCATTTATGTCAGTACTTGGGGTTGGCCTGTATATTACGGAACTGATTTGGGGGGATTGTCAGTGCTTGATACGAAAGGCACCCCTCTTCCCAATGACGACACGCTAGTCATGAATTATAGGGTGGATACAAATCCGGCTATTGGCAGTAATGTAGTTTTACACTCCTTCCTTGATAAGGATCATAATCTCCTTTACGTGAGCACCATTACATATGGAAGCACTGGTCCTGGAGGGCTATCAGTTATCAATACCCAAGGAACAAAAGATCCATCGGACGATACTTTAGTTATTAGATATTCTACGACTTCCACTCCCGCCATTGCTAGTAACGAAATCAATTCTTCATATCTTGATACCCAACGGAATCGGTTGTATGTTTCCACGGGCAATGGACTATCTGTGATCGACACGAAGGGGACAGTTGATCCAGCAGATGATGTTCTAATCAAAACCTATAGAACATCGTCAACTCCGGCTATTGCCGGTAATAGCATCTCTCAAGTTTT
This sequence comes from Candidatus Moraniibacteriota bacterium, assembly GCA_030679895.1. Taxonomy (GTDB): domain Bacteria; phylum Patescibacteriota; class Minisyncoccia; order Moranbacterales; family UBA11712; genus Fen-1326. The sequence goes on along the minus strand of JAUXSN010000055.1, from coordinate 54,809 downwards.
GTTTGATGAAGCCAATGACTTGCTTTATGTCAGCACGAACAACGGTCTTTCAGTTCTTGACATAAATACTGACTTAGTAGTGAAGACTTATAATACATCTACATCGCCAGCCATTATTGGAAACAGTGTAGGTTATGTGTATTTAAATCAATCAGATAATCTGCTATATATATATATGTACAAGTTCTGGACTATCAGTAGTGGACACGAAGGGAACCAAAGATACCTCTGATGATGCATTAGTTACTAATTTCACAACTGCTTCTAGCCCCGCATTGACTTTCAATAATGTTACCCACGTGTTAGTCGATGGAAATCTTCTCTACATCGGAACCTACGATGGTTATCAAACTAGTGGTTTGTCTGTGGTAGATACTAAGGGTAATAAGGATCCATCAGATGATGTTCTGCACAAGTTTTATGACTCTAATTCTACGCCAGGCTTGAATTGCAATCGTATCCGCAATACTTTTATCGACCATGCAAATAATCTCCTATATGTCGTAACTGATGGGGGAGGCATAAATGTAATTAATTTAGGGAATGGTTTTAATGAGCAAGGTTTATATATAAGTAAAAATATTGATCGTGCAGGTACCTTTTGGCAAACCAAAACCTCAATGGGCACAGCCCGAATTGCCTCCTCCTCCGGAGTGATAGATGGAAAAATATACGTGGCAGGCGGCACAAAGGATTGGGATGATCAGGCAACTATGGAAATGTATGATCCGGAAAATGACACCTGGACAGACAAAGCTTCGCTTTCAGAGCCAAGAGTAACTCCTGCTTCGGCTGTCATTGACGGAAAACTCTATGTCGTTGGAGGACGAGATAAAGACTGGAACTCCATGGCAACTCTCGAGATCTATAATCCTTCAAGTAATACCTGGGAAACCAAAGCCTCAATGCCCACAGCAAGGACAGGGCCAGCTTCTGCGGTTTTTGATGGAAAATTATACGTAATTGGCGGATCGGAAGGAAAGTCAGGTGATTGGGGCGAATCATTTGACACTGTTGAAGTATATGACCCGACAAGCAATACCTGGGAAACTAAAACGCCAATGCCGACGCCCAGAGGCCAGGGTGTCACGGCGCAAGCCATTGGAGGAAAAATATATGTAGCGGGAGGTGGAGATGATTATACGTTCACTAATATTCTAGAAGTATATGATATAGCTACTGATACCTGGGAAACCAAAGCTTCCATGCCGGAAGCCAGGTCTGGACTTTCCTCAGCTATTATCGATGGTAAAATGCTCGTTATCGGGGGGACAAATAATGACTGGGATCCTGTTGACGATATTTTAATCTATAATCCGGAAACCGACTCCTGGAACAAATTAACTGACCTTCCCTTATCGCTTCATCGCACTGCCGCCCAAATCGTCAACGGCGACATCTTCATTATCGGCGGAAAAGATACTGATTGGAATTCCGCCGACGACGTCTACAAACTTCCCACCACCTATCTCTCCGACGCCTACCAAAAAGAATTCTACTCCTCAATAAACTGGGACTCCACCACCCCAAGCGGAACTTCAGTGGAGCTTCTTTACTCCCTCGACTCAGGAAAAACCTACGAAAGCCTCGGAACAGAAGAGGGAACTCACTATCTCCCCGTAAACTCCGCCTATAGCCTCCGGTACAAAGCGGTCCTTTCCACCAACAACACTTCCATCACCCCCAGTCTCAACAGCGTTGAAATTAAGTACGCCCGTGAATCTGAAGGATTATATGGAACATCCGGCCTCTTCACCTCTCCCGTCCTCGACTCCGGAAACACCAGTCAATGGGGAGCCCTCACCGAAGACGCCACAAAACCCGCCAATACCTCCATCACCTACCAAACCAGAGTCGGGGACACTCCTACACCCGACGATACTTGGGAAGACTGGAAAGACGCCTCTGACTCCATAGCTTCCAGAGACGCCCGTTACATCCAATACCGAGCCACCCTTTCCACCACCGACCAAAATCAGACTCCTGTTCTTCACAGTCTCACCCTCAACTTCTCCAATTCCACCTACACTCCAGTCATCAAGATCGGCAACCACACCACCCTCAACCTCGATCCAGACAACCAGATCACTCTCAGATCTCCCTACCTGGTTTTCTCCGGCAAGGTGGAAAACCTCTCCACGGCCACCATTGTCCAGATCTTCCAGGACGGAAAACTCCTCAAGAACGTCAAAATCAACAAAAACCACCGCTACCGATTCCGCACTAAACCCAGGAAGAACCAAACCCATACCTATCAATTCAAATACCTCAACAAAGACAAACAAGTCCTCCTGGTTTCTCCCACCTATACCATCCTCATCGACAGATTGAATCCCAAGATCACCAACCTCCCCAAAACAATCAATGCCTCCCCCGGAGATACCATCACCTGGAGCACAACAGACAACGACCAAATCGACCATTACCGGCTGACTTTCCGGGGAGTAAAGTCCCAATCCGCCATTGCCCAGTTCACCCTGCCGGAAAACCTCAAAAAAGGCAGCCATAAGCTTATCATCCGCACCTATGACCGCGCCGGGAACATGGCTAAAAGAAAAGTGAAGGTGAGGGTGAGGTAGGGGAACAGACTCCCTAAACTTTACATGCTCAACGAAGTTGACGATTGTCAAAAATAAAGGTTAAATGTCTAAAGGGGTTTAGATAATATTTTTTGTTATGTTGAAACCTGTCGATCCAAAACAATCCCTTCCTGAAATGGAGGAAAATATCCTCAAATTCTGGGAAGAGAATAAAATATTCGAAAAATCTTTGGAGAACCGCAAGGATGCGGAGCTCTATTCTTTTTATGACGGTCCGCCGTTCGCGACGGGCCTGCCTCACCACGGCCATCTTTTAGCCTCGACCTCGAAAGATGTAGTTCCTCGGTACTGGACGATGAAGGGATATAATGTGCCGCGCCGCTGGGGATGGGATACGCACGGCCTGCCGATTGAAAATATTATTGAAAAAAAATTCGACTACAAAGGAAAAAAAGACATCGAAAAAAATATCGCTAAATTCAACGATGAGGCTAGAAATACAGTTCTGCAATTCGCGGACGAATGGCGGAAAACCATTCGCCGAATCGGGCGCTGGGTAGATTTTGACAATTCCTACAAGACGATGGACAACGATTTTATGGAATCAGTCTGGTGGGGATTCAAAGAGTTGCACAATAAAAAACTGGTATATAAAGATTCTCGAATTTCTCTTTATTGCCCGCGTTGCGCGACGCCGCTTTCCAATTTTGAAATTGCTATGGATTCGAGCTATCGTGATGTACAAGACGCTTCTGTATATTTCAAATTGAAAATCGAAGATGAGGAGGATTTTAAAGCCGCAAAATTTTTAGTATGGACGACTACTCCCTGGACATTGCCGGGGAATGTCGCGATCGCCGTCAATCCGAATGCAATCTATGCACTGGTAAAACAAGACGGAGAAAAATATATTCTAGCCAAAGAAAGGCTAGAAATTATCAGTGGAGATTATAAAATAGAAAAAGAAATGACAGGAAAAGATTTGGTTAATCTTATCTATCAACCGATTTTTCCTCAAAAAATTAAAAACGGTTATCGGGTAGTCTCCGGTGATTTTGTAAGTCTGGAGGAAGGAACGGGAATTGTGCACATAGCTCCGGCTTTCGGGGAAGATGACTTTCGAACGCGAAAAGAAAAAAATTTACCCATCATTGAAAATGTGGACGACGAAGGAAAATTCAAAGATGGAAAATGGGCTGGTGAAAATGTCTGGGAAGCGAATTTTAAAATATTAAAGCATATCGCCGAACAGGGCCTTGTTTTTAAAAAAGAAAATATCTCTCATTCTTATCCGTTTTGCTATCGTTGCCACACGAAACTCATATACATGGTTCAACCGGCGTGGTTTATCAAGATTTCCGATCTCAAGAAAAAATTGCTTGACGAAAATGAAAAAATTAACTGGCATCCGGCGCATCTCAAAGAAGGAAGATTTAAGAATGGTCTTGAAACGGCTCCCGATTGGAATGTTTCCCGCTCCCGTTTTTGGGGAACGCCTATGCCGATTTGGGAGTGCGAGAATAAGCTCAAAGCGCAAAGCTCAAAGCGCAAAGCTTTGGAATGTAACAACGCGAAAATAATCGGGTCGTTTGGAGAACTGGAAAAGCTATCCGGAAAGAGACTCGAAGACTATCATCGGCCGATGATTGACGAGATAACTTTTCCCTGCGAAAAGTGCGGCGGAGTGATGAAAAGAATATCGGATGTTTTTGATTGCTGGGTTGAATCGGGGTCGATGCCATTTGCTGAATTTCATTATCCTTTTGAAAATAAAGAAGAATTCAAGAACAGATTTCCCGCTCAGTTTATTTCCGAATATATTGCTCAAACAAGGGGCTGGTTTTATACGCTTCACGTGCTTTCCGTCGGTCTCTTTGGAAAGTCAAGCTTCTTGAACGCGGTCACGACTGGAACGATCGCCGGAAGCGACGGAAAGAAGATGTCGAAGTCGCTTGGAAATTTCACTGATCCGAATATCCTGATCGACCGATACGGCGCCGATGCTTTTAGATTTTATCTGATGCAGTCTCCCCTCATGGGAGGAGAAAATTTGAACTTCAACGATGAAGATCTAAAAGATATTTTCAAAGGAATGTTCCGGATGCTTTGGAATACGTATTCATTTTTCGTGCTTTACGCGAATATAGATAAGTTCGAACCAAGGTCGGACCTTGGGAACGTCTCAAGGTCGGACCTTGGGAACTTGCTCGACAAGTGGATCATTTCAGAGCTGAACAGCTTGATCAAAAACGTCAATCAGCACATGGAGAATTATGAGTTAAATAAAGCAGCAAGGTTGTTTCCGGTGTTTATTGATAATCTTTCCAATTGGTATATCCGCCGGAGCCGGAAGAGATTCTGGAAAAGCGAGAATGACGAGGACAAAAAACAGGCATATGAAACTTTGCACTACGTTTTAACGGAGCTTTCGAAACTGATGGCGCCCTTCACGCCGTTTGTCGCGGAGGAAGTCTATAAGAATCTCTCGGGAGAAGATTCTGTTCACTTGGCGAATTTTCCCGCAGAAAATGAAAAGTTGATTGATAAGGAACTCAACGAGCAAATGCAGATCACGCGCCGGTTTGTGAAACTGGGACTGGCGGCGAGAGCGAAAGCGGGAATCAAAGTCCGCCAGCCGCTTTCCGAGCTGCAAATCAATCAGCCGGTGGACGAAGATTTAGCGAACCTGATAAAGGACGAAGTAAACGTAAAAGAAATCAAGTTTTACGGATCGGTTGAAATGAAAGCCGGCATTTATACCGAGAAAGAAGGAAACTGGATGATCGGCCTCGACACGGCGATTTCGGATGATTTGCGGCTGGAAGGGGAGGCGCGCGAAATTGTGAGAAGAATCCAAGAGCTTCGCAAACATGCCGGATTCCAGGTTGACGACAGGATAAATGTGTACTATAAAGGGGGAACCGCTATTTTTGAAAAATTCGGCGATTTGATAGCTCGGGAAGTTCTGGCGACGGGAGCGATAGAAACGGAAGACGAAAAAACCGACGCCGATATTTCCGAACTTTTGGATCTGGAAGCGGAAGCTATCAAAGTGTGGCTCAAAAGGGTTTAAATATAAAGAGCGAATAGCTCCTTAAAATCGCGAGGGAGAGCCATCATGACCGACAAGAAGAGTAAGACGCATTGCCTAGTATGTTCCACGAGCCTCAACTTGATCGAGGGATTTTTGCTCGTAGCACTGGTTTTGTGGGCGCTTGTTGATGTTTCTCATCGTGTGCCTCATGAAATCAAGGAGAAAGTTGTTGTCGCGGGAATAATCATCATAGCCCTTATTATGTGGCGGGTTGACCGTTTTTTATTTCGGCGCTATCCGTGCTGGTGCAAACCAGTGCATTCGATTCCGGAAGACAAACCAAAAAACCATACCGGCTTTGAATGCATTGCCTGAAAGTGAAGGAGGGGAAATGTGTATCCAGGTAGGATATCTCGGAATGGTGATGAGGAGGAGGTGATGGCTGATGAAGCAAGCGTTAGAAGGCGACGAGACAAAGAAGGAGCATAAGATCACAAGGAGTGAAGCGCTTCTGGGCGTGTTTTGTGTAATTATTTGGTTTAGCGGATGGACAATTTCCTACTTCATCGGCCTTTCCACTCGCGATCAATTTATATTTTTCTGCCTAAGCTTCCTAGTTGCTGTCTTTTTTCTGGCAATTGGGATCTGGTGGATGATGAGAAAAGAACAACTTTGACCGGCGCTGCCGAGGAGGAAAACTATGACACTGACGCTAAAAGAGGTAGTTGGATATTTTATTGTTCTCGGGATGTTTGCTCTTTGGTTTTACGTCTTTTTAAAGTCCGGGCCGAGCGAAAAATTCCGGAAATGGCTAATGGAGCCCGCTAAGTGCTTGAGCTGTGGGGGTACCGAATTCGAGCCATTACTGACGCTGGAGCAAATACTTTTGGATCGCGATCCATGGTATGGTTTCCGCTTTGATGGAATCGGAGGAGGGAATCTTTCTTTTCCGCCTCTATCACTGCGGCGATGCAAAAAATGCAAGGAAGTACAATAGCGGGGGGTCAATCATGACAAGAATTTTCAAGCCGCGAGGTGTGTGTTTACACTCCGCGGCGTTTTTCTTTTGTGGGGATTTTTTGCTATGCTTGAATCATGCAAAAATACACGGCGATAATTTTATCCCATTATGATGTCGGGGAATTCGACCGCATCTATATAATGTATACTTTGGAATCAGGATTAGTGAAGGCCATTGGGCGGGGAGTGAGAAAGCCGGCGGCGAAACTGGCCGGGCATCTGGAGCCGGGAACCTTGTCCGAAGTGTACATAGCGAAAGCGCGGGGGCGGGGCCAGATCGCGAGCGCGATAACGATTTCCAATTTCGATGGGATAAAAAGCAGTTTGGGGAAATTGCAGGCGGTCATCGGCGTTTTCAAATTTTTTTCCAGAATTTTCAGCGAAGGCGAGAAGGATAAAAAAACATTTGATTTGCTAAGCGAATTTTTGAAAGTGCTGGACGGAGAAAGAAACAAAAACGGGGGAGAAAAAGAAAAATTGATAATCCTCGCTTTTTGGTGGAAGCTGTTTGACCGGCTGGGGCAAAGGCCGGAAGCGGCCAGATGCGTGAATTGCGGGACCAGCCTCAAAAAAGAGAAAAAAAACTTCTTTGCCGTTGAAAAAGGAGGGGTCGTTTGTCCGCAATGCGCGCTGGAAAAAAAAGGGCTTTTCGATATTTCAGATAGCCAGATCAAGCTTCTGCGGCTTTTTTTGGCGAATCCGCTGATTAGAATCGTGAAAATAAGGGTAGCTGGAGAAGAGCTGCGGGGGCTTGAGAAGATAAAAGAAATTTTCTTGAGATTCTATTTCACGTAAAAATGTTTGCGGTCTTCGCTGAATTGTTGTAAAATCAAGCTAATGTCTCTTCGGGATGTTGAAAGAAAAATTTATCGCCGAGAGGAAAATCAGGGAAGGAAACGGGCGTTGAGCTACGGCGCGGTCGACCCGCACGAGGCCGAGGAAAATCCATTTGCTCCGGCGTCTTTTGAAGCGAAAAAAAACGAAGCAAACGCGGTTTGGATCAAGGAAGATGAAGAAAAGAAAAGAGAAAAAAGAAAGAAAATCAAAAAAATCGCCCTCCTGTCGGCCGTCGGCCTGATAGTCGCAACGGGATTGGTTTGGGCCGCAATCGTGATCAGAAAAACTTCCTTTTCGGAAGACCAGGTCAAGCTTTCTATTTCCGGTCCGCAAAAAGTCCAAAGCGGCGATTTGGTTTCTTTTGATATCGATTATCAGAATCTCAATCGGGCGTCTCTCCGGGAGGCGGTGCTCCATATCAACTTTCCGGAGAATTTCAAGCCGGAAGAAGCTTTGGGCTTTGAATCCGAAGGTCCGAACTCAAGAAAATATAACGTTGGGACGGTAAACGGCCGCGATAGCGGAAAAGTGGTTCTCAAGGGCAAGTTTTTCGGCCCCAAGGATCTTCTTGTTTATGTAGATGTTTCCTTAGAATACAGTTCTTCCAATTTCAGCTCGAAATTCAAGACCGAAAGCAAGACAGGCATCTTCATATCCTCCAGTCCGCTCTTTCTGGAAACAAGCGGACCACAGAGTGTTGTCGCGGGAAACCTGGTTTCGTACTCAATTAAATTCCGCAACAGCGGACAGGAAGAAATACAGGATCTGAAAATAAAAGTTGATTATCCCGGTGAATTCTCATATATTTCATCAGAACCGATACCGTCAAAGGATAATAATGTCTGGTATGTCGGCGGATTAGGAGCGGGACAAGACGGAGAGATAAAATTCAACGGAACGCTGGACGGCCGGGACAACGAAACTAAAAAATTCAAAATAGCTATCGGTGAATTTGGAATAGACGGCAACTTCATCGCCTATAACGAATCCGAAAGCAATATCAAGATCGTCACTTCTCCCATCAAAATTGAATTTACCATTAACGACAAGAAAAACAATATCAATGTGAACGCGGGAGATTTTCTGGGCTTCAAGATCAAATATCTGAATACAAGCACGATTGGCTTGAGAGACGTCGTGTTGGTGGAGGAATTCAAGAGTCCGATTCTTGATTATGCTAAAATTGATATGTCTCAAACCAAGGGAAGCCTTGATTCTTCAAACGGCACTATCACCTGGAAAGCAGCGGATATCCCGGGACTCAAGACGCTGAATCCGGGTGAAGGAGGAGAGATATCATTATATGTTCCGGTAAAAAGTATTATTCCGGTTAAGGATTCAGGGAATAAGAACTTTGCTTTCAACGCGGTAGCCAAGCTGGATAGTATCGATATTTCCACGCCGGAAGGATCAAATAAAATGGTTTTCAGCAACGCGATCAATGTTAAGTTGAATTCCAAGCTGGGTTTGTCATCCCAGGGATATTATAACGACTCGGAAATCAAAAATTCCGGGCCGATTCCTCTTGAGATCGGGAAAGAAACGACCTTTACAATGCATCTCAAGCTGATGAATGTCTCAAATGATTTGACCGACGCAAAAGTGACGATGGCTCTTTCTCCGGGCGTAAAGTGGAAAAACGTTTTTTCTCCCGAGAATGCCGATGTCAGCTATAACGAGCGTTCCAATGAATTGGTCTGGAATATCGGAACTATGCCAGCCGGCATTGGAATTCTCACTGATCCGCGCGAACTCGTTTTTCAAATCGGGGTAATTCCAAACCAGAACCAGGTTGGAAAGTTTGTTAACTTGCTGGGAAAATCTGTTTTTTCGGCCGAAGATGTTTTCACGAAACAAAAGCTGGAAGCGATTTTGGAAGGAAAAGATTCGAACCTGCTGGAAGATATGAGCGTGGGGAATCAAGGGCAGGTGGCACAGTAGAATACATAACACATAACACATAACGTGCTTAATGTTAGAAATTTTACACAAAGATAACAGAAGACGAGTGGGAAAATTAGAAACAAAAAGCGGGACGGTCAAAACGCCGTTTTTTTTGCCGATCGCGACGAAAGGAGCGGTAAAAAATCTTTGTCCCGAAGAATTAAGAAATTTAGGCGCGGAAATTCTTCTGGGGAATACATACCATCTTTGGCTTCGGCCGGGGCATAAATTGGTTCAAAAAGCAGGCGGTATTCATAGTTTCATGAATTGGGACGGGCCGATTCTCACCGATTCGGGCGGATATCAGGTTTTTTCGCTGGCTGGGAAACGGCAAACTCGAGGTCTCACCTCGAGCCGGCTCGAGGTGAGACCTCGAATAGGTGAAGTAAAAATTAGCGAAAAAGGAGTTGAATTTTCTGACCCGATTGACGGAAAAAAACATTTTATGTCTCCGGAAAAATCCATCGAAATTCAGTTGGCTCTGGGCAGCGATATAATCATGGTTCTTGATGAATGCCCGCCGTATCCGTGCAGCCGGGAATACGCAAAAAAATCTTTGGAGCTAACTACGAGGTGGGCTAAGAGATGTAAAGACTATTTTGATAAAAAAATAAAAAAAGGTTCGACCTTGGGGAATTCCCTGGTGAATAGCCAGGGAAGGAAAAGGTCGAACCTTGGAAGGCCTTTGCTATTTGGCATTATCCAAGGCTCTGTATATAAAGACTTGCGCCAAGAATCTGCTCGACAGTTGCTCGAGTTAGGCTTTGACGGTTACGCGATCGGTGGAGTGGCGGTGGGGGAGCCGCGAGAAAAAATGCGGGAAATCCTGGAATGGGTTTTGCCGATGCTTCCCGAAGACAAACCGAGGTATCTCATGGGACTGGGCCGTCCGGAAGAATTGGTCTTCGCGGTAAAGCACGGAATTGATATGTTTGATTGCGTGATTCCGACCAGAAACGCGCGGCACGGATCGTTGTTTGTCTGGAAAGATAAAAATGGAAGCTTAGCTTCCACGGTGGAAGCTAAGCTTCCAAAGCCAGCGAATTTTTACAAGACGATAAACATCACGAATGAAAAGTTCAAAAAAGATTTTTCTCCGATAGACAAAACATGTAAATGTTACACTTGCCAAAATTACACCCGCGCCTATCTGCGCCATCTTTTTTCAGTTCAGGAGCCGCTGGCCGGAAGACTGGCGACTATACATAACCTGAAATTTTATCTGGATCTCATGAAAATGTTGCAAAATAGAAATTAAGCTGGTAGATTATTAACGAGTTAATATAATAATTTCTAGTATAAAATTTATGGCTGATAATAAAAAAAAGAAAGTGGCCGTTATCGGATACGGCTATGTCGGAAAAGGGGTCTATGATTTTTTCAAAGACAATTTTGAAACGATCTATTATGATCCCAACGTTTCCGGTTCGGCTTCGAAAGAAGAAATAAACAAATGCGATCTGGGAGTGATTTGCGTTCCCACTCCAACGGGAGAGGACGGAGCCTGCGATTTGAATATCATCGAAAAGACTTTGGGCTGGCTCGGGACTCCGCTAATTTTGGTCAAAAGCACCATACCGCCGAAAACGACCGAATATCTCATGAAAAAAACCGGCAAGAAAATCTGTTTTTCTCCGGAATATATGGGAGAAGGCGGTTACTTCATTCCTTTTTGGAAATACGCCCACCCTAAAGACATGAAATGCCACAGTTTTCAGATTATCGGCGGAGAAAAAGAAACGGCTTCCCGGATTGCGGATTTTTTCGTGAGGGTGATGGGGCCGGACGCGAAATTTTATATCACCGATTCGACGACGGCCGAAGCGGTGAAATATATGGAAAACGCTTTTATCGCCACGAAAGTCACTTTTTGCAACGAATTCTATAACATTGCCCGGGCCTTTGGCGTCGAGTATAAAGAACTTCGGGAGCTTTGGCTTTCGGACAAGCGGATGGGAAGAATGTTCTCGGCTGTTTTCCCGGACGCGCGGGGATTTTCCGGAAAATGCCTGCCGAAAGACGTGAACGCGATCGTGAAAGCGAGCGAAAAAGCGGGATATGATCCGAAATTCATCAAATCGGTTCTGGAGAACAATGAGAGGATAAAAGGGAAGAAATAGATATCATTTCTGCGTAATGGTCAAAAAAATCGAACTTGTCGCTCCCGGCGGGAGTCTTGAGAAAATTGAATATGCCTATCACTTCGGCGCGGATGCGGTCTATATCGGTCATCCGGATTTTTCTCTTCGGGCAAGACTCAATGATTTTGGCGAAAAGAATCTAAAAAAAGCGGTGGACGCGGCGCGAAAGCTCGACAAAAAAATATACTTTACGCTCAATATTTATGCGCATCAGCGGCATTTGGCTGAAATAAAAAAACATCTCGCGTTTATAAAAAAAATCAAGCCCGACGCGGTGATCGTCAGCGATCCCGGAATATTAAGCCTGGTTAAAAAGCATTCTCCAAAAATCAAGATCCATCTTTCCACGCAGGCCAATACCACAAATTCGGAAGCGGTAAAATTTTGGCGGTTGCAGGGAGTGTCAAGAATAGTTCTGGCGCGGGAAGTTACGCTTGAAGAAATCAAAAAAATCAGGAAAGCGTGTCCGAAAATAGAACTCGAATATTTTGTTCACGGGGCGATGTGCATGAGTCTTTCCGGGCGATGTTTGCTATCCAGCTGGATGCGGTATCGGAGCGCCAATTTGGGGGACTGCGTTCAGCCGTGCCGATGGAAATATAAAGTGCAAAGAGCAAAGTGCAAAGCGCAAAACTTTGGTGTCCCGCAGAGCGGGACGGACATTTTATATGCGGATGATTCAAAAATTATGACCGTGGAAGAAGATTCACACGGAACATACTTTCTAAATTCCAAAGATCTTTGTTTGATCGAGCATCTGGATAAATTGGCCAAGGCCGGGATAAATGCGTTTAAGATTGAAGGAAGGACAAAAAGTGTTTTCTACGCGGCTGTTTCAACAAAAGCCTATCGCCGAGTAATTGACGCGATTGGAAGCAAAAAATCAGAAAAAGAGTTAAATAAGATTATCAAGGCGGAAAAAAATGAATTGAATAAACTGACAAATCGGGGATACTCAACCGGGTTTTTATTCGGAAAGGATAAATGGGAGAATAATTCTGACTGTTCCCATCGGGAAAATAGTTATCAATTTGTAGGGGAAATTATCGGGAAAAATAGAAAAAGCTGGCAAAAAATAAAAGCGCATAATGCGCTTAAGACTGGTGAAAAAGTTGAAATTATTACCCCGAAAAACATTTTTATTTCGCGAGTAGAGGAGATAAAAAACGAAAAAGGCGAATCAGTCGGGTCTGCCCATGGAGGGAGCAAGAACGTTTGTTTTGTTAGGTTACTGGGGAAATTCCCTCAAAAGTCGCTGCTGATGAAGAAACTGTCCTGAAAATGCTCTTGTCCGTAATTTGACAATATGGTAAAGTGTAGCCAGCCGAAGCAATTCAGCTAGATGTTAATTTTTCAAAAACAAAAATGGCCAGGAGGACAAAAAAAATAAAAAATTCGCTTTCAAAAAGCGAAACGGTTCGGCCAGCAGGGAAAGGAAAAACATTTTCCGGTTTCCGAGCCAAGCCCCAAGGAACAAAAGGATCCGCCAAAGAAAGAAAAAATTTTAGGTTCAGTGTTTCCTTGATCCTCCTTACGGCAGCTCTTGAGATGTCTCTTCTCATACTTTTAATGTCGCTTATCAATGCTCAAGCAGCGCGGGGAGGCGATGAATCCTTTGCCGTATCGGCAGTGAAAAGCACCAAGAAACTGGTAAAGCCTGCCAATCAGAAGATAGACGATCAGAATCTTGACTTTGAATTGACTGTACCCGCGCAATTAGGCGAATGGTCCTATAAGACGGGATACATAAAAAGCCCGATTGACGATGGTATTTCGGATCAATATCTGCAAATTTATCTTCCGGATAGCGGGAAAATGAAATCGCGCAATTTTGACGAAATGATGAAGGTGGTTCTCACGATAAAGAAATTTTCGACTGATGAATGGAAAAAACTGGAAAAAGGATGCCAGAATGAAAATTCTCTTTTTTGCGAAGCGGCGGGAACAAAAATAGCTGAAAAAAACGAATCGGTTTATGCGTATGATAAAATTAGCAACTGTCCATCCGTAATGGAAAACAAGTGCGACTTGGTTGATAAGATAATAGACAGTTTTCAACTGAAGTAAGGCCGGTATATTTAGAAAAGATAATCAGAAAAATTGATTGCGTATGGCCATTATCAGCCGTCCCAGAATCGAGAATCTTAGAAATATTTTTCTTTTGGTATTTTTTATTCTGGTTGTTACGATTATTTTCACCCCTCTTTTTATTCAAAGAGGTTTTTCTTTTTTGACGGAAGAACTCTTCGAGGCAGTGTTGCTTTTCGTTCAAGTTTCTCTTGCCTGGAAGATATTCAGACTTTATGAAAGAACGGTAAAAATACAGGAAAGGGATATTCAAAAACTTGAGACAGAATATCAAAAAAGAGAAAAGGAGCTTCTGGAAACTTTCGCGTACCTTGGAAAAATCAATGTGCAGATGTCTCTCATCAAATCTTTTTTGCAAAGACTCAAGGCTCCGGAAAACAGGAAAGAAATGAAAGAGTACATCGAAGAAATTCTCCGGATGGCAATGGCGATCAGCAGGAAAGACTGGATAGCGGTTCGCATAATGAATACCAGAAATTTCCAGACGGTTTCTGAATATTGGGTCAAGACGTCTCCCAAGATAAAAACGGAAGACTTCAAAATAGGAAATCGCGATCTGACCGAAATGGAGGCCGATCGAAAATCATGCAGCGAAAAAGGATATTGCGTCCTCTCTTCCTCAAACACGGGATCAAACGGCCACAAAACTTTTTTGGTTTTTCTGGAAGATAAAAAAATAGATCAGGATATTCTGGACTTTTTGAAAGCGGCGGTGAATCAATGCGAGGTTATCCATAATTTGTTTGAATTAAGGAGCGGCCGGAAGTAGTTTGCCCATTTTAAAGCCAAAAAATTGACGATTCGAGTTTGATATAGTATAAATAAGAAACCACGTTAAGGTGGTTTTTAAAAATTATTTCTAAATAATATGGCTGAAAAAAACGAGCAATTGATGGAAAAAATAGTGTCTCTTTGCAAACGGAGGGGATTTGTTTTCCCCGGGTCGGAAATTTATGGAGGACTTGCTAACTCCTGGGACTACGGTCCATACGGTACGGAACTGATAAACAATATCAGAAATCACTGGTGGGATTTTTTCGTCAAGCGCCGGCCGGATATGGTGGGGCTTGAATCAACAGTCATCATGAATCCCAAGGTCTGGGAAGCCTCGGGGCACGTGGCGGGTTTTCATGATCCGCTGGTTGAGGACAAAGTGACACACAAGCGATATCGGGTTGACCATTTACTGGAAGACCATGATATTAAGCCGGAGGGGATGAGTCTTGACCAGATGTGGGAACAGATTGAAAAAAATGAAATCAAGAGTCCGGACGGAAACGAGCTGACAAAACCCAAGCAATTCAATCTGATGTTCAAGACCCATATCGGCCCGACTGAAGATCATTCATCTATCGCGTATCTTCGTCCGGAAACGGCCCAGGGCATGTTTGTTGATTTTCATCAGGTTCAGCAGGCGACGCGTCGAAAGCTTCCGTTCGGTATTGCGCAGATGGGAAAATGTTTTCGAAATGAAATCACGCCCGGGCAGTTTATCTTTCGTCTGCGCGAATTCAATTTAATGGAGTTTGAATATTTTATCGCTCCTACCGGCTGGGAAGAAATATTTGAAATGTGGCTCGTTGAAATGAAAAAATATCATGCGGAACTTGGACTTGCCGCGGGTGACTTGGTCTGGCATGATATTCCGGATGGGGAACGGGCGCATTATTCCAAAAGAACGATTGATATTGAATACAAATTTCCGTTCGGAGTGAAAGAGCTTCACGCGATTGCCTATCGCACGGATTTTGATCTTTTGGCGCACCAGAAAATGAGCGGTAAGGATATGACATACACTGATTCGGCGAGTGGGAAAAAATTCATTCCCCATTGCATCGAGCCGACTTTTGGAATTGACCGGACATTTTTCGCGGTAATTTGCGCGGCATATAGAGAAGAAGAAGCGCCGACCGCGGAAGGAAAAACTGAAGTACGCGCTGTTCTCAAGATCCCAAAAAATTTGGCGCCCATTAAGGTCGCCATTCTGCCGCTTTCGAAAAAAGAAGAACTCACGAAAAAATCGAATGAAATTTGGGATATAATCCGTCCGCACTTTATGAGTGAATACGATGAAACCCAATCCATCGGCCGCCGCTACCGCCGGCAGGACGAAATCGGAACGCCGTATTGCGTGACCGTCGATTTCGAAACCCTCGCCGACAACGCCGTCACCGTCCGCGACCGGGATTCGATGGAGCAGGAGAGAGTGAAGATTGAAGAGTTGGCGGGATATTTGAAGGGGAAGCTTGAGGAGTAATCAGTATTGTAGAGGTTAAACCTCTATGCAAATACCCAAGAGCTAAGCTCTTGGGTAAGAAATTGTCCATGATAATATTGACGATGAAAAAGATGAAAATAACGGTCGCCGAAAAAAAAGAATCAGGAAAAGATTTTGTAAAAGTTGCTTTCGATCCGAAAATTCCCGAAAGCCGTTTTGTGATTGGGAAAGATAGCGAGGAAACGTTAGTGATAAAATCACCGGAAGATAAAGATATCAATCGCCGAAAGTTTATTCTTCTTGCTCGGCAGATTGCGCAGGAAGCGAAAAAACACAAGGTGAAAAAAATCGCAATCGAATGGAATGACATAAACTTCAAATCGGTCAGCAATAAAGCGGGGGAAGTCGCCGAAATTGTAGCGGTGAATTTTGAAATGGCGAATTATGATTTTATTCGCTACAAAACAAAGCCGAAAGAAGGCTGGAATTTTGTGGAAGAAATTTTGATTGTCGCTGATAAAAAAGATCAAAAGGCAATTGAAAATGGAATCAAAAAGGGGCAGATCATTGGGCGGGAAGTAAACGCTTGTCGCGATCTTGCGAATACTCCCGGAGGGGACATGACGCCACAAGTTCTTGTGAATGAAATCAAACAAGCGATCATAGGAACGCCGATAAAAATGAAAGTGCTCGAAGTTGTGGATATGAAAAAACTGGGAATGGGCGGTATTTTAGGAGTTTCGCGCGGATCGATCGAAAAACCAAAGTTCATCATTCTCGAATACTTAATGTCGCGTAAAGAAAAACCAATTATACTCATTGGTAAGGGGATTACTTTCGACACGGGCGGTTTGAATGTTAAGCCGGAGAATTATATGAGCGATATGCATCTCGATATGACGGGCGGAGCGGCGGTGGCTCATTCGATAATTGGGGCGGCGAAACTGGGAGTAAATAAAAAAATTGTCGGCCTAATTCCGGCGGTGGAAAATATGCCTTCGGGCCAAAGCTATCGGCCGGGCGATATTCTAAAAACAATTTCCGGAAAAACTATCGAAGTGGCGAACACCGACGCGGAAGGGAGAATAATTCTTGCCGACGCACATGGTTATGCGGAAAGATATGATCCAAGATTAGTAACGAACATAGCCACTTTGACGGGAGCGGCTGGAGTGGCATTGGGCGAGCGCGCTGCCGCCTTATTTTCCAAAGAAAAGAAGCTTGCTGATAAAATTTTTGATTTGGCAGAAGAAAGCGGTGATCCTGTCTGGCCAATGCCTCTTTGGGAAGAATATAAAAATGATATCAAAGGAATTTTTGGGGATGTTTCCAATTTGCGCTCAAATGGGAATCCGAGATACGGTGACGCTATTCACGCGGCGATGTTCCTTGCTGAATTTGCAGAAAAATTTCCCGAGTGGGCGCATCTCGATATCGGTCCGCGCGATACGGTGAATCCGGACGAACTTCTCGCTAAAGGCGCGTCTGGAGTGGGAGTGAGACTTTTGGTGAAGGTTTTAGAGAGATTATAATGAGACCTAACATCGAATGTTAGGTGAAATACATGCAATTCAAAAAAACTATTTTCAAAAACGGGTTGCGGCTCATTACCGCGCCGATGAAAGACACGAGCACCGTGACGGTGATCGTGATGGCGGGCGTAGGGTCGAAATACGAAACAAAAGATGTGAATGGAATTTCGCATTTCTTGGAACATATGTTTTTCAAGGGGACAAAAAAGCGGCCGCGGACGAAGGACATATCCTCCGCGCTCGATTCGGTCGGAGGGGAATATAACGCGTTTACCGGGAAAGAGCAGACCGCTTACTACGCGAAAGTCGACGCCAGGCACTTTGATCTGGCGCTCGATGTCGTTTCGGACATTTATCTCAATTCCAAAATAGAAGAAAAAGAAATCAACCGCGAGCGGGGCGTCGTCATTCAGGAAATAAAAATGTACGAAGACACGCCGATCGCGATCATTGGCGATGTGTTTGAAGACCTTTTATACGGCGACCAGCCGGCGGGCTGGGAGATAATCGGAACGGAGGAAAATATAAAAAAGATCAGCCGCCGGGATTTTTTGAATCATCTCAATAATTTTTATACCGCGGGAAATACAGTAATCTCGGTAGCCGGAAAATTCGACGAGAAAGAAGTCATTCAGAAAATTGGAAAAGTTTTCGCGAAGATGAAAAAAGAAAAAAATGGCGGGAAATTGAAAGTCATTGAAAAACAGCCAGCTCCGCGGATAAAAATCAAACACAAGAAAACGGACCAAGCGCATATCATATTGGGATTCCGCGCCTATGGCATGTTTCATCCTGACCGTTACGCTTTGACGCTTCTCGCGAACATTTTGGGCGGGAGCATGAGCAGCCGGCTGTTTTTGTCGATTCGCGAACGTTTGGGACTGGCCTATTATGTCAGCGCGTCTTATGAAAATTATAGCGATTCGGGTTATCTCGCGGTGAAAATGGGAGTCGATATCAATCCAAAGAAGATTGAAAAAGCGATTCGAACAGCGGTGAAGGAAATTCGAAAAATCAGGGAGAAAAAAGTGTCCGATAAAGAGCTTAAGAAAGCCAAAGATAACCTAAAAGGACGAATGGCTTTGTCACTGGAAGCAACTGACGAAATCGCTTCTTTTTTAGTAAGTCAAGAGCTCATGAGAAAGAAAATAATGAGGCCGGAAGAAATTATGCTTCAGATTGACAGGATGACGGCAGGGGATATTGCAAGAGTGGCAAAAGACATATTTCGGGAAGACAAAATGAATCTGGCGATTATAGGACCGGGGGAAGACAAAAAGTATTTGGAGAAAATTATGCGATTATAATTTCGAATAAAATTCGAATGATTTAATGTCTCAAACATTCGAAATTCAAAATTTATGAACAGATCCATCGACATCTCGTCCAGTACGATTCTTCGCGCTATCTTTATCCTGCTTCTTCTCTGGTTTCTTTATCTCGTCCGCGATATTTTGGCGCTGGTTTTTATCGCCGTCATAATCGTAAGCGCCATTGATCCGATTGTGGACTGGTTCCGGAAAAGGAAGGTTCCGAGAGCGCTCACTGTGCTAGTGGTTTATGTTCTCTTTCTCTCCGTTTTAGGATCGGCGATCGGTCTCCTTGTCCCGCCGCTTTCAAATGAAATCCGCGGGCTGGGAGAAAGTTTCCCGAGCCTCGTTGAAAAGTTTTCCGGATACTTTCGGATTATCCGCGATTATGCCGCATCGCACAATCTTCAGCAGAACGTCAGCAACTTCACGGAAAATATTTCCGGGAAAATATCCCAGGCCGGCTCGAGCATTTTCAGTGGAACAGTTTCCTTTATCGGCGGAATTTTTTCATTCGTCGTCGTGCTTTCCATCGCTTTCTATATGTCCGTCCAGGAAAAGGGGATCAAGAAATTTTTTGCGTCCCTTATGCCGGAGGAGCACCGCGAATACATGACGGGGCTTGTCGACCGGATCCAATTCAAAATGGGCAGGTGGCTTCAGGGGCAAATTTTCCTGATGTTTATTATTTTCATTCTTGATTACGTGGGGCTGCTTCTCATCGGCGCGCCGTACGCGCTGGTTTTGGCGCTCATTGCGGGGATTTTGGAAATTGTTCCCTATATCGGACCGGTCATTTCGGCTGTCATTGCCGTAGCTATCAGTTTTTTGCACGGTCCCCTCACCGGACTTTTGGCTCTCGGGCTTTTCGTTTTGGTCCAACAGCTTGAAGGATATGTTCTTACCCCGCTGGTCATGAAAAAAGCGGTGGGACTTAATCCCGTGATTGTCATTTTGGCGCTTATGATCGGCGCCAAGCTCGGGGGAGTAATGGGAATTATTATCGCGGTTCCGATTGCGACAGTGATTGGGGAAGTGGTGAAAGATCTGACAAAAAGGGAAGAAGTTAGCGAAGGGCAATCAGGATGAAAAAGATGAGGGAAAACAAGATATCCCAGAGGTTATTTTTGAGGCGGAACTGGCGCTCGGGCGATCCATTTTCATGGCGGTGAAGGCTTTCGTGGAAATCTTTCACGGGCTTCAGAAATTTCATTTTCATCCAGATATGCAAAAATGTTGTTCCGTCGGGAAGTAAAGAAAAAAATATCCCAATAGCTATATTTTGCAGGCCTCCGGTTGAGGTGAAACCTCGACAAAATAATATGGCGGCGATGAGGGAAAAGCCGATGGCAAGGTCGATCGCCACTTTCCAAAATTCCCGGAGGCCTGATTTTTTGTTCAGATAGTCGCCATGAGGGAAAAGATCGAGCAGGAAATGAAGCGCGATTGAGAGTCCTGCGACAGCGTATGGATTTTGGATATTCGCGCCAAGAACTGCACCGGAGAGAATGTGGGTGGTTAAAATCATAAGTTTCTAGGAATCTTAAGATGGTTAATAATATAGGAAAATTTTACATCGTTGCCACCCCCATCGGAAACCTTGAAGATATCACTTTGCGCGCTTTGCGTGTTCTCAAAGAAGTCGATTTGATTTTATGCGAGGACACGCGGGTGACGAAAAAGCTTCTCGACCGCTACGAAATTCAAAAACCCCTTTTATCATATCACCATCACAGCAAGCTCTCAAGAGTGGAGAAAATTGTCGAGCATCTCGAGAATGGAAAAAATCTGGCGCTGGTTTCCGACGCCGGAACGCCGGGGATATCAGATCCCGGAAACGAGCTGATTGTATTTTTAAGGCTAAACCTTAAAAATGTTGAAATTGTTCCGATTCCGGGCGCGTCGGCGTTGACGGCGTTGGCGAGCGTGGCGGGGATCAATATGAGTAAATTTTGTTTTCTTGGTTTTCCGCCGCACAAGAAAGGACGGGAAACTTTTTTCCGCGGAGTGGCGGAAAGCAAATATCCGGTCATCTATTTTGAGTCCCCGCACCGGGTTTTGAAAAACTTGGAGCTTCTTTCAAAATTCAAGCCAGATGCTAAACTGATAGTAGGGCGGGAACTGACGAAAATGTTCGAAGAAATTCAGCGAGGGGAGATTGGAGAGATCAGGAAACATTTTGAAGGAAAAGAGGGAAGAATAAAAGGAGAATTTGTGATAATCGTGCATTAATTTTTATAAAACATAAAAATGAAAAAAATAATTAGTTTAGCAGTTTTTTTAGTGCCGCTGTCTACATTGGCCAGTGTTCAGCCAGAAAGCGAACAAACAATGAAAGATGCAATACTATGGTTTTTTTTATTTCTGCTTTCCGGATCAGCTCTAACCTTGATTGGCTATTTAATTCTATTTTTCTTTACAAAAATAAAAAGAAAAAAACTTATAATTATCTCTATTGTAATGTTAATTATTTCAATTTTAGTGATATTTTTTTACGTATCTATAAATTCTTTAGTAAGTCGTGATTCAGCATCTCAATTCTAAGTCTAATCAGTATGCATTAACTTTCATGTTTATGAAAAAAAAGTTTTTCATCACCACTCCCATCTATTACGTCAACGCGAAGCCGCATATCGGGCATGCGTATACGACGATTGCCGCTGATGTGTTGGCGCGGTTTCATAAATCGCAGAGCGAAGACGTTTTTTTTCTGACGGGGACGGATGAGCACGGGCTCAATATCCAAAAAAAAGCGGAGGATGCGAAAAAGGATCCGCAAATTTTTGCTGATGAAATATCAGAGGAGTTCAAGAATTATTGGGAGAAATTGAACATAAAATATGATAATTTTATTCGAACGACGGATGAAAAGCATAAGGCTGCCGTTCAGAAAGCGTTGCAGACACTTTTTGACAAGGGCGCGATATACAAAGGGGAATACGAGGGCTATTATTGCGTGGCCTGCGAGCAGTTTAAGAACGAAAAGGATCTGGTTGACGGAAGATGTCCCGACCACGATATTGTCGTTGAGAAAGTGAAAGAAGAATGCTACCTTCTCAAAATGTCGGGGGATGTTCAAAAAAGACTTATTGAAAAAATAGAGAGCGATGAGTTTAAAATAGCGCCGGTTAAATACAAAAAAGAAATCCTATCTTTTCTGGAAGGTCAGGAGCTTCGGGATGTTTCTATTTCCCGAAAAAACGTTTCCTGGGGCATAACTTTGCCGTTTGACAAAGAACACACAACCTATGTCTGGGCGGATGCGTTTTTGAATTATCTCACCGGGTTGGGGTGGGAAGGAAACGCGGAAAAATTACCTCCGCAGTGGCCGGCAGATGTCCATCTAATCGGAAAAGATATTTTGCGGGTGCACGCGACAATCTGGCCGATTATGCTCATGCATCTTGATATTCCGTTGCCGAAATTGCTTTTCGCCCATGGCCATATCCGTTCCGGTGGAAGGAAAATGAGCAAAACTCTGGGAAACGCGATTTCAATTGATGAGATGCTTGAAAAATTCGGCATAGACGGAACAAGGTATCTTCTTATGAGTGCGGGCACTTTTGGCGAAGATGTTGATATGACTATGGAACGGATGGTTGAAAAATACAACGCGGATCTGGCAAACGGGCTGGGGAACCTCTTGTCGCGAGTCTTAAAGATGTCCGAAAAATTAGCTGTTTTGCCAGAATTAGATATAGAAAAAAAGTTGGTAAACACGGGTAATCATTTATACAAAAAAGATGAGAATTTTAACGAATGGGTAGTCGATCTTAAATTTGATATGGGTTTGAGATATTTGTGGGATAATTTTGTCAGAAAAAGCAATTTATACATCGAAGAAAAGAAGCCTTGGGAATTAGCAAAAGTAAATCAGCCGGAGTTTGAAAAAGTTATGAGGAGGTTGTTGGAGGATATTTTATTTGTTGCATATTGTTTAAAGCCAATCATGCCTGATACTTCGAAAAAAATAAAAGAAGCTTTTGAAATGAAAAAAACAGACGGCTTATTTCCACGCGTAAAATAAATTTTAATTTTACATTGTAATTTTTCACTTTTCACTTTTCACTTTTTATGATCGACACCCACGCTCATCTTGATTTTCCGGAATTCGACAAAGACCGCGAAGAGGTGATAGCGCGGTTTTTTGAAAATGGAGGAAAGGCCATCGTGAATATCGGGGTGGATCTTGAGACAAGCGAAAAAAGCATTGAGCTGGCCGAGAATCACGAAAAAATTTTTGCGGCGGTTGGTTTTCACCCGCATCGTGCGGGTGAAAAATTATCGCTGCCGACAAATGATGATATTGAAGAATTAAAAAAATTAGCGACGCATAAAAAGGTCAAGGCGATAGGAGAGATAGGCCTTGATTATTTTAATTACAAAGATCCGGAACAAATTAAGCAGCAGAAAACATTATTTAAAAAGCAGCTTAAGATCGCAGATGAGGCAGGATTGCCGGTGGTTATGCATTGCCGGGAAGCGTGGAACGATCTTTTTGAAATGATACAAAGCGAAAAAAATATCAGGTTTGTTCTTCACTGCTACAGCGGAGAAAAAAAGGATACTGAAAAGTTTTTGGAACTGCCGAATGTTTGCTTTTCTTTTTCCGGAAATATCACTTATCCAAAACCAATCGAACGGGCGGAAAAATTAGCGGAGGCGGTGAAGATGATTCCTCTTGAGCGGACCATGCTTGACTCGGATTCCCCATTTTTGGCGCCGCAACAGGCGCGGGGGAAGAGAAATGAGCCTTCCTATGTCCGGTATATTGCCGAAAAAATCGCCGAAATAAAGGAAATAAGCATTGAAAAGGTGGAAAAAACAACGGATGAAAATGCGAATGAGTTTTTTGGATTGGATTGACATTTTTCTTGGCTTAAGTAAAAATATAGATGTTCACTCTGTTAGAAGCGCTCGATTTGGTTCTAGCGGGGCGAACGATAATCAAAAATTTCTAACAGGGTGAATAAAGAAAAAAATCAAAAGCCAGACGGCTCCTGGTCAGCATTAGGTTTGGCTTGGGAACTCGGCTACACGATTGCGGTGCCGCTAGTTTTGTTCGCTCTTGCCGGCCGGTTTTTGGACAAAAAACTGGGAACTTCTCCCTTTTTGCTCCTTGCTGGAATCTTGCTCTCGATAGGAGTGACGAGCTGGCTGGTGTATAAAAAAACCAAGGAAATAATTGAGAAAGAGTAGAATTTTTTATTATGGATATTTCAATTGCCGCTGAATCATTGTTTCACATCGGATCCTTTCCTGTTACGAACACGCTCGTGGTGACTTTTTGCATCAGCTTGATTATCATCGTCGCGTCATATATACTGAAAAATAGGATTAGTTTAGTGCCTAAGGGCTTTCAAAATATTGTCGAATCGGTGCTGGAAGCCCTTTTAAATTTGGCGGACAGCGTGACACAGGATCGGAAGCAATCGAAAAAATTTTTTCCGATCGTGGCCACTATTTTTATTTTTGTGATCCTCACCAATTGGGTGGAAGTGGTTCCGGGACTCGGGACGATCGGTCTCAACAAAATGGAGGAAGGAAAACAAGTCCTTGTTCCCTTTATCCGTAGCGGCGCGGCCGACCTCAACTTGACGCTGGCCCTGGCGTTGGTAAGCGTGATAAGCGCCCAAGTCCTCGGGATCGCAATGATCGGATTCAGGAAATACGCGGGAAAGTTTTTCGTGAGCCCGTTGCATAAGCCATATCTCGTCGGAACTTTTGTTGGGCTTCTCGAGCTCATTTCGGAATTCGCCAAACTCATTTCGTTTTCCTTCCGGCTCTTCGGGAATATTTTCGCGGGAGAGGTACTGCTCACTGTTATGCTATTTCTGGTTCCGTATTTTGTTCCTCTGCCGTTTTTGTTTCTCGAACTGTTTGTCGGGTTTATCCAAGCTCTCGTATTTGCAATGCTGACACTGGTTTTTTTCAAGATGGCGGCGACAGAAGCGGCGCACTAGCGCGAATTCTCAATTTTCAATTCTCAATTTTCAAACAATTTCCAATGAACCAATGACTAAATTTTCAAACATTGTATCATTGAAGAATTAAAACATTGTTTAGAAATTGAAAATTAGAAATTGAAAATTAATTAACTTTCTTGTTGGCTTATCCGTCTATAAAAATATTTCACAAGACGATTTAAGAGGACAAGAAAGAAAAACAAGTATGGCAGTTGATCCAAACGCAGTACAAGAGACGGCGCAAGCTGCGGCAAGCTTCTTTGGAAGCGATGTGGCGGCAAAATCAATCGCGGCGGCAATCGCCATCGGCGTGGGCGCTATTGGCCCGGCCCTCGGAATCGGAAAACTGGCTTCAAAAGCGATGGAGGCCATTGGCCGAAATCCGGAAGCAGCACCAAAAATCCAGACCGCGATGATTCTGGCAATCGCATTTTGCGAAGCCATTGCGATCTACGCGCTGGTTGTGGCGTTGATTATTAAGTTTGTGTAATTTCAAGCGCAAAACGCAAAGCGCAAAACTCAAAACCACAACTCAAAGCTAAAAACTAAAAAACTTTACGCTTTACACTGTGGCTTTGCGCTTTGAATTTTGAGCTTTGAACTAAAAATACTATGTCCGAATTATTATCAAAACTAGGAATAGACTGGAAATTACTCATTGCCCAGATTGTCAATTTTTTGGTTCTTCTTTTTGTCCTGTATAAATTCGCTTATGGTCCGGTTCTTGCGATGCTTGATAAACGCCAGAAAAAGATTGAAAAGGGCCTTAAGGATGCCGATGAAGCGCATAAAAAACTGGCTGAAAGCGCCGATATGCAAAAGGAGATTCTCCGAAAAGCGCGCATTGAAGCCAAGGATATCGTCGAAAAATCCTATGTGCAAGCCGAAAAAAGCAAATCCGAAATTGCGGCCGAGGCCAAAACGCAGGCAGAGAAAATCATCGCCAACGCCAAAGATCAGATCGAGCTGGAAAAAAATAAGATGATAACCGAAGTAAAATCGGAAATCGGAAGCTTGGTTGTGGCGGCGGCGGAGAAGATAATAAACGAGAAAATTGATGAGAAAAAGGATAAGGAAATAATTGGGAAAAGCTTGATATGAAAATTACCGCTAAACAATACGCCCAAACTCTCTATGACCTCACCGATGGCAAACCCAAAGCCGAAACTGAAAAAGCGGCTACTGATTTTGCGCGGTACATATATAGAAATAGAAAGCTAAAGTTGACGGGGAAAATAATCGAGCAATTTTCCGAGATTTACAACAAGCGGCACAGCATTGTCAGAGCCGAAGTGACAGGCGCAAAAAATTTGAGTGAAGAAATGACGAAAGAGATAAAAGGATTCATTAAGAAAAAATATAAAGCAGAAGAGGCGGAGCTCGTGATTATGGTTGACGAGGGGCTTAAAGGAGGAATAATATTAAAAGTCGGAGATGAAGTTATGGACTCAAGCATTTCCGGAAGATTATCGGAATTAAAAAAAATATTGGTTAAATAATTTCAAATTATAAATTATGTCAAAAGATTTTATTGTAGAGACCCTAAAAAAACAGATAGAAGATTTCAAAGCCGAAACAAAGACCGAGAAAGTCGGTCGCGTGATCGAGGTGGGTGACGGGATCGCGCGCGTTTCCGGACTTTCGGACGCAATGGCGAGTGAAATGCTGGAGTTTGTAAACACGAATAAAACGAATACTGACACAAAAAATAACGAATCCGTTTTTGGTGTTGCCTTAAACTTAGAGGAAGACCAAGTCGGAGTGATGATTTTGGGCGAATATGAAAAAATAAAAGAAGGCGATACGGTGAAATCAACCGGAAAAATTTTGTCGGTACCCGTAGGGGAAGCGATGATCGGTCGAGTGGTGAATCCGCTTGGGCAGGCTGTCGATGGAAAAGGAGACATAAGAACGGATAAGTTTTACCCGGTCGAAAAAATCGCGGCGGGGGTAATCGAGCGCGAGTCGGTGAAACAGCCGCTCCAGACCGGAATAAAGGCTATTGATTCAGTGATTCCGATCGGACGGGGACAGCGAGAACTCATCATCGGCGACCGCCAAACGGGGAAAACGGCGCTGGCGATTGACGCCATCATCAACCAAAAAACGGAAGATGTCATTTGCATTTATGTCGCTATCGGGCAAAAGGAATCAAAAGTGGCGCGCATAGTGGCCGAACTTGAAAAGCGGGAAGCAATGAGCCATACCATCGTTGTTGTGGCTGGGGCATCTGATCCGGCCGCGCTTTCGTTCATCGCGCCGTACGCGGGTTGCGCCATCGGAGAATATTTTATGGATCAAGGGAAGGACGTGCTCGTTATTTATGACGATCTTTCAAAACACGCCTGGGCGTACCGGCAAGTGTCGCTTCTTCTCAAGCGTCCTCCGGGACGGGAAGCTTATCCGGGAGATATTTTCTATCTCCATTCAAGGCTTTTGGAGCGCAGCGCAAAACTTTCCAAAGATTTCGGCGGGGGATCGATCACCGCGCTTCCCATTATTGAAACCCAAGCGGGCGACGTATCGGCATATATTCCGACTAATGTCATTTCCATCACGGACGGACAGATCTATCTTGAATCCGATCTGTTCTATAAAGGTATCCGACCGGCCTTGAACGTCGGTCTTTCCGTCTCCCGGGTAGGATCAGCCGCGCAGATCAAGGCAATGAAGAAGGTGGCCGGGAAATTGCGGCTGGATCTTGCGCAGTTCAGGGAACTTGAGGCTTTTGCGCAATTTGGATCGGATCTTGACGAAGCGACACGAAAACAGATCGAGCGCGGCCAGCGGACAGTCGAGGTTTTGAAGCAGGATCAATATGTTCCGATGCCGGTTGCGCAGCAGGTGGCGATCTTATACGCCTTGACCAGCGGATATCTCGACGATGTGCCGGTGGAAAATGTCCAGAAATGGGAAAAAGAATTTCATGAATATATAAAAGAAATGAAGAGCGACGTTTTGGCGATGATCAAAGAGAAGAAAGAGTTGACGGAAGAAGTGGAAAGCGCGCTCAAGAAAGCGATCGAAGAGTATAAAGAAGTGTACGGCAACGATCAGTGATCAACGATCAGTGATCAGTAATTTTATTTTTTACTACAGTGAATTTGAGAACATTGATTATTTTTTGATCACTGTTCACTGTTCACTGTTCACTGAAAAAGTGGCATCTGGAACTCGCGAAATCAGACGCCGAATAAAATCGGTGAACAATACCAAGAAGATCACTCGCGCCATGGAAATGGTGGCGGCTTCGAAGATGCGCCGGGCGGTGGCGAGCGTTCTTGCGATCCGGCCGTATGCCCACAGCGCCTGGTCGGTGCTGACGAACATGGCCCGCGCTTTTGAAAACTATCCGACCGAACTTCTCGAGACGCGGGAGGTGAAAAAAGTTCTCATGATCGTCGTCACCTCGAACCGCGGACTTTGCGGCGGATTCAATTCCCAGCTCATCCGAAAAGTCGTCGAGCAGGTGAAAAATCCCGGACAGCTCAAAGTGAATCGGATTGGAGGAAAGAGAATCAAATCAAATGTTCCGGATGACAAAATTGAGATCGATTTCGTGACCGTTGGGAAAAAGGGAGCGAGTCTCATTCGGAAAATCAGCAAAAATATCGTCGCCACTTTTGACGAGCTCACATATCTCCCCGGCATAGAAAGTGTTCGCGCGCTGGCAAGGCTTTCAATGGACGAATACAAAGCAAAAAAATATGACAAAGTGGTCATCGCCTACACAGACTATGTTTCCGCCGTTGTTCAGCAGCCCAAACTCCGCCAGCTCCTTCCGGTTTCGAAAATTGAAATTGAAAAACAACTGGCTGATATGGATGTCTTGGCCAAAGAATACGGACTCAATGAACCGCCGATGGAATACAAAGTTGAGCCGGACGCGAGATCGGTGCTGGAAAATATTTTGCCTCGTCTTGTTGAGATGCAAATATACCACGCAATTTTGGAATCGAATGCCTCGAAAGAATCAGCGCGGATGGTGGCGATGCGAAACGCGACCGACGCGGCCAACGATATGGTAGACAACCTGACGCTCATATTCAACCAGATCCGCCAGGCTTCCATTACACAGGAAATCGCGGAAATTTCCGCGGGGAGAGCGGCGCTTGATCAGTGATCAGTGAATAATATTTAATAATTCAATAATAAAATGAACAAAGGCAAAATATCCCAAGTCATCGGACCGGTCGTGGATGTAGAATTTCCGGAAAATCTTCCGGGAATTTATCACGCGCTGGAAGTCGCGCTAGGAGACAAGAAAAAACTTGTTCTTGAAACTCACCAACATTTGGGCGGGAATAAAGTCCGCGCGGTGGCGATGGGATCGACGGACGGGCTCCGGCGCCAGATGGAAGTGATTGACACCGGCGCGCCGATTTCGGTTCCGGTCGGGAAAGAAGTGCTCGGAAGAATGTTCAATCTCCTGGGTGAGCCGATTGACGGGATGGAAGCGGTAAAAACGGAAAAACGCTTTCCAATCCATCGACCGACTCCCAAATTTTCAGAACAATCAACGGAAGCGGAAATTCTCGAAACCGGAATCAAGGTCATCGATCTTTTCTGTCCTTTCCTCAAAGGCGGGAAGGTCGGACTTTTCGGCGGCGCGGGTGTAGGGAAAACAGTGGTCATTCAGGAACTCATCCGCAATATTGCCTCGGAACACGGAGGATATTCAATGTTTGCCGGAGTGGGAGAAAGAACCCGCGAAGGAAATGATCTTTATCATGAAATGAAAGAGTCGGGAGTGCTCGACAAAACGGCGCTTGTTTTCGGCCAGATGAACGAGCCGCCGGGAGCGCGCCAACGAGTGGCGCTTTCCGCGCTATCGATGGCGGAATATTTCCGCGACGAGGAAGGAAAAGATGTTTTGTTTTTCATCGACAATATTTTCCGCTTCACCCAAGCCGGATCGGAAGTATCCGCGCTTCTCGGACGGATTCCTTCAGCGGTGGGATATCAGCCGACACTCGCCGAAGAGATGGGTCGCCTCCAAGAGCGAATCACCTCAACCAAAAAAGGATCCGTCACATCCGTTCAAGCCGTCTATGTTCCGGCTGACGACCTCACCGACCCGGCGCCGGCGACCACCTTTGGGCACTTGGACTCGACTGTCGTATTGTCCCGCCAGCTTTCGGAACTTGGAATTTATCCGGCCGTTGATCCGCTTGATTCGTCCTCGACCATTCTTGATCCGAAGATCATTGGCGAAGAGCACTATCAAACCGCCCGCGGAGTGCAAAAAGTTTTACAGAGATACAAAGATCTTCAGGACATCATTGCCATTCTTGGCGTTGAAGAACTTTCCGATGATGACAAATTGGCTGTGACGCGCGCCCGCAAAATTCAGAAATTTCTTTCCCAGCCTTTCTTTGTGGCAGAACAATTCACTGGAACGGAAGGGAAATACGTGAAACTGTCCGACACGATCCGTGGTTTCAAGGAAATTCTCGAGGGCAAGCACGATGACAAAGGAGAGCAGAGTTTTTATATGAAAGGAAGCATCGACGATATAAAGTAAAAAGTAAAATATAAAAAGGAAAAACGACATTTGAAAATTAAAAACCGGTTTTGAATTTTGCCTTGTGGTTTTTATGTTTTCATTTTAACTTTTTCCTTTACTACTGCAGTGAATGGCAAAAAGATAAAATTTAAAATAGTAACTCCTGAAAAAACAGTCTACGAGGATAGCATTGATCAAGTCACCCTTCCTACCCAAGAAGGAGAGATTACCGTGCTTCCA
Organism: Candidatus Moraniibacteriota bacterium; assembly: GCA_030679895.1. Taxonomy (GTDB): domain Bacteria; phylum Patescibacteriota; class Minisyncoccia; order Moranbacterales; family UBA11712; genus Fen-1326. The sequence goes on along the minus strand of JAUXSN010000055.1, from coordinate 24,433 downwards.
AACCATATTCCGCTCATTTCCGTTTTGGCACCAGGAGAGCTAGTCGCGAAAAAAGATGGCGAAGAAATCGCGATGGCGGTTTCAGGCGGGATGGTTGAAGTTCGCAAAAACGAAATTACGATTTTGGCTGACACGGCCGAGCGGGCGGAAGAAATTGACATCAAACGGGCTGAAGAGGCGAAAGATCGAGCCGAAAAATTGAAAGAAGAAAGGATTCAGACTGATGAAGTCCAATACGCGACCGTGGCGGCGATCTTCGAGAAGAACTTAGCCAGAATAAAAGTGGCGCGAAAGCATTTGACGAGGAGGGGAATGAGGATTGAGTAAACGCAAAACGCAAAGCGCAAAACTCAAAACCACAACTCAAAGCTAAAGACTAAAAAATTTTACGCTTTGCGCTGTGGCTTTACGCTTTGAATTTTGAGATTTGAGCTAAGTTTTAAACCTACTATATATCATGAAAATTCCTTTTAAGTATAAGAATCAGCACAGTTGCGAAGCAGTGGTATTAGCCTGCATCGATTTCCGTTTTTGGAAAGAGACGATGAGATTTGTGGAAGAAGAGCTTGGAATCAAAACTTATGATTTTCCGAAAATGCCCGGCGCGGCCAAAGCCATCAACGAATGCCAAAATGAAGTGGACGTGGCGATGAAATGCATCGGTGTGCCGTGCGACCTCCATCACGTCGAAAAAATCGTCATCGTGAACCATGCCGATTGCGGAGCCTATGGAGGTTCTTCTCAATTCAAAGGCGATTTGGAAGCGGAACAAAAATTCCACGAAAGCGAACTCCAAAAAGCGAAAGAAAAAATTTTGAAATATTATCCGGGAAAAGAAATCATTCTTGCGTACGCGAAGTTGGTGGATGAGGGAGAAAATGTCGAATTTATCAAAGTAGATTGATTTATTTAACTTTTTTTGAGATATCGGGAAAGAAAGAACCCCAGGCTGAATGACCCGGGGTTTTGCGTAATATGCTTTGCATAATTTTGATTTTCCCTGTTAGAAAAGGGAAAATATTTTTGCCAGCGGTGCGCCGCTAGAAAACAATTTCTTGACCGAGCCTTGTCCGATAAAATCACAAAGCTTGGTCCAGTCAGAAAAGGTGAATGATCCTATGGGAAATTGTTGATTGGGCGAAAAGCCAAGTTTGCCCTTTTCGTTTCCCTGGAACCAGCCGAAAGGCACGCCGACATTTCTTGCCAGGCCGCCGTCCTTTTCCGAATCATCCCCGAAGTACATTATCCGCGGCAGACTGACTTGAACATGAGACGGATGAGTAGGACTAAGTCCGTTCAGCTGTTTTAACCAACGTAACTGGAGAAATTTGAACGAAAACGGTGCCGGCTTTACCTTGTCTTTGGGTTCCTTGGGATATCCGAGTGGCCGAATATCGTCATCCGTAACCATTATCCGCGGACTAGGGATTCCCCAGAGAGAAAGGGTCTTCTCAATGAAGTGGGTATGTCCCGAACTTAGTATTCCGGTCTGAACAGGCAGTTTCTCCCTTTCCCTCAAGTCTGCGACAATGTGGAAAAAATCACAGACTCCCGGATATGGTCGGGGCCAATCCGGCCCAATCTCGCCGAGAAACAGCTGAAGCTTGAAGTGCACCAGCATCTCGGAAAGCAGGAAAACAAGATCTGTCTCCTTCCATTGAGCAGCAAGTGTCGCGGGCAGGTTTTTCAAAGACGAGCTAAGTTCAGCGTGTTTTTCCCGTGCATGGCCAATGAGACTCATATCTTGTTTCATCAGTGACGCTACCACTTCGCTGGGCGCGCGATTTTGGAGTCCTCCCTCATTTTGGTAGTGATCCAGTCCCTTCGGCCCAAAAGTTTCCTGGACTGCGTGTTCGTAACCCTCCTTAAGTCCGATCCCGCGCGGGGAACGCTCTTTGGTATTGAAGAGGGTCAGATCGTAGTCGCAAAGAAGCAGATACGGAATGTTTTCCATCTAATGCTCCTCCTATCTTCGTTGCGGGTTTTTTGATCAACCCTCTATTTTTTGAGAATCTTAAGAACTGTTGCTTATTTTGAATATAAATCAAAAGTCGTCTGGGGGCAAATAAATGAGAAAAAGGAATGGGATCGCTATGGGCATAGATGATAAAATCTAGGCCGATTGCCTTGCTCCGGCTCTAACTATCAATTTAGCCATCCTATTTTAAAAGGCGAGGTCACGTGTGACAACCTCGCCCTATTATTCCAAAAGCACTTTTGACAAACTCTATACCACCGGCTGTTAGGCATAGGTGGCAGATTGTAGTTGGGAGAAAGCCTTTTGAAGCTGATCATCAGCGATCAGGTCGAAGTTTACTTCAAAATACCTTAACCCAAAAGCTGATTCAAGCGCATAGAGGATCTTTTGAACGCCGGAGCATTCCTCCATCAGTGAATCCGGTGCCAGGGTAAATAAGAATTCCCCCTTGGCCGCGAAAGTTGCCACCGTGATGTAGCCTTCAGGCTGGAAAAGGACATTTCCCGCAATACCTTCCCATCCCGGATAAGCAGGTTGGCACACTTTAGTACAGGGCGGTCGCGCCGTAGGTTTTTTGACAATTTCTTCCGCACATTTTTTCAATAGTGCTGAAAGAATGTCTTTCTGGGCTAGGTTTACGTATGGACACCTAGAGCCCTCAATCCTCAGAGAAAATATTCTAGGAATTTTGCCCAAGAGCTTTGGATGCATCATTTAACCCCCTTAAACTTCGTTGAGTTTTGTTATTGGATAGTCTAGCGAAGTATTATAAGAATTGTCAATTTTGAACATTGACAAATCCTTTTAAATATGCGAAAATGATTGCTGGAGCAAGTCAACGTACTGCTTTTTTTAGTGAAAATAAAGTCAAAAAAAGGAGATATTCGTGATCAGATCTTTCATTTATGGCGGGGAATTGGTTTATCCATCTGTCGGAGCGGGTTCCAAAATCGACGAGTCCGCTCAAGTTATCGGAGATGTTCGCATTGGCAGCAATGTTTTGGTTCTTTGCTGCGCTGTCCTGCGCGCCGACGAAGCCTGGCCATTCATTATCGGAAATAACGTCAATATTCAGGACGGCGTTATTCTTCACGGCTTGTCGGGATTGCGGAGAACCGTCGGGAAAATCGAGGTCTCTGTCTATGTGGGAGAAGATGTTTCGCTGGCACATGGGTCAATAATTCATGGGTCAACCGTGATTGGCCGCGGAAGCTTTGTCGGGTTCGGATCCACTCTGCATAATGCAGTCATTGGCGAAAAAGTTTATATCGGCCATATGGCGCTGGTTATGAATGTAACCATTGGCGGCTTCAGATATGTGCCCCACGGCGCACGGATAACATCCCAGAAAGCCGCCGATAAACTTCCTTTGGTCACTGATCATGACATGCGGAATTTCAACAGTCATGTCGTTCAAGAGAACCATCTTCTCCGCCAGAAATATCTGGCGTTGGATATTCCTAAAGCACAAACTCCCTAGCAAAACAGGGGAGCGTACTTAGAGCCCTGGTGGCAACGCCCGGGCTTTTTTCTTGATAAAAACTTGAAAATAGGCTAGATTGTAGAAGTATTAATTGTGTTTTATGAAGAAATATAATCCAAAATTAATCGAGCGGAAATGGCAGAAGAAATGGGCGGAAAGTGGTATATATAAGGACTATTCGAAGCCAAAGAAATTCTATGCTCTCGATATGTTTCCTTATCCTTCGGGAGCAGGTCTTCATGTCGGGCATCCCAAAGGATATATTGCGACCGATGTCGTTTCGCGCTTCAAGATGCTCAATGGGTTTTCAGTCCTTCATCCGATGGGCTGGGACGCTTTTGGTCTTCCGGCCGAGAACTATGCCATCCAAAATAAAATTCATCCCGAGGCGGCAGTCAAAGAAAACATCAAAACTTTCAAAAAACAGCTTGGGCTGTTTGGTTTCACGTACGACTGGGACCGGGAAATAAATACAACTGATCCGGAATATTATAAATGGACGCAGTGGATCTTTCTCAAGATGTTTGAGAAAGGCCTGGCTTTTGAATCCGACGAGCCGATCAACTGGTGCCCCTCCTGCCAAACGGGACTGGCTCTAGAGGATCTCGAAAACGGCCTTTGCGAACGCTGTGGCACGCAGGTTGTCCAGAAAAAAATGCGCCAATGGGTGCTCAAAATGACGGATTATGCCGATCGGCTGCTTGAAGATCTGGACAGGGAAGAGTTGGACTGGGAAAAATCCATTGTTGACCAGCAAAAAAACTGGATCGGAAGAAGCGAAGGAGCAATCGTGAAATTTTCAATTGTGACTAATGGAAGCTTAGCTTCCACAATGGAAGCTAAGCTTCCAAATATGCTCGAAGTTTTTACGACTCGCTTGGATACTATTTTTGGTTGCACATACTGCGTTGTTGGTCCGGAGCATCCAATTATCGAAAAACTGAAAGATCAAATTAAAAACTACAAAGAAGTTGAGAAATATGTTATCAAGGCGCAAAACAAAACCGATCTGGAGCGGACTGATCTGCAAAAAGAAAAAACGGGAGTTGAACTTCAAGGTATAAGAGTAACTAATCCTTTTAATAATGAAGAATTACCGCTATTTGTCGCTGATTACGTTCTTGGCCATTATGGCACCGGCGCGGTGATGGCGGTTCCGGCGCATGACGAACGGGATTTTGAGTTTGCGAAAAAGTATAAGTTGCCGATCAAGAAAGTAATCCTCCCTGAAGAATTATTAAATATTCCAAGAAATTTGGAAGATATTGCGGCTGGCGCCAGAACGGAGTTGCGGGTCGAATCAGATTGCTTTATATGTGACGGAAAATTAGTAAACTCCGGAAAATATTCCGATCTCACTTCCGAAAAAGCTCGTGAAAAAATGGCTGCGTGGCTGGAGAAGAAAAAGATCGGCGGGAAGAAAGTTAATTATAAAATGCGGGATTGGGTTTTTTCACGGCAGAGATATTGGGGCGAGCCGATCCCGATCATTCACTGCGAAAAATGCGGAACGGTCGGCGTTCCGGAAAAAGATCTGCCGGTTGAACTTCCGAAAGTGGAAAAATACGAACCGACCGGAACAGGGGAGGGGCCGCTGGCAAACATCAAAGAATGGGTGAATGCGGAATGTCCGCAGTGCGGGGGACCGGGAAAACGCGAGACGAATACGATGCCGCAATGGGCGGGATCTTCCTGGTATTATCTTCGCTATATCGATCCAAAGAACGAAAAAGAATTGGTGGGTAAGACAGAAGAAAAAAAATGGATGCCCGTTGATCTCTATGTCGGCGGAGCGGAACACGCGACGCGGCATCTTCTTTACGCCCGCTTCTGGCACAAATTTTTATACGACATCGGAGTGGTCTCCACAAAAGAACCCTTCAAGAAATTGGTGCACGTTGGACTCATCCAAGGAGAAGACGGAAGAAAAATGTCCAAGCGCTGGGGAAACGTCATCAATCCCGATGAAGTGATTTTCGAATACGGCGCGGATTCGATTCGGCTCTACGAAATGTTCATGGGTCCGTTCATGCAAAATATCGCCTGGAACACGAAAGGCGTGGTGGGGATGCGACGCTTCCTGGACAAAGTCTGGAAGTTGAAGTCAGTGATCAGCGAACAGCGATCAGTGAACAATAATTTAGAAATTTTATTACACAAAACTATTAAAAAAGTCACAGAAGATATAGAGAGTTTCCGATTTAATACCGCTATATCTGCATTGATGATCTTTCTAAATGAACTTGAAAAACAAGAAAGACTGTTCACTGTTCACTGTTCACTGTTCATTAAATTATTATCTCCCTTTGTTCCTCACATCGCTGAAGAAATTTGGGAAAAACTAGGCCACGACAAATCTATATTCTTTGAAAAATGGCCGGAATATGATCCAAAGCTGATAAAAGACGAACAAATAATGCTTGTTATCCAAATAAACGGCAAGGTGCGGGATCAGATCGAGGTCGCATCGGGTGTCAAGGAAAAAGACGCGAAAGAATTGGCGCTGGCGCAGGATAAAATAGTAAAATATATTGGAGACAGTTCGATTAAGAAAATAATTTTTGTAAGAGACAGATTGATAAATTTCGTAATCTAAATTTTTCCAAAGATCGGCTGAACTATTACCAAGGTTCGACCTTTCCCTTCCCCGACTAAACGCCCGGGAATTCCTCAAGGTCAAACCTTTCTGTTTTCGTTAAAGATAAGCTAATTAATTTTGTGATTTAGAAAATTATGCAAGCAGTTATACTCGCCGCTGGCAAAGGAACCCGCATGAGGCCACTGACGTATGACATTCCGAAACCAATTTTACCCGTGAATGGTCGGCCACTTCTTGAATATATTCTGGACGCAGTACCAGACCAAGTTGAGGAAATAATTCTCGTCATAAACTATCTTGGTGATCATATCCGAGAGCATTTCAAAGATAGTTATAAGGGAAAGAAAATTATTTACGTAAGACACGACGAATTGGACGGAACCGGTGGCGCTGTTTTTTGCGTCAAGGATCTGATCAAAGGAGATTTTCTGGTTTTAAATGGAGACGATCTCTATCTGAAATCGGACATCGAAAAATTATGCGCGGAGGATTTCGCGGTTCTTGGTTGGGAAGTGGAAGATCCGAGAAAATATGGCGTTATAAAAACTAATAAAGAAGGGAATTTAGTGGACATAATAGAAAAACCGGATTCATTCGAGTTCAAGCTTATTAACACCGGAGCTATGGTTTTGAACAGGGATTTTTTTAATTATGACCTTGTAAGAATTACCGAGAAAGAGTTTGGCCTTCCGCAGACACTGGCTAAGATGGCGGACAAGCATAAAATAAAAGTTATCACTGCAACTGAATGGATGTCAGTAGGATCTCCCGAAGATCTTGAAAAAGCGCAGACGGAAATCAAAAAATTTGTTTCCTAATCTCGTTGATTAGGAAATGAAAATCTGCATAAGTATATGAAAAATCGGCAGACAAGAAACAAAATACTGATGTTGGCCCCCCTAGCGTTTTTTTTGTTTTTGGGCGCGAACGCGCAGGCTGCTGCCTATGATTTTTTTGTCGATAAAAGCTCGGCGCAGGAAACGGAAGACGGTAGCGAACAATATCCCTGGAAAACCATCACCGGAGCCACGAATTTTATTGAAAGCGGCAATTTGAAAAACAAAACGATATTCGTGAAAGAAGGAACTTATCCGGAGTCGGTTGCGCTTTCTCGAAACGTGAAACTCGTTGGTGAGAGCAAGAGCGGGACAATCATCGATGCGGACGGATATAATAATGCAATCAATTTTTCTTCAACGAAAAGCCAGATAAAAAATATGACAATCAAAAATTCCGAAGCGACAGCCGTCATCATCGATAAAAGATCAAAAGCGACAATTGATAATTGCAATATTGAAAAAGCGGGAAAATACGGGATTGAAGTGAAGGAATCAACTGCGGCGGAAAAATACAAATTTACGATCAAAAATTCGAGCGTTTCGGACAATGGGTCGCAGGGCCTCTATATTTCCCGGAGAAAAATCAGCATAACCGACAATGAAATATTTTCGAACAAGGGGGAGGGGGTTGATCTGCATCAAGGGGTGAAAGGGAAAGTTTCCGGCAATCATATTCATGGAAATACAGAATCGGGGATCGAATCGATCCTATCGGGCGCAAATTTCATCATAAGCGGAAATAATGTCGAAAACAATCACGCGCAGGGGATAACGGTTCAGGTTTATTCAGTAAACAGCAAAGGGAAAATAAAGATTAAGCGGAATACCTTCAAGGGCAATAGTGATTATGGCATTCGCTACGCAAATTATACGCACAAAATCGGACCGAAAAAATTCAAGGTATTCGTGGATAAATATGTAAAAAAATCGAAAAATACGATCAGGGACAACGGAGAAGGAGATTTGTATTATCAATAGCAGTATCCGCATAAGATTGAAAAAAAATTTATGAAGAAAAAAAACATTGTGACAATCGGAGGAGGAACAGGGAGCTTTGTTTTGCTTTCGGGTCTCAAAAAATATCCGGTGAACATCGCGGCGATTATTTCCATGTCTGACGATGGGGGATCAACAGGGAGGCTTCGCGATGAACTGGGCGTGCTTCCTCCGGGAGACGTGCGGCAATGCCTGGTAGCTTTAAGCGAATCGTCCGAAGAGATGCGCAATCTTATGAATTATCGCTTTGAAAATGGTGGACTGGAAGGGCACAGTTTCGGAAACATTCTTCTGTCGGCCCTTGAAAAAATAAACGGCAGCTTCTCAAGAGGAGTGGAAGAGGCCAGCCGTATTTTGAGCGTGACCGGAGAAGTCATTCCGGTTACTGAAGACGACGCGAAATTGTGCATGGAGCTAAAAAACGGGAAGAAGCTGAAGGGTGAGCATAATATCACGAATAATTTATCCATTGAAAAAATAGGAGTGAAAAAATATTGTATTTTCCCGAAAGTAAAAGCTAACCCCAAGGCCATTGAAAAAATCAAAAGAGCGGATGTTGTTATCATCGGTCCCGGCAATCATTATTCAAGCGTTCTCCCCAATTTATTGGTTGGAGGCATACCAGAGGCTGTTCTGAATTCCCGGGCGAAAGTCATCTACAACTGCAATATGGTGAACAAAAAAGGCCAGACGGAAAAATTCAGCCTCGATGATTATGTGGAAGCGGTGAATATGATTTTGGGAGGAGAAAGAATAAACTGCGTCACCTATAGCACAAGCAAGCCGAGCGGAAAACTTTTGAATAAATACAACCGCAAAGGAGAAGTGCTGGTTGAATTTTCAAAAAATTCCAGAAAAAAAAGAAGTTATGAAATTGTAAAAGCCAATCTGTTGAATTACACGGTTCCAATATACTCAAAAAATGACGCGATTGCTTCGACACGATCATTTATCCGCCACGATTCGGACAAATTAGCAAAAGTTTTGATGAAAATAATAAAGGACAAATAATCCCAATATATGAAAATATTTATTGATTTTGACGATGCCATTTTTAACACCAAGGCTTTCAAAAAAAAGTTCATTGGCGTATTCCGAAAGCACGGCGTGTCGAAAGAAGATTTCGACAAATCCTATAAGGATTATCCGACCGTGGTGAAGAAAAACATCTCAAAGTATGACCCGAGAATGCAGATAAAAGTCCTTGAAAAAAGACTGGGAATAGAGGGAAAAAAATTGAAACGGGATATCAATAAGTTTTTAAGCGGCACGGATAAATTCATAACATCGGACGTATTGCCTTTTTTGAAAAAATTCAAAAAAAGGGATCTTTTCCTTATCACATACGGTGACGCATATTTCCAAAAAATTAAAATTCGCAATTGCGGCATAAGGAAGTATTTTTCCAAGGTCATCGTTACGGATAAATTAAAGGCGGAGGAAATAGCAAGGCTGGCGGATAATGTGGAAAAAGAAACTTTTGTTTTCATCGATGACCGCGCCGATCAGATCGAATCCGTCAAGAAAAAATTTCCTCATTGCGCTACTTTTTTAATCAAACGGAAAGAAGGGCGTTATAATGACAAGAGAACGAAGCATGTTGATTTTGAGGTGAAAAATCTGACGGAAGCGGGAAAAATAATCGGGGATATAGCAAAATAATTATTGTTTTTCTAAATTCATAATTCATAAACTTATGTGCGGAATTGTAGCTTATATTGGCAAAAAAGAGGCTCTTCCAATTCTCATTGACGGCCTGAAGCGCCTGGAATATCGGGGTTATGACAGCGCCGGAGTATCTGTTTTTTCGGGCGGAAAAATCATTACGGAAAAAGCGGTGGGGAAAGTCGTGGAACTAGAGAATAAGATAAACGGACGGGATATTCCCGGAAAAATTGGAATTGCCCACACCCGCTGGGCAACCCACGGCAAGCCCTCGGAAAAAAACGCCCATCCCCACTGCGATTGCGGAAAAAATATATTTCTCGTCCATAACGGGATCATTGAAAACTATAAGGAGCTCAAGGCGGACCTCGAAAAAATCGGGCATAAATTTTCTTCCGATACGGACACGGAAGTTCTGGCCCACCTGATTGAAGAATACAAAAAGCAGGTTCCGATCAAGGAAGCGGTCTGGAGGACTCTGGCTCACGTCGAAGGAACATACGGCCTCGCGATAATCGACCGGAACGAGCCGGAAAAAATATTCGTTGCCCGGAACGGAAGCCCGCTGGTGCTCGGCGTCATTGATGACGGCTATATCATCGCTTCCGACATCGCGCCGATCGTGAGATACACGAACCAGGTGATCTATCTCGAGGATGGAGAGATGGCCGAGGTGACGCCCTGTGGTTTCCAAGTGACCAATCTCAAAAGAAAAAAAGTTGAAAAAGAAATTTCAAAAATAGATTGGACGCTTGAGGAGGCGGAAAAGAAAGGATACGACCATTTTATGCTGAAAGAAATAATGGAACAGCCGGAAGCGGTGGAAAACGCCATGCGGGGAAGGTTGGTGGTCAAGGAAGGAATGGCCAAACTGGGAGGGTTGCGCGATGTGGCGGACAGTCTGCGGGACCTGGAGCGCCTGGTCATTGTTTCCTGCGGGACTTCTTTTTACGCCGGGCTGGTAGCGAAATATATGTTTGAGGAATACGCCGGGATCAGAACGGACGTCGAATTCGCGTCCGAATTCCGCTATCGGAAACCAATCCTGAATCAGAAGACGGCGGTTTTGGCCATTACCCAATCGGGAGAGACGGCTGACACATTGGCGGCGATCCGGGAAGCGAAAAATAAAGGAGCGATGACGCTAGGCATAGTGAATGTGGTCGGATCGACCATTGCCCGCGAGACAGACGCGGGAGTGTATAACCATGCCGGTCCGGAAATCGGAGTGGCTTCGACCAAGGCTTTCACGTCGCAACTTTCCATCTTGGCTCTTTTCACTTTATTTTTAGGCCGGCAAAGGGATATGTCGTTTGTGATGGGAAAAAGAATCGCGGAAGAACTGGCCAAAGTGCCGGAGCTTATGAAAAAAATATTCAAAGATTCCCAAAAAATAAAAAAGATCGCCAAAAAATATTCCGGCTCTTCCGACTTTCTATATCTCGGAAGAAAATATAATTATCCCATTGCTATGGAGGGGGCGCTCAAGATAAAAGAAATAGCCTATGTGCACGCGGAAGGTTATCCTTTCGGCGAGATGAAACACGGGCCGATCGCGCTCATCGACGAAAATTTTCCATCGGTCGCGATTGCCACCCGCGACAGCGTCTACGAAAAAACCCTTTCGGGAATTCAGGAAATCAAAGCCCGGGGAGGAAAAGTGATAGCGGTCGCGACAGCCGGCGACAAGTCTATCGAAAAGCTGGTTGATGACGTCATCTATATTCCCAAGACGCTTGAGATGCTGACGCCTCTTCTTTCCGTCGTGCCGCTTCAGCTTTTCGCTTATTATTTTGCGGCGGGAAAAGGTCTGGACGTAGATAAACCGAGAAATCTGGCGAAAAGTGTAACAGTCGAATAAATACAAAAAAAATAATGGCAGAAATTTTACACAGCCAGGACAAACTCCACACAATTTCCGAATTTCGCCGCGAGGCGGGAATTCCTTTGGTGCTCGCGAAAAAATTGATTGTTTGGGGAGAAGTGGAGACGATCAGGCTGGTGGACGGTACGGTCCGCGTGACGGAAGCGGAGGTGCTGAAAATCAGAGATCTCGTAAAAAATCCGAGAAAGAAACTGTCTCTTTATTTCAAAGCTCTCGGGCCGGGCCTCATCACCGGCGCTTCGGACGACGATCCTTCCGGGATCGGAACCTATTCGGCCGTCGGCGCCATGTTCGGGCTTTCCATCCTTTGGATGGCGGCCTGGCTGCTCCCCATCATGCTCGCTGTCCAGGAGGCTTGCGCGCGAATCGGAATTGTCACCAACCGGGGGCTTGCCGGGGTCCTTCAAAAACATTACCGAAAAAAAGTGGTGGGGGGAATAGTCCTCCTTCTTATTGTCGCCAATGTCATCAACATCGGAGCGGATCTCGGGGCAATGGCGGCGTCACTCACGATGCTCCTCGGGATAAATTTTTACATTGCGGCTATCGGTTTTGCTTTGCTCATCGTGCTCATCGAAATTTTTTTCAAATACCATACTTACGCGCGGGTGCTTAAATGGCTTACTGTTTCCGTTTTTGCCTATATCGTGACCGGCTTTATCATCCATCCGGACTGGCTGGCTGTTTTCAAAAATACGTTCGTACCGACGATAAAATTCGACGAGAACTATATTTTCGCGATGATCGCGGTTTTCGGAACGACCATTACGCCCTACCTTTTCTTTTGGCAGACTTCGGAGGAAGTCGAAGAGAATAAAATAGCCAAAGCGCAAAGCCGCGGCGAGGAGAAGCCGGCGGGCAAAAATATCGCCCTGGAAAAAAACAAGATTATTCGTGGACGCATGGCGCATATGCGCACGGACGTGGGAACGGGAATGGTTCTGGCTAATGTGGTTTTTTTCTTTATCATTATCACTACCGCCCAAGTTTTTTTCCAAAACGGAATTTTCAATATCGGTTCGGCCGAGGAGGCGGCGCTGGCTCTTCGTCCGCTCGCGGGCAACGGAGCCTATCTTCTTTTCGCTCTGGGAATCATCGGCACGGGACTTCTGGCCGTTCCGATTCTGGCCGGTTCGGGCGCTTACGCATTGTGCGAAGTGATGAAGTGGAACGAAGGCCTCGAGCTCAAGTTTTCGCGGGCCAAAGGATTCTATTCGATCATCGCCTTTTCCATCTTTGTCGGGCTGGCGCTCAATTTTTTTGGCATAAATCCCATCTTGGCTCTTTATTATTCCGCTTATATAAACGGTATTATCGCTTTGCCGCTCCTTGTGGCCATTATGGTTGTCGGGAGCGACAAGAAAATAATGGGAGAAGAAACCAATCCGGGCTGGGTGAATTTTTTCGGGTGGCTGGCGGTGGTGTTTATGGGAGCGGCGGTAATTTTAACGGCATATTTAGCCTTTAAATAATTCTTTCCTAAAGTCGAACTTTAGGAATACCAGGATAAATACCATGAATATTTTAATCATATATAGCGCTAAATACTTGCTTTTTGTTTCAATGGTGATCGCGGTTTTGTATTTTCTGAAACAGCCGCGGCAAAAGCAAAAAGAAGCGCTTGTTTTCGCGCTGATATTGTTTCCGCTCTCGTACATAGTCGCAAAAATCATCTCCCGATTTTATTTCGATCCCCGGCCCTTTGTCACGGGAAACTTCACGCCGCTCATACCGCACGCGCCGGATAACGGCTTTCCGTCCGACCACACGCTGCTTGGGGCGGCGATTGCCGCCGTCATTTTCCGTCTCAACAAAAAAGCAGGACTGCTTTTGTTTTTCATGGCGCTGTTCGTCGGTCTCGCGAGGATTCTGGCCGGCGTTCATCATGCGGCCGACATAGCGGGAAGCATGCTTGTTGTTTTGGCTGTTTATTTTTTCAGTTTGATGGCTCTTGGCGGATTTTCCAAGAGGAGCTATAATATAGGGAGAGAGAAAAAAACAAAAAACGTCTAAAACAAAAATTATGAAGGATTATAATGTTCTGTTTCCTTCTTTTTTTTATGGCTAACGCGCGTTTGCAGACGTCGGATGTCTGCAAAAATAAATAGAAATCAATATAATATGACACAAAATATAAAAAAACTTCTTTTCGCCGCAATACTCTTTTCTTTTGCCTTGAGCGTGCCGCTGGTTTTCGCCCAGGATTTTCCGCCGATGGACACCGGCGGCGCGGGAGAGACTACGATTTCGGGAATGCCGGTTGATGAAATAATATCAGCCTTGAATGGAGGAGGCTTATCCGCGAATCAAAGTTTGGCCAGCCTAAAACCGGACATTGAGGAGCAAGCGCCTGAAGTTTCGGTTTCCTCCGAACAAAGCTCGCCGGTTCCGTTGGCATCCGGTCTTGGCTCTGATTCCCTGAAACTTTTGGAATCGCAAGGAGGCCTAAGTTCGGATCCGCAAATTGGCACGGAGAATCCGACCGCTTTCAAGTTGGCGGTGAAATTTTTTGAACGGGTTGTTTTCAAGAAAGACGTTGAATTTGCGAACCGTCCCAAATTCGATGCAGGACTGGATATTTCCGGAACGCCGACTTTCAATGAGGACACTGCCGGATTCGCCATAATAAAAAAAGGAAGCCAAAGCGTGAGAGCGGATTTTGATCAGGAATATGATTCGCCGCCGGTCATCACTGCCACCTTATCTCTCCAACAGTATAAAAATCCCGCCGTGAGAGCCGTAGCGGAAGACCTGCTCTTGATCTCGGACGTGAAATATATCGTCACCAACGTGTCGAAAAAAGGCTTTGAAATAATGATGGACCGCAAAGCCGATTCTGATATTCCTTTTTCCTGGCACGCTCTGGCGGTGGATAATCCCAAAACTTTCAAAAAGAAAGGGGAAAGTCTCAAAAGCGAGATAACTTCCGAATTAGACGGAACAGGTTCGCCGGTCGGCGGCGGGAATGACAATAAACAAAATGGATCTTAAAAATACCAATCTTAAAAAAGTCGGCCGTTTGCAAAGCTCCAATCTCAAAATAGCGAAGTGGCTGGGGAAAAGGCTGGTGATTGGAAAATATTCATATTCAGTCAAAAATCTTTTTCTGGCCGGACTGGTTGTTTTTTTTATTGCGTCCGTCGTTGTATATTCTCTGTTCATATATGGAAATAATCAGTCTGATCCCAACGCGGCGATAGAAAAAGAAATCAAATCTCTGACCGCGAGTATCGGAAAGTTTATGGAGCTTCCTGTGGGGGAGCAGCCGAACCTTGCGACCGTAACGGATCAAGCCAAACTGAAAGGGCAGAACTTTTTCGCGAATGCCCAAAACGGGGACAAACTGCTGGTTTACCCAAAAGCCAAAAAAGCCATTCTCTTTCGGCCCTCTACCGGAAAGATCATTGAAGCTACCAATCTGACTTCAGACAGCCATTCTGCTCCGGAAGTGTCTCCCGAAATCAATCCCTGAAAATTTTTCATCATGAAATCATATAGCATTAAAAACAAACCAATAAAGAGAGCCGTTCGCGCTCTCGCGTTGTTTTCCGGAGGACTGGATTCAATTCTCACGGTGAAGATTTTGGAAAGGCAGGGAATAGACGTGACCGCGCTCACATTCGTGAGTTATTTTTTCACCTCTGAGGAAGCCAAAAAGTCGGCGCGGGAAAACAAGATCAGGTTGCGTGTTGAGGATATAACTCCCGAGCATTTTTGCATCATAAGAAAGCCAAAATTTGGCTATGGAGTCGGAATGAATCCGTGCATTGACTGCCATCTCCTGATGCTGAAAGCCGCCAAATACATAATGAAAAAAGATAAGTATGATTTTCTTGCCACCGGAGAAGTGCTGGGCCAGCGGCCGATGTCGCAAAACGCACGGGCGCTGAAACTGATCGAAAGAGAAGCGGGGCTCGAGGAAAAAATTCTGCGGCCGCTATCGGCCAAAGTTTTGCCGAAAACGGAAATGGAAAAAACGGGTTTGGTTGACCGCGAAAAATTACTTGGTGTTTCAGGCAGAGGACGCAAAGATCAAATAGAGCTTGCGAAAAAATTCGGCATAAAATATTATCCGACTCCGGCCGGCGGATGCATTCTGACGGACAAAGAATATTCGAAAAAACTTCGCGAGCTTATGGCGAAGGTCAAAAATATAAAACCGAGCGACATCGCGCTTCTTCGCCTGGGCCGTCATTTTTGGGTTCGCCCCGTTAGAAAATCTGAATCCCCGGAGCCTGAACCTTCTAGCTGGGTAAAAACTATTCTCGGCCGCAATCACGAGGAAAACCTGAAACTCAAAAAAATCGCCGAAAAAGGGGATATTCTCGTCGAGCCCAAAGATATTCCGGGTCCGACGGCGCTGGTCCGGGGAAAACGAAACAAAGACGTTCTTGATTTTGCGAAAAAACTTATGCTCCGATACGCTAAAAAAACAAGCGAAGATATTTCGCTAAAAATTACCGCCGGATAAGAAATATATTTCTTATCCAAGACCGGATCTTGGGGAAACTTAGTTCAGCTTTTTTTCGCTGATTGTTCCGGAATAGTGATAATGAAAGTTGATCCTTTTCCCTCGGCGCTGTCGACTGTGATTTTCCCATTATGCCGGTCAATGATCTTTTTCACCATATAAAGGCCAAGCCCGGTGCCGTCGGTCTGGACGCCAACCGCGTTATCAGCCCGGAAAAACTTAGTGAAGAGCCGACCTTTTTGGCTCTTAGGAATGCCGATTCCGGAATCCTGAACAACTATCTTTATCAGTCCCCGCTCCTGGCTGATTGAAAAATCAATTCTCCCGCCCACAGGCGTATATTTTATGGCGTTGTCGATAATATTCGCGAGCACCAGACCCATTTTTTCCCCGTCCATATTGATATCCGGCAAACCGGAAGCGGGCATTTTGGAAAAAAGGGTAATTTTTTTCTCATCGGCCACCAGTTTCAATCCGGCAATGGCCTGTTTGGCGATCGGTAAAAGCGATTGCCTTTCAAACGTAAATTCATATTTTCCTTCCTCAAGGTGGGTGACATTGAGGAGATCATTAACCAGATTAACAGTGTTCGTGATTGCCGCAAAACCGTTTTTGAGGAGTTTTTTTTGATCTTCGTTGAGAGATCCGGTTTTGGGGTCGAGAAGAGCCGTGTACGACCATTTAATTCCCGTAAGAGGAGTCCGCAATTGATGGGCGGCGATAGAAATAAAATCAGATTTAGCGGCATCGAGTTCCGCGAGGCGCTGGTTGGCTCGGGCGAGTTCCAGATCGCGCCGCACCAGCTGGCGGGTAATTTTTTCGAATTCCTGAATTTCAGAGGATTTCTTTTGAGTTTCCGTGTCTAAAGAATCTCTGCCTTTTTTGAAATCAGAAAAAAGCCTGGCCAGCCTCCAGGCTCCTGTGGCCAGAATGAAAACAAGAAGAATATTTATCGCGAGCGAAACAAAAAAAGCGGAAATATTTTCCGCCCGCAAATAT
Organism: Candidatus Moraniibacteriota bacterium; assembly: GCA_030679895.1. Taxonomy (GTDB): domain Bacteria; phylum Patescibacteriota; class Minisyncoccia; order Moranbacterales; family UBA11712; genus Fen-1326. The sequence continues at coordinate 7,518 of JAUXSN010000055.1, read as the reverse complement.
ATGAAGTTGAAAACAGCCAGTCCCGCGGCGGCAATGACAGCCATAGCCTGAAAAAACCAAAAAGATTTCACTTTTCCGAAATTTTTTATTTCCTCCATCTTATTATTTTTTTTCGAGAACTTCCCTGACCTTCTGGACGATTTCGCTCGTAGAAACTTGCGCTTTGATAATGTAGCCGCTGGCGCCTTCCGCAAGGCCTCTTTCAATTTCTTCCGGTTTTCCCAGATTGGAGGTGATGATAACCGGAATATCCTTCAAATTGGGAGTCGCTTTCAGTTCCTTGAGAAAGCCTAAGCCATCCATTCCCGGAAGCACGATATCAAGAAGAATAACCGCGATCCGATTGGACTTGATAATTTCGCGGGCTTTTTCGGCGTTTGTGGCCAAGAAAATATGGAAAGATTCCTGTTCGAATTTCCGCTCCAAAAGACTGCCCATAAAAGCATCGTCCTCGACGATGAGAATGGCCGTTTTTTCGGGCAGGCTGTTTAATTGTTGCTGATCCATAATATTTATTTTTAAAAATCAAACAATAACTAGCTCTATTCTAGCCCATTTATGTCCGAGGGGTCAAATAGCCGCAATGAGGCGGATAGGAACAATATATGTTATACTGTAAAAAGAAAAAATTCCCATATTCATATGAACTCAACAGCCGCGCCACTGATAAAAATAGAAAAATTGAGCACTGTCTTCAATGAAGGAAAAGCCAATGAAGCCAGAATTTTGGACAATATTGATCTTGAGATATATCCTCACGAATACCTCATTCTTTTCGGTCCTTCCGGCTGCGGAAAATCGACGCTCCTCAATATAATCACGGGACTTCTTCGCCCGACTGGCGGAAAAATAGAAATCGACGGCCGCGATCTCACTTCTTTTTCGGAAAAAGAAAAACTGGAATTCCATCGCCACAAAATAGGGATGGTTTTTCAGTCATTTTATCTTGTTTCCACCCTTTCCGTGATTGACAATGTCTGTCTTCCGCGGGCTTTTTCCGGAGACAGTTCATCAAAAAGAAGAGAGGACGGAATGAATTTTCTCAAACGTTTTGGGATCGAAGCGCAAGCCGAAAAATTTCCCGCGGATCTTTCCGGCGGGCAAAGGCAGAGAGTGGCAATCGCCCGCTCGCTTATGAACAGTCCCGCGATCATCGTCGCGGACGAACCGGTGGGAAACCTTGATTCCAAAGCCACCTATAATGTTCTCACGATTTTGAAAGAGCTCAATGAAGTTGACAAGAAACTCATCATTCTTGTTACCCATGACCCGTCACATCTCGCTTACGGCGACCGGATAATCCATATGCAGGACGGAAAGATCACGAAGATCGTCGAGGTTCTCGAAAAAAAATCACCTAGCGCCAAGGGCGATCAGGAATATCTCGAAGAACAGCAAAAAATCGGGAAGGAATGGGAATCATTCAAAGAGGGCATACTGGGCAAAGCCTGGGAGCTTCAAAAGAAGGGACAGCTGGATAAAGACTGGGAACTCGTCAAAAAAGAAGAGCTTGGCAAAGCCTGGAGCTCTTTCAAGGAAGGAAAAGCGGGCGGTGATTGGGATCTGGGCAAAGAATACGAGCTGGTGAAAAAAGAAGATCTCGCCGAAAGAAAGCGCGAACATATTTCTCCGGAACTTCTGGCTCTGACGCGGTCTTTTCGAAATTTTTCTCCCGATCAGGTCGGGACGCTCCTTGTTCCATTCAAAGCCCAGCAGATTTTCTCCCATATTTTTTTCCATATTCCCGAGGTGCAGCTTGATCTCGCCAAGAAAATCTTTCAGGACTTCATCGCGGGCGGGATCACACTTGAGGATTTTGAAAAAAGGCTTGTAGAAGAGGAAAATAAGGGGGGAGCCGGGTGGGATCATAATCAGGCCAAACGATTAGTGAAGGGAATCACGCAAATTTTTGATCAGGTGAAAAAAATTGACTTTGCGAATGTTGAAAAATCAGCGGAAGATACTATGCAATATCTGGATGAAAATTTTCACTTGAAACTCGGTGAAATGGAAAAGATTAAATTTCTCGAATACATCAAAATGCGCCTTGAAAACGAACTGTCGATGGACGAGCTTCTTGATCTTGCCGACCGGCCGATAGTGAAGGGGGGAGTCGGACTTGACCGCCGGACGGCGAAAAAAATCGCGCGGGAACTCGAAATTATAATGCTGGCGAGATATTCGATGTGAATCCTCTACGAATTACGAAGCAATTACGAATATACGAATGAATGTGCAAACAAGAAAAGATTTAATTTATGCGAAAGAATGTTATGAAATAATTGGTTTGGTGTTTTATGTTTTCAACGAGTTTGGATATGGCCATAAAGAAAAATTTTATCAGAAAGTAATTTCAGAAGTCTTTAGGAAAAATAAGATAGATTTTAAAGAACAGCTGCAGGTGAAATTGTGATACAAGGATAAAGATTTATGAATTTATTATTTTGATTTTCTCGTTTTCGGAAAAATGGTCATTGAAATAAAACAAAGAAATTATTTTTCCAAAAAAGATATTGCTCAAATTTATTCATATTTAAGAGCAACAAAATTAAAACTGGGTTTGCTAATCCATTTCACGAAAAGCGGTATCAGATACAAAAGAATCATAAAGCTAAGATAATCATTGATTCGTATATTCGTACAAAATTAGTAATTCGTAGAGATTCTCATGACTACTAAGGATTTACTCAAACTTTCTACCCGTATGTTTACGGCTCGGCGGGGGCGGACAGCCCTTACGGTTTTGGGCATGGGGATCGGTTTCGGAGCAATTTTGTTTTTGGTTTCTTTGGGATACGGCCTTCAGAACGCCCTCCTCCAGACGATCACATCGTCGGGGGCGCTCACGGCGCTTGATGTCGCGCCGAATGAGCAGGACGGAAAATTTCTCACGGCGGCCGCAGTTGAAGAGATAAAAAAAATTGACGGGGTGGATGGGGTTGAAACGAGCTATAATTTCAACGCGAGGCTCAAAATCGGCGATACGGGATCAGATGCGCGCGCGGTGATCGCCAGTCCCGGCTATCTTGAACTCGAAGGCTTGAAAATCGCGGCCGGAAAATTGCTCGACCCGCTTCGCCAAAGCTCCAGCGAGGCGAGCAAAAAAAATCCCAAAGAAATTCTTGCCTCGTCCGCCATTGGAAAAGTATTCGGCAAGAATCCAAAGGATCTTGTCGGGCAAAAAGTTTCTTTTTCTCTGCTTCCAGCCTCGCCAGGCGGGGCGAATATCGACGCGGGCGACTATGTGATTGCGGGCGTCACGGAAAGCGAGGACACGGTATTCTATGCCGTGGCAGACGAGCTGAACATTCCGGCGGATATTCCATTCGCGAAGGTGAAAGTGAAATGCAATTCGGGCGACGTTATGAGCACGGCGCGCGACGTGATTTCCCAAAAAGGCTTTTCTGTTTCGTCGCTTTCGGAAACAGTCGCCGAAGTGAACAAGCTGTTCCGGGTGGTCAATATCGTTCTTAGTTTGTTCGGCATTGTCACTCTCGCGGTTTCATCAATCGGAATGTTTAACACGATGACGGTCGCGCTTCTTGAGCGGACGCGCGAGATCGGAATTATGCGTTCCATTGGCGCGTCGAAAATGGATATTCTCTCTATGTTTATCATCGAATCAACGCTGATGGGATTCTTCGGCGGGATCGCGGGAATAATCCTCGGCGTCGCGTCGGGACAAACTGTCAATCTGATTTTCAATATCGCCGCGAAATATTTTGGCGGTAAAAGCCTGAATCTATTTGCCTACCCGTTTTGGTTCTTGGGATTTATTATCGCGTTTTCCATTTTTATCGGATTCGCGACCGGCGTCGGTCCGGCTAAAAGAGCGAGCGCGCTTGATCCGCTGGAAGCGTTACGCTCCCGCTAAATTTCCAATTTTCAATTTACAATCAATTCTCAATTTCCAATGACACAATTTTCAAACAAATGAAAACGCAAAGCGCAAAACTGATTTTAAAAAAGATAATTTTGAATTTTACGCTTTGGTTTTGCGTTTTGCAGTTTGAGTTTTGAGTTCAACAAATAATATGAAAAAAATAATAAAAATAATTTTACTCGCGGTATTGGTTATTTCAATCGGATATTTTTCAATGATGATTTTATCTTTTCGTTCGACAAAGACCGGAACAAAAGAAACAGCTGCAACTATTTCCAACGAAAAAACTGCCGGGAAAGTTTTGGGCGAAGAGGAGAACGATTTCGCTACGCAAGCTTTCGTCAGCCAGAATTTTCACTCGCCGCAAATCACGTTCGGCGGGGACGCGATCACAGTTCCGTCGGGAGAACAATCAGTCGCTCCTGAAATTCTGAATATGCAATCGGAACTTCTCATGACAAAAACAGACCAGCAGGTGAAATTTCTTTTGAGCTGGAAAACGAACAAGCCGTGCGTTTCTTCAATCGCGTATGCGAAGGAAGGACAAGCGGAAGAGAAAACGGTTTCCGAGGACGGCTACGGATTTCTTCACAGCGTCGAGATCGCGCCCCTCAATTTTTCAACTTCATATTCATATGCCGTGACCGCGCGCGACAAATGGGGAAACGAAATCAAGTCGGACAAGCTCGCGTTCTATACCGGCGCTCCCAATGTTTCCATTCTCGATCTTCTCGGCGGCGCGTTCAAAGATATGTTCGGATGGGCGGGGAAGAAATAAGCTCAAAGCGCAAAGCCACAGCGCAAAGTTTAAAAATTTTTTAGTTCAAATATTGTTAGTTTTAAATTTTGGTTTTGAATTTTGAGCTTGTCGTCCTGTGGATAACTAAAAAAGTAGGTTCAAAAAAAATATGCGGCTTGACAAAAGTTTTCGCGGACGAATAAAAAATATATTTAAATCGCACCTCACTTTAATGGAGAGGAACGAAAAATAGAAAAAAGATAAATCCGATTTTTGGCGAAAAACAAAAAACCGATATTTCCGGGATAATCCCAACAGAAAAGGAAATATCGGTTTTTTTGTTGGTCAAATCGGAAAATTTAAAAAATTTAGGAAATCGGCCCGCCCGCATCACTACGCGAAGCGTTGCAGGCAGGGGAGATCATCAAAAAAAGATTTGAAAAAAAGTCGCGTCTTTTCTCAAAACGGGCTTGCGCGGGTTTTTCAAAAAAATATAATTAATCTTGAAGGGCGCTTAATCTTATAAACAAAGCAAATAACAGGGGTGCGAGATAAAGAAGAGCTAAGTCACCAATTGGGGACTTAGCCCCTGAAGTAAAGAACCCGGTTAAAACTGATATAAAAAGGATATAACGAGGTAATGAAGGAAGAAAAATACACAAAAAAAATCAGCGATATATTTTTCGGCAAAGCCGAGGATGCTTTTCGGAACATTCGGCTTTTTTTGACGGAAAAAAAGTTTGCGAAAATTTTGGAGACGGAAAAGAAGGCAATCAAGAATGTGAGGGCGAGACTGGCGGAGTTGTATGGCGGAGAAATTGAGCCGGGAAATGGAAGCTTAGCTTCCACACTGGAAGCTAAGCTTCCAAAGAACAAGCCAGAGATCGCGAAAAAGAAAGAGGCGAAAAAAAATCTGGTTTTTGTTCTGCTCTCCGAAATAGCGAAAAATTCGACCTACTCAAAAAACTACATCAACTTTTCGGCGCGGCAGGGAAAGCTGAAAGCAAAAAAAATAAAAGGAGTTTGGCACACGACGGAGGAGTGGCTCGCCGAGTTCACGAAAAAATCACAGGCGAAGAAAAATACATTCAAAGAAAAACTTTCGCGCGATTTGGGCGGCAACAAAAAGTTTGCCGTGCCGGAGGAAGTTGAAAAAGTAGGGGGCGCGCATGTGCGCCCCGAAAAAACGCAGGCCGCATTTATGCGGCCGCTACGGCTATATTTTCAGAAACTTGGCTTTTGGACAACGAAGGTTTTGGCAGACGTGAAAACTTGGTTTCGGGAGCTCAAAGAGATGGGCGACACGAATACGCTCGCGAAATTAAAAAAAGCGAAGCTGTCGGATTTTTTGAAACTTAATTACGCGAAGCCGGCGGCGGCGATGATCGTGCTGGTTCTTTTGATGGTGATTGGAAATATCACAAAGGCGGATTTGGCAAATTTGGGAGATCAAGGGAAGAAAAAAATATATTTCACATACAATGCGGCGGTCGATGGAGTTTCGAAAGCCGCGGAGCGGATAGACGCGGGCGCGGCGAAACAAATCGCGAAAGTGAAAATAGGAAAAGACAGGTTTTCAAAAATTGCCGAAAATTTTTTGCGGCGGGAAAAGATTAAAGAGTTTGAAAAAAATACGGGGTTAAGCCTCAAGGGCGATGAAAATGGGAAAGGAGAGATCGCGGGCGTAGAGACGGAACAAGGAGATAATGGCGGCCGGCTCGCCTCATCGGCGGGTAAAGTGCTGGCGGCGACGACGGCGACCGGCACGGCGCAAATAAATGTCGGTGACATCGAAGTTTCGGCGTACCTCATGGATGGGGAGGACAAAGAAATCGCGAACGGCGAATACGAGGTGAGATTTGGAATTTATACGGCCGACCGGACGGAGCAGGATCCGTATCCTTCGGACGCGGACAAGGGAACGCGCGTCTGGGAAGAAACGCAAAAGGTGGTCGTCGAAAATGGTCTCCTTAAAACTTATCTTGGCGCGACAACGCCCATTCCCGCCAATTTCAATTTCGCCGCTTCGAATTATTACATCGGCCTCCGGATCGGCGAAGACGCGGAGATGGTGCCGCGCAAGAGAATCGGAGCGATGCCACTGGCTCGCACCGCAATGAGTGTCGCCGGACAAACGATCGGCAACGGAGCGGGAAATATTCCCCTTTCGAACGGAACCCTGAACACCAATCTCAACGCCGACCTTCTCGACGGACAGCACTCGACTGCCTTCCAGGTCGCTGGATCATATCAGCCGGCGGGAACGTACGACAATTATGTAGCGTGGAAATTGCAATCGAGCGCGACAGACGCGGGGCAGAAAATAAAAGCCAACAAGGGCGCCATTTTCACGGGCGCGGACGGAATTGCGACTTCGCGGACACTGAATACGCTCACCGTTTCGCCGACATACGGCTCGACGGAAAATACGATCGCTCAAGGCAGCACGGTCATTACGGTAAATACGGAAGGGAATATGCAGGGCGGCGGATCGGGTACGGCTGGCGGGGGAATCAGCCTGACGCTCGATACGATCGACAATCCGATTTTCACAACGGTCTATCTTTCGACGCTCGATCTCGGCACGAATACAATCACGGACGGAAATATGACCGGTAGCTGGGATTTCAACGCGGGCAACCTTTCCGGAATCACGGCGCTCACGGCGACAACGGGAAATTTCACCACTCTTGATCTGGGGACTAACACCATCACGGACGGAAACATGAACGGCGACTGGAACTTCAATTCCGCGGCCCTGACCGGCGTCGCCTCAATCGACACCATCACCACCTCTTCTACTGCTCTCACTTTCACTTCCACCGCTCCGACCATCTCCGTTTCCACCGCCGCCACCGCCATCAACCTGGAAGCGGGAACAACGGGAGAGATCAAC
>JAUXSN010000020.1 GCA_030679895.1 Candidatus Moraniibacteriota bacterium | reverse complement strand
GTTTTGGATGAAGTAGAAGCCGCTCTTGACGAGGCCAATTCCAAGCGCTTCGGCCGGATTTTGCAGGAGCTTTCGCACCGCACCCAATTTATTCTGATTTCTCATAACCGCGAGACAATACGCCAGGCTTCGGTTTTATATGGCGTCACAATGGGCGCGGACGGAGTCTCGAAAGTCCTTTCGGTAAAACTGGACCAGGTGGCGGAAAAAGGGGAAATAAGATAAATTTTCAATTTTCAATTTCTAATTTCCAAACAATTTCCAATGACTCAATGACTGAATTTTCAAACTTTATGTCATTGAAAAATTGAGAAATTAAAGCATTGTTTGAAAATTGAAAATTAGAAATTGAAAATTGTTGAAGTTAGGTTGACAAAATCAGTAAGAGACTATATTATATTTTAGTATTGTATATCAGTTATATTTTGCAAGACTTATGCTAAAAATCAGACTGACTCGACGGGGAAAAAAGAATAAAGCTTTTTTTCGGCTTGTGGTGGCTGAACATACGTCGCCGATAAAGGGGAAATTTATTGAGGCCCTTGGTTTTTTGAATCCTCACACAAAAGAAAATAGCCTTAAGAGCGAACGTGTAAAATTCTGGATGGAAAAGGGCGCGCAATGTTCCGATTCAGCGCATAATATGCTCGTAAAAGCGGGAATGCTGAAAGGCCCCAAAAGAGCCGTAAAAATGAAGAAAAAAGAGGAAGTGAAGGAAGAAATAAAAACTGAAGAAAAAACCGTTCCCGAAAAAAAAGAAGAGAAAGCCGAAGAAAAAGCTGTTTCTGAAAAAGAGAAAAAAGAAACTGCCAACGGGGAAAATAAATAAGCAAAAAATTTGACATAAGGGCAATTTTTGACATATAGTATTATTGAAATTCGGGATAAGTGGCGGGCAAGATTAGAAAGGTCGATGTCCGAAAGCCAATTGTCCGAAAGTTATTAGCATAATCCAGAAAAGATGGATAAAGATCAGGAATTTGTAGAGTATGTTGTGAAAGCTCTAGTTGACACTCCAGACGCTGTCAAGGCCAATCGAACTATCGACGAAAGAGGCGTCCTTATCACTTTGGACGTTGACGCGAAGGATATGGGAATGATCATTGGCCGGGAAGGCGCGACAGCCAAGGCTATCCGAACTCTTCTTCGAGTGGTCGGAGCCAAAAACAATGCTCGGGTAAACCTCAAAATCAACGAACCGGAAGGTTCTCAAAGAGGCGAGCGAAGAGATGAGAGAAGAGACGAGCGAAAAGATTCCCAAAAGAGCATTGACGATGTTGTCAATGATATCAATGTATAAATTATAAGCCGAAAAGGCTTTATCTTACACAAAAACCGTGCTACTATAGTGGTGCGGTTTTTGTTTATGATTCCCCTAAAAAACAAAACCTCATGCGCTATTTACGAGGAACCTCCGGAACCCCACGTATAAGGAATTTACTTGTCTACGATCTAATAATAACATAGATTAAGGAATATTTCCTCGTTTGTGGATAACTTTTGTAAGTATGGCTTAAATAAAGTAAAATAGATGATAAAAATATCCGATATTTTTCGATTGCATAGAGGATCCTGAATTTCAGCTTGCCTGGGAAAAATAACCGCTTCCTAAAGTTGAACTTTAGGATCAAGAAATACGTATTTAAATACGTATTTCCGGCGGGGACGGAATAGCAAGGAAAATCCATGACTTTCCACATCATCACAATTTTTTCCAAGATTTTTGTTGGTATAATGCGAGAAAATGAGGATAATCATCAAGAAAGTCGTATATAATTTGCCTTATAAAAGCCAATAATGGCCTTGTTGACATTACTTGTATAGTATAATATACTAGAAACATACATTTCTAGCATAACGAAGTATATATGAGACCGGAATTAATTCAATACCTGCAGCAGCAAATAAGGACAACGGATGAGCGGTTGAAGCGTTTTTCGCACGGCACAGACGGGAAAAGACATCCGCGGCGTTTTATGTTTGTCAAACTTAAACAATACATCGAAAGCTTTTTGGACAAAACTTCTTCCAACAAAATGGTTATCGTGCCGGGATTCAGGGGCGTTGGCAAAACAACCCTGATGGCTCAAGTGTGCGCGGAGTACAAAAATCGCGTCGACAGCGTCTTATTTCTATCTGTCGAAAACTCAAAGGACCTTTTCGATGCCGGTATCTCGGAACTTATGTCCGCGTATGAAAATATTCTGGGCGAAAATCTGGAAAGTGTAAAAAGCCCGACTTTGATTTTTTTGGATGAAATTCAAAGCGATCCGAAATGGGCGATTGCCCTGAAATCTCTTTTTGAAAAAACTTCCAATGTCTTTTTTTGTTGCACGGGATCATCGGCGGTGATTTTGCAAACCACCACGAACCTTGCCCGCCGGGCAGTTTTCGAAAGAATGCCGCCGATGTGCTTTACGGAATACGAGATGATAAAAAATGTCATATATCCAACCCCGGGATTAAAGGAAAAGATCAGACAGGCGGTATATTTTTCCAAAGACGCCAAAATGGCATATGAAAATTTGTTGAAACTGCAATCTTTGGTCAATCAATATTGGTCGAAAATCAACAGAGCGGACATCAAAAAATATTTATCGTACGGAACATTGCCGTTTTCTTTCATGATGCCGAACGAAACAGCTGTTTATGATTCGATTTCGCTACTATTGGAGAAAATAATAAAATTGGATTTGCCGACGCTCGGCAATTTTGACGCCAATACCCTGGGAGCAGTGAAAAGGATCCTTTTCGCGATTGCCGAGAACGATACAACAAGTCTTGGCACGCTTGAGGAAAAATTCAGAATCAGCCGTTTGACTATCGCCAATATATTTGAAGCACTCGAAAAAGCCGAACTGTTGATAAAGATTCCCGCCTATGGGTCGAATATGACTGTGGCGAAAAAAGCGAACAAATATCTTTTTATGGCGCCGGCAATCAGGATGTCATTTTTCTATTTTACCGGACAAGAAAATACATATTTGACGAGACAGGGAAAACTGCTCGAGGATTCAATCGGATCTCATCTGTATCGAGAGTTTATTTTGAGAGGACAAGGGGCAATTCGCTATGACAGCGCTCAAGGGGGAGCTGATTTCATTTTGCAAATATCGAACAACAAGCAGCTTATTATTGAAGTCGGCATGGGGAACAAGGACAAAAAGCAGATTATCAACAGCATGAAAAAAATAAATTCAGATTATAATTTGATTTTCTCTAATACCGGACTAAAACTCGATCAGGAACTGAAAGTGGTGTTTATTCCCTTGGATTACTTTTTCTTGATGTAGTATCAAAATAAATTTATGAATTTCCACATCATCACAATTTTTCCCAAGATATTCGACTCTTATTTTTCCGAGAGTATTGTTAAGCGCGCGCGGGAAAAGAAGTTGATTGATATCAAAATCCACAATTTGCGGGATTATACGGCGGATAAGCATAAAACGGTGGATGATACGCCTTATGGGGGTGGAGCGGGGATGGTGCTCAAAATTGAACCCATCTGGCGATGTGTTCAATTTTTAAGCTCAAAGCTCAAAGCTCAAAGCTCAAAAGTAAGGAAAACAAGAGTTATACTTTTTTCCGCCAAAGGCAAAAGATATACGCAGGCAGATGCGAAGAGACTCGCGAAATACGATAATTTAATCCTTATTTGCGGGCGATATGAAGGGGTGGACGAGCGGGTGGCGAAATATCTGGCGGACGAGGAAATTTCGATCGGTGAATATGTGCTGACCGGCGGGGAAATTCCGGCGATGGCGATTGTTGATTCAATCACGCGGCTCGTTCCCGGCGTCTTGGGAAACGTCGAATCGCCAAAGGACGAATCATTTTCGAAAAAAGGCTATCTGGAATATCCGCAATACACGAAACCGGCGGAATTTCAAAAATGGAAAGTGCCGGAAATATTATTATCCGGAAATCATAAAGAAATAGATATTTGGCGAAAAAAGAACAGTAAGTTGATTAAACCACGCGTAAAATCCAAAATCCAAGGCTCAAATGCCAAATAAAATCCCAAATCCCAATGTCAAATTTTGGATTTTGAGCTTGATTTGTCACCGCCACGGCGGGATCCCGCTTTAGCGGGAAAATTTGGATTTTGACATTGAGATTTATTTATGAAATTAGATAAACGAAAACCGGACCAAATATTGGCTATCACCACTTTCGCTCTCATCGTCTTCGGCCTTGTGATGATTTCTTCGGCCGGAGTGGCTGTCTCCCAGCAACGCTTTGGCGATGGCTATTATTTTTTCAAGCACCAGCTTTTCTATGGAGTTCTTCCGGGCCTTTTTTTTATGTTTATCGCTCAAAAAATAAATTATCAGTTTTGGAAAAAAATCGCTTTGCCTCTTTTTCTTTTGAATCTGGCTTTTTTGGTGCTTGTCTTCATCCCCGGACTGGGACTCAAATTCCAGGGAGCCAGCCGCTGGATAAAATTGGGCCCTTTTTCTTTTCAACCGACGGAAATGCTGAAACTTTCTATTATTCTGTACCTCGCGGCTTGGCTTGAGAGCAAAAAAGAGCAGGGCCGTGATTTGTTTGAGGGGCTTATTCCTTTTCTGGCCATTCTTGGAATAGTGGGATTTCTCATCATCAAACAGCCGGATATGGGCACGCTTAGCATTATCGTGGTTATTTCCATGGCGATTTATTTTCTTTCAGGGGCGAAGTTTCAGCATCTTTTGATGATGTTTGGCTTGGGACTGCTGTCTTTTTTTGCGCTTGTGAAGTTTGAGTCCTATCGGATGAGCCGCCTTTTAGTTTTTTTGCATCCGGAGCTTGATCCGCGAGGAATTGGATATCAAATCAATCAGGCGCTTTTGGCGATCGGTTCGGGCGGACTTTTCGGCTTGGGTCTGGGCCACAGCCGGCAGAAATTCAACTATTTGCCGGAGCCGGTGGGCGATTCAATTTTTGCCATAATATGCGAAGAAATCGGTCTTTTGGGGGCGATAGCGCTGGTTTCCTTGTTTTTTATTTTTGCCATGCGGGGGCTCAAAATTGTGAAATATGCTCCGGATACTTTCGGAAAATTGGTCGCGGTGGGAATCACTTCCTGGATAATTTTTCAGGCTATCATCAATATCAGCGCCATTACCGGCCTCATTCCTCTTACCGGAATCACTCTCCCTTTTATCAGCTATGGCGGAACATCGTTGATTTTCTCAATGGTCGGAGTTGGCATTCTGTTGAATATTTCAAAGAAATGTGAGAAGATGTAATTACAAACTTATGAGAATAGTTTTAACGGGCGGAGGAACAGGGGGCCACATTTTCCCCATTCTGGTTGTAGCCAGAGAGCTAAAAAAACAACTGGGCGAAAAAGAAGACGCGGATCTTTTGTTTTTGGGTCCGGACGGCGAGCTTGAAAAAGAATTGATGAACAAGGAGCTGATACCGGTGAAGAATATAATCTGCGGAAAGTTCAGAAGATATTTTTCGTTTCGGAATTTATTAGACATATTCAGATTTCCCGTCGGATTCGTCCAGTCCCTTTGGCATCTATTGGTTTTTATGCCTGACGCGGTTTTTGCCAAGGGCGGTTATGCCAGTGTCCCGGTTGTTTTCGCGGCCTGGCTTTATCAAATCCCGATAGTTATACATGAATCAGATGTCATGCCGGGGCTGGCCAATCAAATAATGTCGAAACTTGCCAGGCGAGTGGCCGTTTCGTTCCCTGATTCGGAAAAATTTCTTCCGGAGAAAAAAGTTTTTCTTTCCGGCAATCCGATAAGAAACGAAATCCTAACGGGAAACCGGGAAAATGCCCTGAAAATATTCTCTTTGAGTCCGGACAAAAAAACCATTCTGGTAATAGGCGGAAGCCTGGGAGCGCGGGTAATCAATACGGCCATTTTGAGCATACTGGTTCCGGCCCTGAAGCATTGGCAAATAATCCATTTGACCGGCAAAAAAGAATACGAGACTGTCGTCCGGGAAGCGGCCAGGCTCGGTGTTAAGGCCGGCCATGACGGCTATTATCCCTATCCTTTTCTTTTGGAAAAATTGCCTGACGCTTTTTCCTGCGCGGATCTGGTGATCAGCCGGGCGGGGGCCAATGTCATAACTGAAATCGCAGCCAATGCCAAACCGGCCATACTCGTTCCCATCGAAGGTTCGGCCAACAAGCATCAAGAGCAAAATGCTTTGGCTTTTTCAAGGGTCGGAGCGGCGATTCTTCTTGAGCAGGGCAATTTGGGCGAGAATATATTGCTTGAAAAAATCAAACAGATTATTGACGACAAGGAATTGAATTTTGAATTAAGCGAAAGAATAAAAAAGTTTTATAATCCAAGGGCGGCAGAGACGATCGCGGAGGAAATTATAAAACTGGAAAAAGCCTGATATGCGCGGAAAGGACAGAAAAAAACTGGGAGTGGCGCTGGGAGGCGGCATCATGAGAGGGATGGCCCATATCGGAGTGCTGGAAATCCTGGAAGAAAAGGACATTCCGGTGGATATTCTAGTGGGCTGTTCAAGCGGGGCGATTGTGGCGGCGGCTTACGCTTGCGGGCGGATTAATGAACTGAAAAAAATAGTTCTGAATCTTGACAAAAAAGATCGCCGGCGGGTGCTGGATTTTCGGCTGACCGGCGAAGGTCTCATAAAAGGCGATAAATTGAAGTCTTTTTTTGGGTTCTTGACGGCGGAAAAAAATTTTTCCGATATAAATCATGTTAAGCTGGCCTTTGTGGCAACCGATGCTAATACGGGAAAAGAAGTCGTTATTGACCGGGGAAACATTGCCGAAGCTCTTGAAATAACAACCGCCCTTCCAGGGCTGGCGCCGCTGAAAAGATATCAGGGAAAACTGCTTTTCGACGGGGGAACGGCCATGCTTGTTCCCGCCAAAATTGCCTACGAATTGGGAGCGGATAGAGTGATCGGTGTTGATGTCAGCGCGAACAGGAGTATTTTGACTCGGATAGTCGGGGATGTCAGGGAATTGATGCAAAAAAGCCGGTTGAAGAAAGTTGCCAAACCTGTTTTCTGGATGCAGAATAAGATGCTGAACCTGGACGAAAAAAAATTTCTGGGGAAAGCCCGGGAGCTGATGAAAAGGATAAGATTATTGGATGATTTCGAAAAACATCGGTTTAATTTCATCGAAGCTTACCTGATCGGATTGAGGGCCATTAGCGCCGACTATAGGCGCGGATTATTCAAGGACGAAGATTGCGATGTGGCTATCCATCCGGAAGTTTTTCATATAAAAAGAGTGGACGTCGCTCATTCGGCGGAAATGATAAAGGAGGGCAGGCGAGCGACTGCGGACGCGATACCGCTGATAAAAAAAATACTCTAGCTTTTCTATGATCGATTTATCAAAAATCAAGAAAATATATTTTATCGGAATAAAAGGCAGCGGGATGGTGGCTCTCGTCGAAATTTTGCATCGGCGCGGTTTTGAAATCAGCGGATCAGACACCAGCGAGAAATTTTTCAGCGACGACATTCTCAAAAAAAGGCTCTGCGTGAAATTTTTTGAAAGTTTTGACGCGGAACATATAAAGAATGACACGGATTTAGTAGTTTATTCCACGGCTTATAACGAGAAAAATAATGAGGAATGGAAAGCCGCGAAATTCAAGAACCTGCCAATGATTTCTTATCCGGAACTGCTAGGGCTTCTGTTTAATCAGAAATACGGCATTGCCGTTTGCGGAACGCATGGAAAAACAACTACCACGGCGATGCTGGCCGAAATAATGAAAAAAGCCGATTTTGATCCGACGGCGGTTGTTGGATCGCAAGTCAAGCAATGGCGCAGCTCCGCTCTCGCGGGACGGAGCGAATTTATGGTCATCGAGGCCGATGAATATCAGGGAAAACTCAACTTTTATCATCCTCAAGCCGTGATTCTCACCAGCGCCGACTGGGATCACCCCGATTTTTTCAAAACTTACGAAGAGTACAAAAAAACTTTTGAAGATTTCGTAGCCAAAATTCCCCGGCACGGTTTTTTGGTAGTCTGCGGAGACACTAGTGAAACGCTCGCGATTGCCAAAAGCGCCAAATGCAAAATGATTACCTACGGTTTTGGAAAAGACAACAATCTCAAAATCAAGGACCATAGCCTTAAAAAAGGGAAGCAATATTTTGGTCTTTGGCTGAATGAAAAAAAATTGGGAGATTTTGAGTTGGAACTTCCGGGAAAACATAATGTGCTAAACGCCTCGGCGGCTGTGGCGATGAGCCATCAATTCAACGCGGATATGAGAAAAGTTCAGGAAGCTCTGTCCAGTTTTGAAGGGACTTCGCGGCGCTTTGAATATATCGGGAAAAGAAACGGCGCAATCTTGATTGACGATTATGGCCACCACCCGGAGGAAATCAAGGCAACGCTTCGGGCGGCCAGGGAATTTTTTCCCAAGAGAAAAATCTGGTGCGTTTTTCACCCGCACACTTTCACCCGCACGAAGGCGCTTCTTTCTGAATTTTCCCAAAGCTTCGAAGACGCCGATCGGGTGATTATCCTTGACATTTACGGCAGCGCCCGGGAAGTCCAGGGAGGGGTGCATTCGAAGGATTTGGTGGAAAAGGCGAAAAAATATCACCACAGCGTCGAGTATATCCCGACTATTGATGAAGCCATTGAATATTTGTCCGATAAAATCGGAAAAGACGATCTGGTGATCGCAATGGGAGCGGGAAACGTCTGGGAAGTAGCGGAGGGATTGAAAGAATAAAAATTTTATAAATGGAAAATAAAGATTTTGCAATAATAAAAAGCACCCGTCTTGACGACAACGCGGTAAATGAACAAGTTGAAAACGAGGTGCTGTCCAGAATTGAAGAGATTAGAGAAAAAGGGCTTTCTATCGGTTCGGGAAGCACCGCGGGGTTTTTATTTGCGAGGTTGATCCCCAGGTGTGCTATAAAATAATTGCAAACGATAAAATATTTCGCGTTTCCACGGAGCAAGAAATGAAACTCCAGGACTCCGCCCTTAAATCAGGCGCTAGGGTTCCAAGGCCGCTTTTTTGCATAAAGGGCAAAAATATTGAAGCGCTTGTCATGGAAAGGATCGACGGACACACTTTAGAAGAAATATTGGAAGATGACGCAGAGCTACCTGATCAATTTGAACTTGAGAGAGCGCTGGATGAGATTAGCCAATTTCTTAAGAATCTTCATGAATCAAGAATCTACCATAGAGACCTTGCGGAAAGGAATATCATGATTGATGCGGAGGGGAGGCCATGGATTATTGATTTTGGAAAAAGCGCCAGGGCCTTCAGCGAAGAAGAAGCATATGACGGCAATGTAATCAACCCAATTTCGAAAAAACGCGAGTCAATTCATTTTACCGATGATATGACGAATTTTTCGACGGTACGCAATAAATTGCGGCAGTATTTATTAAAAAAGGGAAAAGATAGTTTAGTCACTTGACATATCTATCATTTAGAGTTATGATTATATTCACGCTCAACAATGCCAGAAAGGAGGGAAATAAGCCATGGCTTTAGCTATTTCAGAGTTCCTGAAAGGGAACATTGGAAAGGTTTTGGCGGAGATGATTTCCAGGAAAAAGGAAAGCGCGCCCATTGGCGGTTTTCCCTTGATTAAAATCTCCTTTAGCCAACCAGCTTCCGGTATGATCGCCGTAATGAGCGGCAGCGATTTCCCGGGAATTAAAGGGCTGGAAAAGGATCAAAAAATCTATATCTATCAGGAGACTTGAAAGCGCGGTCGGAAATTTGACTGCGCTTTTCTAATTTTTGCGAAGAATTGTTTTCTCGAAGTCTGGCTTTTCTTTTTGTCGAGTTATTATATTATTATGGATATCAAAGAAAATATTTCTTTAGCGCCATATACCACTCTCAAGATCGGCGGGGAGGCGAGGTTTTTTTGCGAGGCTAAGGATGGAAAAGAGATTTCGGAAGCGCTGAAATTTGCGCGAAAGAAAAAAATGCCAGTTTTTGTTTTGGGTGGCGGCAGCAATGTTTTGGTGAGCGATAATGGTTTTAACGGAATCGTTATTAAAATCAGCAATTCCGCGTGGAAGCTAAACTTCCACGATGGAAGTTTAGCTTCCATCGAATGTGGATCGGGCGTACAACTGAGTAAGATAGTGAACGAATCAGCGAAAGCTGGTTTGACAGGACTCGAATGGGCGGCGGGGATTCCAGGGACGGTTGGAGGAGCATTGAGAGGGAATGCGGGGGCGTTTGGGGGAGAAATGGCGGAAGCTGTCGAAAGTATAAATGTTATGGAAATTCAAAATCCCGTTACGAATAAAAGTTCGAATTTTTCCTTCCCCGACTATTCGTCGGGGAATTCCTCAAAGTCAAACTTTGAGTTACAAGTTACTAATTATCAATTACAAGAATGCAAGTTCTCCTATCGGGACAGTATTTTCAAGCAAAATCCGAATTTAATTATTTTATCCGCTAATTTGAGGCTTGAAAAAGGCCGAAAAGAAGAAAGCGAAAAGAAAGTCCGGGAGATTATTACCGCGAGAAAAGAAGCCCAGCCCTTCGATTTTCCGAGTTCGGGCAGTTTTTTTAAGAATCCAACGGTGAAGAATAAAAAGCTTATCGAAGAGTATGAAAAAGAAACAGGAAATAAAGCCAAAGACGGGATTATCCCGGCGGGTTATCTGATTGATATGCTGAATTTGCGCGGAAAAAAAATCGGCGGAGCGATGGTTAGCCAGGCGCACGGCAACTTTCTGGTAAATGCCGGCGGAGCAACGGCCGAGGATATGGTGATACTCGTGAGCTTGATAAAGCAAAAAGCAAGAAACAAATTTGGCGTTCAGCTTCGGGAAGAAGTGCAGATGGTCGGATTCTAGAACTTGTTTTTTTCAAGGTCAAACCTTCTTGATATTTTTCCAAAAAGAAATTATTCTTTAATTGATTTATTTCACTCAAAAAATAATGAAGCATAAAAACAGCGAATTTAAAAAAATTGACGAGGAATATAAAGAAAAAAGGGATCTCAAGCATAACGGTTTTTCCGATAATCTGCATCCGACTGAATCGCTGGATCTTGGGAAAGCCGGATCAATCGATGACTTGGTGCGGGCAATGTCCAAAACCGCGTTCGGCGGAAGGAGCCTGGGCGAGGCGGCTGACGTTCTCGAAGCGATGGCGAGGGACAAGGATTGTTTTGTCGTCCTCACTTTGTCAGGCGCGATGACGGTCGCCAAGATGGGGCTTCTCATCTGTGACATGATCGATCGCGGGATAGTGAACGCGGTTGTCTCGACGGGAGCTCTCATGACCCACGGGATGGTCGAAGGCTTCGGGATGACGCACTTCAAGTATGACGAGGGAATGAACGACGAAACGCTTTACGAATGCGGTTATAACCGGGTATACGACACGCTGGAACTCGAGAAAAACTTGGATGATCTGGAGCTCATTGTTTTTGAAGTGTTCAAAAAACTCGACCATAAAAAAGTATATTCAAGCAATGAGATCCTCAATGAAGTGGGAAAATATCTGAAAGAAACAATCGGCGGCGAGCGGGCCATCGTGAAAAGCGCTTACGAAAAAAAGGTGCCGATATATATTCCCGCTTTCACGGATTCAGAATTTTTTCTCGACATTGGAATTTTTAACCGCCGGCAAAAATTGGAAAAAAAGCCGATACTCAACACGAGTGAATATCTGGATCTCGAGCATTTCACGGAACTGATCAAAAAACAGAAGAAACTCGGCATATTCACGATCGGCGGCGGTGTTCCCAGAAATTGGGCCCAGCAGGTGACGTGTTATCTCGACCTGATCGGAAAAAGAGTGGGAACGGGAGGAAAATTTTTGCGCTACAGCTATGGCGTCCGGATTTCCCCCGAACCGGTGCACTGGGGCGGTCTTTCCGGCTGCACCTATTCCGAAGGGATTTCGTGGGGAAAGATGGTGCCCCCGAAAGAAGGCGGCAGATTCGCCGAAGTCTATGCCGACGCGACCATTGCCTGGCCGATGATATTAAAAGCGGTTTTAGAAAGACTAGATAAGAA
>JAUXSN010000014.1 GCA_030679895.1 Candidatus Moraniibacteriota bacterium | reverse complement strand
GCCGCAGGTGGCGGCGCGGGCCGACCGCCACTACGTCATCAGCAAGGACGTGGCCGACAAGGGCAAGCGCGTCGCCACCCGCGTCATCGAAGTGGCGGAAGATCACCGCCGCGAGGAGATCGCCCGCATGTTGGCCGGCGCCGAGATCACCGCCGAGGCTCGCGCCGCCGCCGAACGGCTGATCAAGGCGGCTTCTTAATCGTACGGGCTCTTGACTGCCCTTGCGTCGCCGTCCGCCATCACCGGCGGCGTCGGAATGTAATGCGCCGGCTTCGCGCCGCAGTGCGCCCGCCGCGCCCGCGCCTGATCGGGCGTTTCCAATGAATCCTTCGCCGCCATCGCCGCCTTGCGGTCGACCACATGCGGCGAAGGGTCGTTTGGCGGCGGCATCATATTGGCGTGGTAGTAGGCCATCTTTTGTGTGGCCGGATCGACCTTGCGGGTGGGATCGATATCGCGCGCATTGGTGCCTTTCGGCGTCACCGCCACGCCGCCGACCAGTTCGAGGTCGAGCCACCATTTCTTGATCGGATTGCGCCGGCCATTGCCTACCAGATCGTCGAACCAGACCGCGAACGGCACCGTCAGTGGCTTCAACCACATCGCATTGACGCCGATCCAACTGGCGACGCGCGTCAGCAAGGCGCCGTCGGTGTCGACGACCTTATTGATCGGGCAGGTCTTCATGCAGCGGCCGCAGGCCGAGCCGCGCGCATTGGTCAGCCGGTAGCGCGTGCAGCGCTCGACGTCCGGCTTCCAGATCTCGTAGCCGTTGAACATCACCTTGTCGCCGAAGGGAATGGCGTCGCACGGGCATTCGCGGGCGCATTTCTGACAGCCGTTGCAGAATGTCTGCAGGCCGAAATCGATCGGCTGATCCGGTTCGAGCGGAAAATCCGTCGTCAGCACCACCGATTTGAATCGCGGACCGACGAACGGGTTCAACACCAGTTCGCCGATGCGGCTGAGTTCGCCCAGGCCCGCCCACAGGATCAGCGGTATGTGCAGGACATCCGAGTCGGCATTGGTCTGCGACCGCGCCGAAAATCCGAGCTCGCGCAGCATCTCGGCCATGATGCCGGCGATCACGGCGCCGCGCAGATAGCCGCGCATCGATTGCGAGCCGGAAATCCAGTCGTCGCCGCTGGCGCCTTCCATGGTGTCGAAGCCCTGGTCGATCAGCATCACCACGGCGTTGCGGTGATAGGGCTTGAGCTCGCTGCCATCGTCCTTGTGCGAGAACCAGGCATAACGCGGCATTTCGCAAACGCCGGTCAGATCGGCGCCGAGCGCGTATGACAGCGCCTTGATGGCGCGGGCATTGGCGCTGCGGTCGCTGTATCGCGCCGGATCGGCGGCGGGCGCGACAGGGCCGCCCTGAAACGGCACCAGCGAACGGATCACATGCAGCATGCTGAACGACAGCGGCGTCTTGAACGCAAAGCGCGTGCGCTCGGCCTTCGCCTTGTCGCCGAGATCGTTATGCAGCGCGCGCTGGAAGAAGGCGGCGCGCTTGGGGACTCGCGGCACTTCGTCGTCGAGGATCAGCGTGGTCGGGCGCGCCACGCGTTTGACCGTCTCCATCGGAAAGCGGCTGAGATGCGAGGCGCGTTTGGCCTGGCGGTTGCGCTCGCGGCCGGACTGCGCGCCGTTGACGCCGAACCAGTAGGCGAGGCCCTTCGCCTGCAAGGCATCGGCACGCAGCGGCGTATCGGCGGCCAGTGCGTAGTCTG
>JAUXSN010000005.1 GCA_030679895.1 Candidatus Moraniibacteriota bacterium | reverse complement strand
GGCAGCATTTTTTTTCATGCGATAAATTCTACAGAAGCCGCTATCGACCGCACCGCACGGGTGCCCGACTAAAATCAAGAGCTGTTTCTGAAAGCCCTCACCCCATGTCACGCAAACTCTTCGTCACGACCGCCCTGCCCTACGCCAACGGCAACTTCCACATCGGCCACATCATGGAATACATCCAGGCTGACATCTGGGTGCGGTTCCAGCGTATGCAGGGCCATGCGGTCAACTTTGTGTGCGCTGACGACACCCATGGCGCACCCATCATGATCGCGGCTGAAAAAGCAGGCAAAACGCCACAGCAGTTTGTGGCCGACATTGCTGCGGGCCGCGCGCCCTACTTGAATGGTTTTCACATCGGTTTTGACAACTGGCACAGCACCGACGCCCCTGAGAACCACGAACTGGCCCGCCAAATTTACCGGGACCTGCGTGACAACCCCGGCGGCTCGCTGATTGAGACCAAAACCATCGAGCAGTTCTTTGACCCCGAGAAGAACATGTTCCTGCCCGACCGATTCATCAAGGGCGAGTGCCCCAAGTGCCACGCCAAAGACCAATACGGTGACAACTGCGAGGTCTGCGGCGCCGTCTACGCCCCCACCGACCTGATCAACCCCTACTCGGCCCTGTCTGGCGCCAAGCCTGAACTCAAGAGCTCGGAGCACTTCTTCTTCAAACTGTCGGACCCGCGCTGCGTCGCGTTTCTGGAGCAATGGACGCAAGGCAACGATGAAGCCGGCAAACCACGCCTGCAGCCCGAAGTAGCCAACAAGGTCAAGGAGTGGTTTTCGGTGCGCACCAACCCGGATGGCACGACCAGCGAAGGCCTGGGCGACTGGGACATCTCCCGCGACGCGCCCTACTTCGGCATCGAGATCCCCGATGCGCCGGGCAAGTATTTCTATGTCTGGCTGGACGCGCCCATCGGCTACCTCGCCTCCCTGAAGAACCTGCTGGGCAAGCGCGGCGAGAATTACGATGCCTACATGGCCGACCCCAGCCTGGAGCAGTACCACTTCATCGGCAAGGACATCGTGACTTTTCACACGCTGTTCTGGCCAGCCACGCTGCATTTCAGCGGCAGAAAGACCCCGAACAACATCTTTGTGCACGGCTTTTTAACCGTTAACAATGGCGAAAAAATGAGCAAAAGCCGGGGCACCGGGCTGGACCCGCTCAAGTACCTCGGCCTGGGCATGAACCCCGAATGGCTGCGCTACTACCTGGCCGCAAAATTGTCTGCACGCAATGAAGACATCGACTTCAACGCCGACGACTTCATGGCCCGGGTTAACAGCGACCTGATCGGCAAGTTCGTCAATATCGCCTCGCGCGCCGCCGGCTTTTTGACCAAG
>JAUXSN010000012.1 GCA_030679895.1 Candidatus Moraniibacteriota bacterium | reverse complement strand
TCTTTGAGAGTTTTGTCCTTGATGCTCAGCTTTTGGCTGGGAAGAATGGATTCTGTTTCGGTAGTGGTGGCCGTTTCAACTCCCAGGACCTGGGGAGTTTCCTGGACAGTGTCCTTGGAGCCGAAAAGGGAGGCCAGCAAGCTGCTGGTCGAGTCCGCTTTGACAGTGGCGGCTAGAAGGAAGGCTAGGGCAATCAAAGCCAGGCCGAAGATTTTTTTGATTTTCATGTTTTTTTTCAAGAAGTTATTTAATTTAAGTAATTTTAGCATAGCATATTGATGGGATAAAAAAAAGTTATCCGGTGTGGATAACTTTTATCATTTCTTTCTCACCTTCTCCGTAACCCAGAATTCGCCGAAATATTTGCCGAAGAGAATACGGGTTTGGGAATCAACGGCCGGGGCGGCGCCCAATATTGGCGCGGTGATCGGCACCAGAAACCACTGCAGAAACATATAAATATATTTCTTTCGGGAATATCTGGCCGGACGGGGCGGAAGCAGCATCAGGCTCAAAAACATGGAAACAATGAGTCCGACCAGGGCCGCGTTCATGAGATATCGCGTGAGATAAGGCAGATTATGGGCCATAACGCTTTGATTGAATTTATGGCCGCCGATAATCACCGGCAGCCATCCGAGAAGAGCGACAATGAATGAATTTGTCGCCCAAGCCCAATGTCCTTCAAGCATAATGAAAAGGTGGCGGATCTTTTTTCCCCAGCCTATTTTTTTATTCTCGAGAAACGCTCTTCCGAGCAAGGCAAAATTTTCTATTCCATAGGCCCATCTTCTTTTCTGTTTGTACTGATTGACGATAGTCTGCCAATAGGTGCCCGCCAAAACGGCATCGAGAGACACGGGGAGATAAATCGGCTTCACTTCATAATCGCCGTTGAAATATGTATAAGCTTTCCAAAAAATGATACTGTCTTCCGAAATCACATTCACCGGCCAATAATTGACATCAACAATTGTCTTGAACGCTTCGGAATGGGAAGAAAAAGTGACCATATGCTCCGGCCGCATCGCTTCCACCATATGCCAAAAAGACGAACCCGTCACGATAATCCGGACAAAGGCGTTCGTATCCCAGATATTATTGTGATACATCGGAAGAGGCTGATAAGCAAAATTGAGCCGTTTCGGTTCGGTTATATATCTGAACGTGAGCGCCGCGAAATATTGGGGATGGACGCAGGTGTCGCAATCAAAATTGGAAAGTACCGTTTTTTCAAGAGGAATATTTTTTTCCTCAAGATATTTTTTGAGCTCTTTGGCGGCAAAAGTCGTATTGGACGATTTCATTTTCATTTCTCCGGGCGCCACCCGATGAACCGTCACCAGAAAATCAAGAAAAGTTTTTCCGAACTTGCTTTTGAGATAATTCACCTTATTTTCCCTCTTCTCCCTGTCTTCCCTTTCTTCGGTTGCCAAAAGTATAATAAATTTATCATTCGGGTAATCAGAATCAGCCAGCGCCTGGATGGCCGGCTCGATTATTTCCGCCCCTTCGTTGGCGGTCGGAAGCATCACGACATGATAGACTTCCTCCCAATGGAACATTTTTTTCCGATCCCTTTTGAGAACTTCGCTTATCTCTTTTTGGAGTTCCAAAATAGCGCCTAATTTTTTCTTCAATCTTCTTTTCTCTTTCGAAAACAATTTCCAGCGCTTTTTTTGGAAGGCTTTTCCGGCCATTTCCGCCTCTTCCGAGACTTCTTTCCAATATTTTTCCGGTTCGCTGATTTTCCGGCAGACTTCAAACCAATTGATCCTCTCATGCCGTTTCATTTTTCGAAAAGCGACTATCGAATAGGCGGAGATATAAACCGTGCGATAAAGCCAGTAGATATCAAAGGCAATGATAAAAACGGCCACCCATATCGGAATCAGAAAAGAAAACGCGAACATTCCAAGGAGAGTAGTCCAGGTAATAATCCCCGGAATCACTTCAAAAAACCGCTGCCAGCGGCGCTCTCGCGGATCAGTCGTGCGCGGATCGGGATAATGAAAATTGCTCATTGCGCCGTTTAAAAGTTTATTATTATCACGCTTGCAACTCCCACTGCCATAAGAAGCTGCGCGAGAAGCCCCATGCCCGCGAAAAGGTGGGAAGCCAGACGCTCTTTATAATAGAAAAAGCGGGAAAGGATCAGATTGACCAGAAAAACCAGGAGCGCTATGGCCGGCATGATGAAAACATTTCTCCAGTCTCCGATGGAATCAACGCCGAAATAGATATTGTAGTGAAGAATGATAGGCCGGTCAACTACTTCAACCGTAAAAAGAAGCGCCGCCCAAATACCGGCATTTGCCAGAACGGATAGCACCAAAGAAAAAAATATCACCGGATCGGTCCAGTATCCATGCCGAAAAAACGATTTTGCCTTTTCCTTAATTTTCTCCCTCCACTGTTTAATCATTATAATCTACTCAATTAATTCATTATTTTGAGTTTCTGAAAGAATATCTTCGCTTTTTATTTTTTCTACGACACCAGTCAATTTCTTCGCTCTGGTAACGGAAACAGTATTATATTGCGACTCAACTGATTGGATTCTTTTTCCCAGTGTATCCAACTCACCGCTAAAACTTTCATACTCCTTAGTAAATGAATTGATCAATTTGATAATGGAATGTAAATTTTTTTGATATGAAAAATTTTTGTATGACTGGAATACCATCCTGAGAATTGCCGTGAAGCTGAATGGACCAGCCATAATCACCTTTTGCTTCATTGCATCATTCCAGACTTCGTGCAATTTATCATAAATAAAACTGAATATCATTTCGTTCGGGACAAAGAGAATCACAAAATCTACTGTATCCTCCTCCGGATTAATATAGTCTCGAGTAGCAACTTGCTTAATTTTCTGCTTTACATCGGTCGTAAATTCCCTTAAATAACGATCTTTTTCAAGCTTCGATTCGGCTTCTTGATACCTAATCAACGACTGAAGGGGAAACTTAGCATCTATATTCATCCTTGTTTTGTCTGGAAGAAACATGGTGAAATCCGGTCTCGTCGATACGCTCTCCTGTCCTGTGTTTACTGAATAGTGTTGTCCTTTAACAAATCCGACCGATCTCAATAAATTCTCTGCCACTTCTTCGCCATATTTACCCCGCAGCTGATTATTGGATAGAATATTTTTCAAATGGTCTGTCGCATCCCTCAAGCCTCCTGTTGCAACTTTATGCTCCTCAATTACTGTTTTTAGCGTGTTTAATTCTTTGAGTGTGCTGGTCTTTGTTTCATCTGATTTTGTTTGGTTCTTGGCAATATCCTCGGATATTTTTTCAACCAGATCCTTAATTGCATCTTTTTTACTATCAAGGTACTGCTTATTTGAATCCATTTTTTCAGACATAATTTCTTTCATCCTATCCCCCTCTGATGAAAGAATTTCTTTGCTCATTTTCACTGTTTTCTCTGAATTTTCTTCTATCAGTTGCTTCATCCATTTCCCAAATATTTTTTTCAAAGAAAAAACAAACCCGACTAGGGCCAGGACAATAAAAACAAGAATTATAATAAAAAAATAGATTAACGGCATTGTATTTATTTTCGCCTATTCGCGATTTCTTTTAAATTCGTAATTTTACAAAGAATTTCTTCGTACGGGCCTTCTAAGAAGTCCATGATGAACTTATCCAGCATATCGGTTCGATACTTGAATTCCTCCGAGCTCATCAGGGAATAATTTATTTCCTTTCCGACTTCAGCCTCCAGGTTTTCAAGAAGATGATTCACTTTGGCGCGGCTCAACTCGTCCCCGACGATCAGAAGATCGGCTTGCCCCTTGGGATAATTCAAAAAAACTCCGGACATCAAAGCTAGCTTGATTTTCCCGATGTCCTTGATCTTGCCGAGGCTGTGGCACTCCGGCAAAGTATTCGATTTCACCACCAAACTCTTGAGTTCCGGATAGAAAATAAAATCCCTGTTGGTTTGAAAATACTTTACTCCTTTCTTCGATCTTGAAGCAATCATCTTGATTCTCTCCAACCGGACCAATTCGCGGCTGATTTGAGAGGATGTCATTTTATTTTTTCCCACAAGATCTTTGACGGAATAGGCCTGCTTGTCATTGAGCATGAAGAATTTCATGAGACGCGCTCGGGTTCGGGAATCAAATAGTTGAGAAAATATTTCGGACATATTCTTGAATATCTTAATTTTTAGCCTTGAAAATCGCTTTTAGTATAATAGTTTCAGCGAAAAAAGTCCAATTTAGTCCCGAAGAACAGAGCAGGTTCAAAAATGCACAAAAATTTTTCTCTCAAAACAAATTGCTTCCCGGGTAATAACGCAAAAACAGGGTTTTATCCCTGTTCTTGTTTTTTTTTGCAGCTGCAATATTCAGAATCCTAAATTATGGAAAGTATATTTTCTGAAGTAACAGTTCCGCTGTCCCATCCTTTGCGATATTTTATTTTCCCTTTTTTGGTTGTATAAGAAACTCTAGTCTGGTTTTTATAGCTCATCACGAGACTATAATTCCCGGCCGCCCACTTCTTGTACCTCAAATAGATCCTGACAATAGAATCGTTTCCAATTCTTTTAACTCGCTGAACAGCCACTTTTCTTCCGTTGATCCTCACTTTGACCCATTTCTTTTTTGTAAGAGTCAAGTCCCTGAACGTCAGGTTGATTCTTTTTTTCGCTTTTTTGCTGGTGCTATGGGCGAGTGTTGATATATCAGTATTTACTTGGATGCTATACGACTCACTCATCACAGCGCTGTCATTCATTCCTGATTTCACGGCGATGGCTTTCACGGTGGTGTCGGTCGAGATCGACAGCGCCGAAGAATATGCGGCGGAGGAAGAGGTCGGTGTTGAACCGTCGGTCGTATAGCGAATGGTGGCTCCGCCGGTCGCGGTGGAAAGAGTGACGGACTGGGAAGAATTGTATGATCCTCCGGCGGGGGTGGCGGAGGGGGTGGCGACTTGGATATTATATGTCGCGCTCATCACGCTGCTGTCATTCGCTCCCGCTTTCACGGCGATGGCCTTCAAAGTGATGGTACTGGAAATCGATATGGGAGATGCATAGGAAGCAGAAGATGCGGTAGGAGTGCTTCCATTGGTTGTGTAGTGGATGGTTGCTCCGCTAGTTGAGGTGGAGAGCGTCACGGATTGAGCAGAAGTGTAGGCCCCGCCGGTTGGAGAAGCGGTGGGAGTGGCAGCCAGTTCGGCAGAAAGGGCATAGGCCCGGATATTGAGATCATAAGGATTGGCCGTTCCTCCTCCAAGAGCGGTCCAGCCGCTGCCAGTATTGCTCACCCAGTTTTTTCCGGTTTCAATGGTAGGATTAGCGTATTCGGAATCGGCCGCTTCAATTGGAATAGGATAATTGTATCCCGGAGTGTTGTAGGTGGCTTTGATATAAAAATCGTTGCCGCTCGAAATGGAAATCGGAGAAGGCAGATCGAAAGTATAGTAGCCATAATAATCAGCCGCTTGGCTGGATAAGGAGCCAAGTGAATTCGAGAGAGTCGTTCCATTGAAATCATCGTATATTTCAAAACTGAATGATGCTCCGTAGATCGGTGCTTCGTAGTTATTTGTTCTCCATGTTCCGACTTTCGTGATTTGCTGATTACCGCTGGCAACAAATTTGGTCAGTCCATAGTCGGTTTCATCAGAATATCCGACATCCCCAATTATTCCTATTTCATCGTACATATAAATGGTTTTGGAGCTGGTATAATCAATCTTGGACGTCCAGACAGAAACACTGCTGTTTATTTTTGTGTCGTTGTAGGAAACATAGAAATACCCGCTGTCTCCCCAAGCGGTTCCCCAGCTGTTTTTCACTATCCAGGCACCTATGCCTCCGGCAGTCACTTTGCTGTCATCCCAACCAGCCAGTGTGACGGCATGGTTGGTAACTTCGATTCCATTATAATAATAAGTAGAATTGCTGGAATTATAATAAGCCGGATCCTCACTCATGTATAAGCTGGTATAAAGAGCCCCGTAATCAGTAAGATATTGCTTGATCAAATCCGAATCATTGGGAAGAAAACGGGCGTCTGGCACATAGGCAACCGGACTGAAACCAGAGTGGCAGCTGTCATCAACGGCAACATAGGGATCATTCGCCTCCGAAATCGGACCGTCATTCTGACTGAGATAGGAGGTGGCAATCTCCATATTCCCTCCATCGCAAGGCGACCATTCGAAGTTGTGGCATTCCTTCAGATTATTTTCCGACAAATTGGATTCGGACCCTCCCAAAGTAAGCCAGTGGGATTCTAGGGATCCCATTGTGGCAAAAGCCCAGCAAGATCCACAGTTCCCCTGGTCCTTCACCGACGAAACTCTTCCGAGGCTTCTCAAATCATAGCTTGCCGGAAAACCTTCGCGGTTGACCTGGGAGCTTTCCAGAGAATCTTTGTCTTTTACCGGGGCATTGTCGGATCGAAGCGGCGAAGGAATCAATCCCAGTGAATGATTTTTTGAAGTGGTTTTTTGCAATTCTCCCCTCTTCTTGAGATCAAGATATCTTTGAAATTCCAAACTAGGAGGGGCTTTTTTAAGTTGCTTCCCCTCTTGCGCTTTCGATGCGGGCACAGAAAAATTC
Organism: Candidatus Moraniibacteriota bacterium; assembly: GCA_030679895.1. Taxonomy (GTDB): domain Bacteria; phylum Patescibacteriota; class Minisyncoccia; order Moranbacterales; family UBA11712; genus Fen-1326. The sequence goes on along the minus strand of JAUXSN010000012.1, from coordinate 11,432 downwards.
ACGAATGCCACCGCCGAAACGGCTAGGCACACTACCGAGACCAAAAAAGCTGACTTTTTGATACGCTTCATATTGTTTATTTTATTTATTTTTTATCTGCTTAAATAATACTCTATTCTCTAAAACAAGGCAAAAGGCTGGCCGTAAAATACAGGACATGGGGCTTGAAATAAAAATTTACAGCATTATGCGTTTCAAGTTTTGCGTTTCACGATTATATTGATATTTTCTCGTATTCTCCCTATACTGGACATAACTCACAAATATATGGCAACTCCCGGCAAAAAGAAGAAAAATGGCTATCCTAAACCTGTTTTCAGGGAAATATTCATTTGCGCCAAAAAAGAGCTGTCTCCCTACGGGTCGGTATTCGCGCTGTCTCCGGGAAATTATGAACAGGAAAAATTAGGCGCCCTTTTCGGGATTTTAAAGATCTTGGACTTTTCAGCTGATTCTTCTTATGTCGTTAATCTGCTCACTTCCGTAATAAAAAAAGAATATTTCAGCCGGCCTGAACGTTCCGCGGAAGAAAGTTTTGAAGCCAGCCTCCGGAAAGCCAACCTCGCGCTGGCCGAACTGGCCCGCCACGGAACAACCGGCTGGGCGGGAAAAATAAGTTTCGCGGGAGGCGCTATCGAAAGAAACAATCTTCATTTTTCTCATCTCGGAGACACATCCGTATATTTGATCCGTTCGGGACAAATCGCCCAAATCAGCAAAGGCCTCGATGAAGGGAAAACTTCCGAGCCCCATCCTCTCAAGACTTTTACCGATATCTCAAGCGGAAAACTCGAAAAAGGGGATAAGATAATTTTCGCCACTTCCGATTTGATGGATATTTTTTCACCGGACGAACTGCGCCATAACGCCGCCCGCTTCTCGCGGGAAGAATTTACCGGCCTCATTGAAGCCTCCCTTCACGCCAATACGGAGCTCGGAGGAGTGATTGTTATTGATTTGCTTGACCAAGCCGAAATTAAAGCTCTCTTCGACTCAAGCCGGACACGGCAGGCCCGTTCCGAAAAAATGGCTGCCTTGCCGCCCTTGGATGAAGCAAAAAAAACAGACGTATTCTCTCCCGCCCCCAAAAAACAAGCGCCTGTATTATCCGGGATAAAGGCGCCGCCTGCCAGAGAAAAACAATCGAATCTGTACATAAAGGAGGAAGAAACGAAAACTCAAAAAATTTTTTTTACCGCGAAAATATTTTCTTCACTCAAGAGCTTCTGCCTCGCCGCCGCAAAATATATCACGGCTTTCTTCAAAAATTTGGCGGCCTTTTTTCGCCGTTTGGAGATAAAAGAAAAAATATTCTTTCTCTTTCGCGGAAAAATGAAGCCGGGACACCTGGTTGAAAAAATAACCGGCCATTCCAGATATTTTGCCGGCCGCATCTCCCGAATCGGTTCAGGAAAAAAGAAATTTTATGCCGGCATAGTTTCAGCCGCGGTTCTGGTTTTGATACTTGGCGCAGTCTTATTTAAGGCTTTCAGCAAAAAGACAGCTCCGGAACCGGCAAATCAGACCGGCGTCCAAGTCGAAGTGCCAACTCCCAAACCTCCAATTCTCGAAGACAAACAGATAAAATCTGTTTCCGAACCGGAGACGGTTGTCGATCTTCCGCAAAAAACCAATAATATCGCTATCTTGGATAATTCTCTTTTTGCCATCCCCGAAAGCGGCAAATCAATTCTAAAAATTAACCCGGAATCAAAGAATGTCGAAGAATTTCCGTGCAATCTGGAAAATGCCAGAAATTTTAAGCTGCTGGCGCCTATGCCTCACTTGAAGACTATTTTTATCCTTACCGAAGATAGAAAAATCATTTCTTTCACCCCGGTCAACAAAAATTTTCAAGAAAATTTGATTGAACTTCCGCCTAATGTCAATCCGATCAATATGAAAAGTTATCTTACTTATTTATATTTTCTGGACGCCAGCGCCAATCAAATTTACCGCTATCCCCGAGCCGAAGGCGGTTTTGGAGATCGCCAGGATTGGCTGAAACCCGGCTCGGACATCAAAGGCGCTTTGGACTTCGCTCTGAACGACGACCTCTATGTCGCTTCCGGAAACGGCATTACCGCTTATCTTCAAGGCCGCAAAGACGATACAATCACTTTTGAAAAGCCCGCTGTTTCTCTCAAGATTGATAAAATTTATTCCGCTCCGGGAATGGAAAATATTTACGCGCTCGACAATAAAAACCATCGGATTATCCAATATTCAAAAGACGGAAAGATTGTTTCCCAATTTTGGAATACTTCAATTTCCAACGTTACGGACTTCGTCGCGGATGAAATAAATAAATCCGTCTTCTTGCTCCAGGATAAAAAAATATTAAAGTTTTCTTTGGAATAATTAAATATTATTTATAATAACAAAAAAACCCGCTCAAAGCGGGTAATTTTTGTATCTGATGATAAAATATTACTTCAAGTTCACCGTCGCTCCCGCGTCTTCCAGCTTTTTCTTGATTTCATCCGCTTCGGCTTTCGGAGCTTTTTCTTTGATCACTTTCGGAGCCGCGTCAACCAGATCTTTGGATTCTTTGAGTCCTTTTCCGGTTATTTCGCGAACGGCCTTGATGACATTGATCTTGGAATCTCCGGGCGCAACCAGTTCCACGTCAAACTCGCTTTTAGCCTCGGCCTCTTCACCAGCCTCGCCGCCTCCGCCTTGGACAGACGCCATCGCCATCATGGGCGCCGCGGCGCTTACGCCGAATTTTTCCTCGAGAACTTTCACCAGTTCGGAAAGCTCAAGAACAGACATTTTTTCAACCTGTTCGACAAGAGGCTTGAACTTCTCGGGAACTTCAACTACTTTCTTTTCTTCAGTAGTCGCTTCTTCTGTTGTGGCTTTTTCTTCTGACATAATATTAGGATTATGAATTATAAAATATTTTCACCGATCTTGTTATTTGGCGTCTCCAATCGCTTTCAACACTCCCACGAAATTCCTCAAGTTTCCGGCCAATACGTTTACGAATCCGCTAATTGGAGCGTTGATGGATCCAACCAGTTTCGCCAGCAATTCTTCCCGAGACGGCAGAGCGGCCAGCGCCATCACATCTTTTTCTGAAATAACTTTTTTCTCGAGAACTCCCCGAAGAATCTTGAAATTCTTGTTCTTTTTGGAAAATTGGCTCAATATTTTTGCGGCCGACACTTCATCTTCCTGCCCGATCGCCAACCCGATTTGGCCTGGAAGATCCAAAGAATTCGCCTCGATTCCGGCATTTTTGAAAGCTAGATCAATGAGCTTTTTCTTAGTCACTTTGTAGGTCGCCCCTTTTTTTCTTAGTTCATCTCTCAATTGCTTCATCCCGATGACAGTCGTTCCCGTAAAATCGGAAAAAATAGCCACTTTGCTCGAAGCTATTTTCCCAGTCAGGTCTTTGACTAATTCTTCTTTTTGAGATCGAGTAAGCATAAATTTATTTTATATAACAAAAAATCTGCTTCTTCCGCAGATTCAAAAATAGCATTAAGCTATTTTTTTCCTCGTTGGGATTTCTTCTCACCTAATTAGTGAAATGCCCAATTTCTGCGGAAAAAATTATTTAAATTTCAACTTAAATTATGATACCAGCTGTCAAAAAATCTGTCAACACTGGAAACTATAATCCGTATTTTACCTTGTTCGCTTCATGCTCTTCAATTGTTTTCGAGAAAATCGTTTTTCCTGTTTCGGGGTCGGTCAGAAAATAAGCATAGTCCGTTTTTGTCGGATATGCGGCCGCTCGCAGGGCGTTCATTCCCGGATTGTCAATCGGCCCGGGCGGGAGACCTTTATTGAGGTAAGTATTGTACGGCGACGAAGTTCTCGTATCTTCATAAGAATATTGTTTTTTTTCTTTTCCAAGGACATAGGCGACTGTCGCGCAGCTTTGAAGCGGCATTCCGAATTCTATCCTGTCCCAGAATATTCCGCCGGCGATTTTCATGTCTTCCGGCGATTTCACTTCTTTTTCCAGGATGCTCGCCATTGCGACAATTTCATATATGCTGTGGCCGCTTTTTTCTATGTCGCCCCTCATTTCGCTTGTCAGTTTTTCGTCAAAATTGAGAAGCATCCGGCTGATGATGCTCACCGCAGTGGCGTCTTTATAGAAAATATAAGTATCGGGAAACAGAAAACCTTCCAGATTCGCTCCGCCCGGTTTGCTCTTCAAAAAATCGTAATCTGTCTTCACTCCGCATCCGCAATCCGATTTGCTCAAGAATCCATCCGCGTCAAAACCCTTTTCCCGCAAAATTTCCGCCATTTGTTTTGTATCAATCCCTTCCGGAAAGGTGACTTTTGTTTCATTTGGCACCACCTCCCCGATTGAAACCACCTGAACGATTTCGGGAATAGTCATTGATCCGCGCAGTTCGTATTTTCCGGCCTGAATTTTCCCTTTGCTGTTTGTTTTCCAAATATAATAGTCAAAATAATATTTATTCTTGACCAGCTGGCTTTTTTCGAGATTTTCAGCGATATCTTTCACTCCCTCGCCGCTTTTTATTTCAAAAGTTTGCGGGATATTTCCCGTCCCATGCGAAAAATAAACTTGGCGTTTGAAATAAAGAAAGACCGACCCGAAAAGTAAAACAAGGATAATTGCAACTATGAATATTCGTTTTATATTGGGCATAGAAAGAAGTTTAGCATAATTTAGTTGGTAACAGAAGCCCCTTTAAAAAAATAAATGCGGCGGTTGACAAAGTCTCCCGCCGCGGCTAGGGAATTTCTCCCCTTAATTCAACGTTCTTTTAGCCTTTTCCTGTTTTTCCTCCACCTCGGCCTCTATATAAGAAGGATAACAAGTTGACAGGCTGGCAAAAATTCCAAATAGTACTTCGACCTCCTCTTCGGGAGACCAATCCTGAACAAAATTTCCTCCACTCATAACCAGTCTCCTCATCTCCCTAAGCAGATATTTAAGCACTTGAGTCGTTGCTCATTTGACATTACTTACGCATAAAAAAGCAGGCTTGTCAAACTCAAAAGCATTAAAAGTAACTTTTCACTTTTAATTTGTAACTTTAAATTTTTTCTTATTCCCCCATTATTTGAAGGGCAATTTTTCGGGGTCGGGCGTTGTCAAGTTCCACCGCGAAAATTCTTTGCCACAATCCCAATTGTAAGTCGCTATCAACAATATTCAAGTGACAGCTGGTTGGTAAAAAAGTCGCTTTGCAATGGGCATGTCCATTGGCGCATTCCCCGTCGCACATATTCACCGTCCGAATATCAAAATTATCATGCATATACTTCGTCGTTCTTGGCGCTAATTTGTCCAACATTTTTTTGATGTCTGTGATGAGAAGCGGCTCGGCCTCTTGCACTAAAATCGCCATCGTCGTGTGAAGACTTTGGATATTTATAACGCCTCTTTTCACTCCCGCTTTCTTGAGAATCTTTTTGATCTTTTCCGTAACGTCGATGAAATCAAGCGTCGTCGCGGTTTTGAGTTCGATTAAGTGATTAATAATCTTCATCTTTTTAAAATTTAAAAAATTATTTATTAGATACTGTTTGAAAATTGGAAATTGATCATTGAAAATTCCTGGCGTAGCCAGGTATCACCACGATCCTCCCCCGCCTCCTCCAAATCCTCCGCCACCCCCGCCACCGGAAAATCCTGATCCTCCTCCGGCCGCCGAAGAGGGCTGGCTGGACATAGCCGCCGTTGCGGAACTTGAAAAATCAGAAACTATGCTACTCAAGATCATAGCATTAAACATCCTCCCCGACGAATCCTCATACCAGTTCGGCTGCTGGTTATAGATTCCTTCAAATTGTTTGGACCATTCTTTTTCGACTCCGAGAACCATCGCGTAGGGCAGGAATTTTTCGAAACTTTCCGGGGTTTTTTCCGGCGCGTTGTGGAATTTCAACCGATCCGTTTCCGTAACGGACAAGAAATCCTTGAAACCCAAAATATTTTCCTTGAGCTCGGCGCCTTTTTTCGTCACCGCCGGCATCAGCCAGCCAAAAATGAAAATTATTATTCCCGAAATTATTCCGCTCAAAACTCCCCATGTACTCTGAAATAATCCAAAGATCCGGCCAAAAATCCGCCACTGATAACTCCGGACACAACCCATAGTATTCGTGTGTTGTTGGGATTGAAAACATAATATCCTTTTTCCGTTATCCCTTTATATAGCTGGCTTTTGGCCGCGGCGAGGGTTTTATAGAATTTATTTTTGAGATCGCTTAATTTCTTTTCTTTGTTTCCATTGAATATTCCTTTCATCACTTCTTTTTCAAAATCCCGCGCCGGCTCTTCATCTTTGAGTTTTATAAACGTATATTCCATGTTTTTGCGCATCGCCGAAGTCATAAGCTATAATCTCCTCGACATCTACCGTGCTGTTCTGGTTTATTTTTATCTCGCCATCGAAAGAAACAATCTTTTCGGCGCCAGAAATATCCTGCGCCCGCGCGGAAAAAACAAGAAAAGGACTAAATACAAACGCTAATATTACTTTATATTTCATAAATTTCTCTTCCTAATCAACGAGATTAGGAAATAGCTATTCCAATAGCAATTTTTCTTCTTTCTTACGGATTTTCATATCGGCGGCGTTTTCTTTGGCAAATTGGAAATAATCTTTTCCATTTTTGAAATGACTTAAAATATCAGCTGGCCGGCACAATTTATCCTTTCTTTTTTCCGCATAACAAGCAAAACTAGACCATTTGTAGTTATCCGCTTCGGCGATGCCATGAATTTCACAGTTGCAATTGACGTATGCGGAAAGATATAAAAGCCCACCTGTTGTTTTAATTGTAGCTGATTTCGTTCTTCCCTGAAACAAAACTCCCGATCTCTTGTTTCTTTCATTGAAATACTTCGTGTAACTTATGCTGAACTTCTGGCAAAATCTTTCAATTCCTCGCTCCTTTAATTGCTTCAAAATCAAATGATAGTGATTGGGATTGAGGCAATAAGCGATTATTTCCACTAGATAATCCCTTTTCCTAATCTCGTTGATTAGGAATTCCGAAAGCCTTGCTTTCGGCTTGCTTTTTAGGCAGTCTCTCCAGGCAATCATCAAGCCGTCTTTGTTGTCATTCAGCAGATCGAGTGACAAAAGAAATCGAAAATGGTCACGGTCATCCAAAAATATTTTCCGCTTGTCTGTGCCACGGTTATAAATATGATAATATTGATCGTTTGCAAATTTCAATGTCCTCATATTTTTCCAAAAAACCTCCTCCTAATCTCGTAGATTAGGAAATTAAAATCTTGCGTTTTCGTCGATCACCATTTTCTTCTTGAGCGATCTTCCGCCACGGCGCTGAAGAGTGATTATCCGATTCTTATCTTTTTGGATTTGATTTTCCAGTTCTTCATAAACACTGTCAATCGAGCCTTCAATTGAAATTGTGGTGTCTTCCCCGCGATAATCCTGGTAGGGCGTATGCAGCATCACTTCCACCCGAAATTTTCCTTTTTTGTCCAAATCAATTTCCACTTCGGCCGAAATTTCCGCGTCTTCATGAAAGGATTGAAAAAATTTTTCGAGCTTTTCGACTTTTTCGGTGACGTAACTTTTTGTGCGTTCGTCAATCTTGACCTCTTTAAAGAAGAATCGAATGTTCATCTCATTAGGCATTTTTTTGGAAATTAATGGTTAAGCAAATACTTGATCGTCTTTTCCCCCAGTTTTCGGCTCAATTTCTCCATCGGGCACAAATCATCCCCTTCCTGGTTCATTATGTTTTTTACTTCTTTTCTGAATTCTATTTTGATCTTGTTTTTTTTGAGATATTTTTTCGCGTCTTGGCTGATTATGGGCGTCCAGGCCTCTTTCACTTTGGCGTGCGCGAGAAGCATCGCCGCCGCCCGCCCGACGATCTTATCAAATACGGTTGCCCCGTGCATTTCTTTCCTGTGTTTTTTTATGCAGAAAATGAGAGGTTTCAAGCGCTCCGCTTTCGATTTATATCTTATCTCACCGTTTTTGATCAGAACGAAAGACCAGTCTTTTCCGGAAAGATAATCGAAGCTATATGTTTTTTTCATCAGAAAGATATTTTTGAAGAAGAAATAAAATCAAAGGGAGGAGAAGAAGTTGAATTGCTATTCCGATCCAGCCGTCTTTCACGGAGCTCAAAACATACCCAGCCGCGTTCATTTTCGAAAACAGAAAAATCACGATCCCGCTGACTGCTAAGCCGGATGCTATCCCCCCGGCGAGAGAAAACAATGTTCCATATCGAATTTTCAGCAGTCCCGAAACAAGGCCGTAAGCGCAAAGCTGAACCGTCATGAAGGGCAAAATTGCTGCCATCGGCATGCCGGATATGAGAAAGCTCACGATCGGGCTCACAAGCCCGGTCACGAGCCCTGCCCGCCATCCAAGAAGAAGTCCGGCCGCAAGAACGAAAAACGGCATCGGCAAGAATTTCCTTCCCGCGTCCACGCCGCCGAAATAGTGAATCAGCATCGGCATATAAACCGCCAAAGCCGTGAAAACTGCCGCAAAAACAGCTTCTTTTGTTCTGGTTAATTTGAGAGCTTGTGTATAGTGCGTCATATTCTTTCTTTTTTAAGAATTAAATCGCGAAGCAATACATAAGTTTTGAACTTTGAGCTTTGCGTTTTGAATTTTTACTGTATATATCCCCAAGACTGCAGCCGATCACTGTCCTGGAACCAGCGAGTGCCGATATCGACGCGGAAAAACATATCATGGAGGCGAATGTTTTTTATGCGGTTATAGGCCTGGCGCCGGGCGTCCTCCACCGTTATTCCCGACCCGGTGACAATAAGGGCGTATCCGGATTCCCCGGCCAATTTCAGCACCCCGTCAATCATTTTTACGTCTCCCCAATTGATTCCTTCCATCGCCGCTTCGTTCTTGAACAAAATAGAGGACCCTTTATATACCGAAAATATTTCTTCGCTATAGAATGGATAAGGCGGAACAGCCAGAACTACTCCGATCTGAAAACCTCTTTTCGTCTTTATCTCAAAATCTTCCCCTTTGGCCAGTTTATAAAGAAATTCTCCCATCGGTTCCGTGATTCCTTCCACTTGCGTGCTGATGGTCGGATATCCGAAACGGGCCGTGAATTCGAGCGGATATATCCCCCGGCCGTTCACTATGCAATTTATGTCATAATATCCGACATACCCATGTTCCGCCAAAATACCTTCCATCTTTAGCAGAGTATTGTTGTAAATGGAGTTGGGAATTGTCCAATACATCAGCGCTCCCATATCGCCCGTGAAAGGCCCCTGGTCGCCCGGAAACAGCCTTTTGTGCTCAAAATTGATGTTGATCGGGTGAACAAATTTTTTGCCGTTGAAAAAAGCTCCCGTCGCGATTTCAACCCCCGCCACGTATTTTTGGAGCTGAAAACTGTCGATTTTTTCCGCCAGGAAAGCCTTGTTGTCTTCCAGAATTTCAATCATATCTTTCCCATCGTCCTCTTCGCCGATAAAAAGAAGATTCTTTTCATCGGCCGCCTTGCCGTTGGGCTTGAACACATAACGGCCGGGATTTTTCCGGAGAAACTCGAGAGCTTCGTCGAAACTTGAGAAATTATAATTCGGCAATATATTCATTCCGAATTTTTTCATCTCTCCCTGTCCGAATTCCCGGTCTTCCTCCGTCCGGTCGGTATAAACCGTCCCGCCGATCACCAGTTTTCCGCTCTTGCGTAATTTCTCGGCCATTTCCCCGAATCCGGTATCATCAAAAATGATGACATCCGCCCAGTCAATATGATCCTGCCACTTTTCCACTTTCTCCAAAAGTCCGTCGTACACATCCGATTCTTCCTTTTCATCGATATAATATTTTACGTCATAGCCTTCCTTTTTAACTTTCCAGGCCAGATCGCCGTTAAGAGCTATCCAGGAAACAAAGAGAAAATTTTTCACGCCGTTCGAGTCAGGCATTTTATTCGTTTTTTAGGAAATTATTGCTTTTTGAAAACCAATACCGCGCCGCCGTTTTCGCCGTCAAAACTTCCCGCCAGCCTTGCCCCGTTTTTTTTGAAAATTTCACAATATTCTTTTTTCGAGAGGACGCCTTTTCGCAGCTTGTCGGGATTCCATTTTTGGCTCGCCGTCCAGGAATGTTTGAAAATTGCGCCAAAGAATACGTATTTCTTCGCGATGTTCACTAAATTCTTAATAGCGGCCGGAACTTCGTCATCTTTCAAATAGTTTATCACATCGAGACAAATAACGACATCGAAACTATTTTTTTTGAGACGCAAATTCAATATATCTCCCTGGCTGATCTTATTTCTGACGGACTGCTCGGAACATCTCACGGCATGCGTTGAAAAATCAACGCCCCTGACGGAATACTTGTGCTTGTTCTGCAGTTCCGCGATCAAATATCCGTGGGCGCAACCGACATCCAGGATTTTCACCGGTTTATTGCCAACAATCTTATTTATTTTCCTGGCCGTTTTTGGCACCCATCTGTCGGCTTCTTTTTTATAATTTTTATAAGAGCCCGAGTTGAAATAATCCTTATCGAAATTTTTTTCCGCCATTGGGTTGCCTATCTTGCTAAAATAGCCTTGATTATTTCATAAACCAGCTTCGCCGCCATAAAATCGGGCGCGTGAAGTCCAGGAATCGGCATAAGCTCGACCACGTCCGCGCCGACGATGTTCACTTTTTTTGAAATATTTTCTATAAATTCAACTGTTTCATTCCAAAGCAACCCGCCTGGCTCCGGCGTCCCGACTGAAGGCATAATTGACGGATCGAACGCGTCAAGATCAAACGTGAGATAAACATTTTTTGTCAATTTTCCCGCGACTTCGTCGGCGCCAGGCAAACCCGGCGCGAAATAAATATTTTTTTCTTGCTTGGGATTTTTCGCAAGATACTTTTCTATTTCCGTGTTCATATTCCTGATTCCGATCTGAACCGCGGGAATTTTTAGGTTCAGGATTCGCCGCATTACCGAGGCGTGAGAATACTGGCTGCCTTCATATTCATCCATCAGATCCGTGTGGGCGTCGAATTGCAGAACGGAAAGATCCTTATATTTTTTTCGCAAGGCCCTCACCGCGCCAAGAGTGATCGAATGCTCGCCGCCCAGCATCAAAGGAATTTTTCCGCGCTTGACGATTTCTTCAGAAATCGCCTGCTCAATTCCTTCAATCGCTTCTTTGGCCGAATTGCGGCTCAAAACAACTTCGTCCAGCGTGAAAATATCAGTGGCCTTGAGGCCGGTTAATTTTTCTCCGCTTTCATTCTCAAGCAGTTCATCAACATAACGCGAATTTCCAATAATCGCGTACGGACCCTCGCGCATTCCGCCCTTGAAAGAAGATGTCGCGTCATAAGGCACAGGCGCTACAACGATCTTAGATTTTTTGAAATCCTGCTTATGGATCGCGCCGAAATTAAACGGCCACGTTTCGTAAAGTTTTTTCATAGAAATTATTTTTTCTTA
>JAUXSN010000011.1 GCA_030679895.1 Candidatus Moraniibacteriota bacterium | reverse complement strand
GTTTTTACCAAGTTCCGAAATTGGTAAAAAAACATGGAAAGGATATAGAACGGATCGTCTCCCGAGTTTAAGTGGCCATGCAGAAGCCGCAGAGCCTCCTTTTTGTCCCGCCTCGCGAGAGCGTCAACTGTTTTGAAAATGTCTGTGTTGATTTTAGCCTTGACCAGAAGATCAATATCATCGGACATGACCTCGCCTTTGCCCCTATAGGCCATCAATTTATCCATTTCACTGCTCAAAAGAAACAGATTGTCTCCCGTAAAAACAGCCAGTTTTTCAGCCGCCTCTTTTCCGATTGATATCGCGCCATTGCTCTTTCCCTCCACCTCCTGTCTGATCCAGCTGTTCAAAGACACGCCTTTCAAAAAAGAAAATTCTTGTTTCTTTGAGTTTTTTTGAAGAAACTTATAAATCTTGCTGTCTTTTGCAAATTTCTTTCCTTCCCAGAACACCAGGATAACGTCTTTATAATCCCCTTTGTTTTTTCTTTTCAAGAAATTTTCAAATTTTTCGTTTCCCGGTTTTTTTATTGCCGCCAGAAGATTTTTGATTATCACCAGTTTTTTTGTCGAAAATAATCCATCGGATGAAGCGTCCATCGCAATTTCTTCCAAATCAAAGTTTTTTTCCGAAAAATCAAACAGTCCCGCCGGGGCGGGATTGTTTTTTTCAAAGAATTTATTTTTTATTTCAGTGAGTTTTCGCTGTGACCTGAATTCATCCTCACCATATAAGAAAATTATCATGTTTTTTATGCCGCGGGTTCCCATTTCAGCGCCTGGCCCGGTTCCAGCACTTCCACCCAGATCTGTCCCGGCACGAATTTCACTTCTTGGCCGGATTCGTCATACATAAAGAGTTTTGACGCCCATTTGGATTTATCTTTCTTCCAGCGGCCTTTGATTTCTTTTCCGTTGAAATAGTAAAAGGCGTCTCCTTCGCTCACCGTATCGAATTGCGGATCACCGATCTGGACGTTATTGTATTGTCCTTCGATCTGTTCCGAGGAAGCGATTACGACCGCGATATTTTTTGGAGCCAGTCTTTTTCCGTTATTCGCGTCCGTGTCGGCCACCTTGTTCCAGCTTCGAAGATAGGTGTTTGTGGCTTTGTCATAGTCGTAGTCAGCCGCGTATGGTCCGGCAAAACCAACCCGAAGATGTCCTCCGCTTGGCCGTTGGTCCGCTGACGCTTCAGCTTGATGGGCATATCCGGAAAATTTATTCTCCATCCGATAGTTTCTGGCTTTGGCGCATTCCAAGAGCTTATCAAATTTGGCAAAACCGTTATCAGGAGCCGGGACACCCGCCTTCCGGAAACCGCATTCCGGCGCCTTGTTTCCAAAGCTGCCGTTGAGATCAAGATTATCAATCGTTTTTTTATTAAGGATGTCTCCGGCAAAATGCGAACCTCCCCAGTGGACAAAAATCGCATCCCAGCCGGCGGCAAGGGCAATATAATCGTGGCGTGATGAGCGAATTGAACCCACTTCAGCCGGATTGTTGCAGACATAAACAGCCGTAAGGCGAGTGATGCTCGCCGTAATGGCCGGCATCTCAAGAACGAGATCCGCGTCCGAAAATCCGCTGTCGGGCCGGACGGAAAGATCGGCCGCCTCCATCACCGCGATCGGCCGGCGGTTCCAGTTGGCGCAGGGCAAATTCGTGAACGGGCTGACTTCTCCGGTGTTGAGCGGCGCGCCCGCGTCGACTTCCCCTTTCATTGAATCGAGATTCAGCGGATTGCTCTTTTTATTCCCGAACCAGCCGAGAAAATATCCCGCAGCCAGAATTACCAAAACCAACACAGCTGCGATGATTACCTTTGACTTTTTTTCCATCATTTTTATTCTGTTAAGCATGGATAAACTTTTTACTGATTATTTTTGGCAAACAGGACAATAAAAAGTCCCCCTTTGCCCTATTTTTTCTCTTTGAATAATTGTACCACACCTCGGACATTTCTTTCCAGCCCGGCGATAAACTTTCAGAACCTCCTGGAATTCTCCCGGCGCCCCGGCTGTGTCGCGATAATCGCTGTCGGAGGTTCCTCTCAATTCGATGGCTTTTAAAAGCACTTTTTTTATTGATTTATAAAGGTTTTTTCGCTCTTCTTTGTCAATTTTATCCGCCGGCCGGACGGGCAAAATTCCGGATTCGAATAAAATCTCGCTTACATATATATTCCCGATTCCCGCAATTTTGCTCTGATCCATAAGAAGCAGTTTGATTTTTGTTTTTTTTCCGTCAAGCAATTCGCTCAATTTTTCCAGAGAAAATTCTTTGCTCATCGCATCCACTCCCAGGCTTTTTATTTCCTTAATTTCTCCGATTTTATTGGTATCTGCCAGAATTATTTTTCCAAACTTTCTCAAATCAGAAAACTCCAGCGTCCGCCCGGACTTGAGATAGAAAACGTGATGAATGTATTGATTAACTTTATCATTAAAATAATCCTTCCCGTCCGTTTTGGATTTTGGATTTTGGATTTTGGATTTTACGAGCAGGTGTCCTGTCATCTTGAGATGAATGTATATTGTTTTTCCGCCTGAGAGATTAATAAATATATTCTTTCCGATTCGGCTAGCACTCAAGATTTTTTTGTCTTTTACCTCTTTCGCGAATTTTTCAAATGGCATTTTCACCGCTTTTTTCCAATCACTCCAAAAATCGATGATGACATCACCTTTTATTTTTCGTTTTAAATCATCAATAATTGTTTGAACTTCGGGAAGCTCCGGCATAAATTTATTTTTTCACGAAAACAATCGCGTAATCATCCTCAAAAACTTTCCCCCAATTTGAATTCCCCCTGATCACTTTCAAAAAATTCATTCCCCACGGCGTAATATCGTTTCGGGAAAAGACAATCGCATTGAAATTATATTTCTCGTAAACTTTTTTAAAAACAGACATATCTCCCTGCATCGGCTTATATACCTGGCTGAAAAATGAATCGGGATAAGCTTCGGGCCGGTTGTCGACAAAAACTTTTTCGTTTTCCGGAAGACTCCAAACAAGATATCCGCCAATGTCATAGTTGTTGAAAATCGGTCCCTTGATATTCTCCTTTTTGATAAATTCCGCCGCCGCCTCATTCCCCGGCAAAAGGCCGATTCCGCGATCGCCCGAATGGAGCGAAATAAATTTGTAGTTGGCAAAAATAGCGATCATGGCGATCGCGATGAACGCCACCGCGATGCCGTTCTCCTTGGCGGGCAAGTTATCTTTTTGGTTTGGAGTGAAAATGTTTTCAAAGTTCAAAGCAAGTACCGGCAGCGCGAAAAATCCCAGCAAAGTGAAATTGCGGATGGCCAGCCAGCCTATCGTTCCAAAAAAAATGGCGAATATGAGGTAGGGAATGGATATTTTCTTTTTGTTTATTATAAAGATCAAAACAAAACTCAAAATCATCAGAACCAAAATCGCTTTTATCAGCATGAAATTCGAATTTGTGATCCCATAGTTTTCAACGAACCAAACAGACTTGTTTTCAACGATAGTATAGCCATAATTCCTGAATATCTGAAGAGGATACACGAGCCCTTTCCAGCCAAAAGGATTGACCAACGCGGCAAGAACTGAAAGGACAAGTACGACCGTCAGATTTTTTGCTCCTCTCACTTTTTCCAAAAACTCTTCGTCGCTCAATTTTGCGAAAAGAAATTGCGCCATTTCTTGAAGCCAGTAAGTTCCGATCAAAAACAACCCAAGGAAAAAATATACATGGGAATTCACCCACAAGACCATCAGCAGCGGAAGCGCGTACAGCCGGCTGTTTGCCAACTCCTTCTTATGCCAGCTCCAGAGCGTCCAGAGAAAAAACGCCGCGAAAAAACAGCTGAAGACTTCCGGGCGGATTTCCCGCCGCTCGGCCATCAGCGGAATAAGCAGGATGGAAAGAACGGCTGCCACGGTGAAATTCGATTCACGCTTCGCGACAACAAAAAAGATGCCAAAACTCACGATGGAAAGGAAAATATAGAAGAGAGAAAGCCCGGAAAAACCGCCTAGCTTATAAATAAGATAGAACAAAACCCCGCTTCCCCAATGATGGTTCACGACCGGAAAATCCTGGTTTGTGTAGGAATAGAAGTTTTCAAAAAGAGGAGAGTTTTTGTCGTGAAGGTTGAATCCCGAATTCACCACCCATTCCCCGTTCTTGATATGCCGCCCCAGATCCGCCGTCGCAAGATCAATCTTTTCCGCCATAAAAACCCCCAGCCAAAGAAGCAAAAATATAAAAACTCCCAGTTTTACGTAAAATATTTTTTTATCCGACATAGATATGATAATTATCCGACTGACAACTTCATTATACTAAATATCCGAAAGAAAAATTATTCACAAGGTGACACCATATTTTTGAGCTTTGCACTTTGAGTTTTGCGCTTTCTTTATATTTCTCCCCAATTATCCCCGAATTTGACATCGACTATTAATGGTACGGAAAGTTTGTAAACACTTTCCATAACTTCTTTTATGTCTTCCGCGAACTTTTCCGCATTCTGCTCGGGGACTTCGAAAAGAAGCTCGTCGTGGACCTGAAGAACCATCCGAACATTTGGATATTTTTTTCGGACAAGCTTGTCCGCCGCGAGCATCGCGAGTTTGATGATGTCCGCCGCGAGGCCCTGAATGGGCATATTAACCGCCATCCGCTCGGCCGCCGCGCGCAATTGAAAGTTGGAAGAGTTTATTTCCGGAATATTGCGGCGCCTGCCCATTTCGGTTTCAACATATCCTTTTTCGCGAACCTCAATTTTTACTTCCTCGAGAAAACTGGCCACTTGCGGATAATTTTCAAAATATTTCCGGATGAATTCCCGGGCTTCTTCATTGTCCACCCTGGCGCTTTGAGCAAAACCGAAAGTGCTCATTCCGTAAATTATCCCGAAATTGAGAGCTTTAGCCGAAGAGCGCATTTTTCCGGTAACTTTGTCCAAGTCCAGTTTATTCACTCGGGCAGCGGTGGCGGTATGGATGTCTTCTCCGTTAAGAAAAGTCGTAATCATCCTGACATCCCCGCTTAAATGAGCCACGATCCGGAGCTCAACTTGAGAATAGTCGGCGCTGACCATGCGAAAGCCGCTTTCGGCTTCGAAAGCCGTCCGAATAAGCTGTCCCAGATCGGTCCGAATGGGAATATTCTGGAGGTTTGGTTCCGACGAGGACAGCCGTCCCGTGGCCGTCACAGCTTGATTAAAGGTGGTGTGAAGGCGTGATTTTTCGTCCGTCAGGCTCGGCAGGGGGTCAAGATAGGTCGTCTTGAGCTTGAAAAGCTCTCTATATTCCTCAATTTTATCAATCACCGGATGAAGATGCTTGATTTTTTGAAGCTCCGCAGAGGCGGTCGAAAAACCCGTTTTCCCCTTTTTTATGTCTTTCGAGGAAATTCCCAGTTTTTCAAAAAGGACCTCGCGGAGCTGGACTGAAGAATTCACATTGAATTCCTCGCCCGCCAATTTTTGAATTTCCCGCTCGAGCACTTTTACCCGCCGGTCAAGCTTTACCGAAATTCCTTCAAGAATAGTTTTGTTGATCTTGATCCCAATCTTTTCCATTTCCGAAAGAATTTCGATTAGCGGCATCTCCAGTTTTTCAAAAACATTTTTGAGAGTTGATTTTTTGCCATCAGCAAATTGCTCCCGGCTGATTTCTTCCAGTCTTTCCTGAAGCTTTTGAGAAAGAGTGAAATTATGAGCGGCCCGAAGGCACAATCTCTCAATTTCTTTTTCGTTTTCCTGGAAAATCAACGCGCCTTGCCCGCCGCCCTTTTCTTTTTTTTCCGCGATTATGCCCAGCTCCTGAAAAACCAGATCCTCCCAGCTCAAATTGGACCCGTAGCGGAGAAGATAAGCCGCCAGCTGCGCGTCGAAAGCCATTGCCTTCATTTTTATTCCCGCTCTGTCCAGAATCCGCCATTCCCTCTTGAGATCAAATCCGATTTTTCGAATATTTTTATCTTCCAGAACTTTTTTTATTTTTTCGGGAACTTTAGAGCCAGAAAAAGGAAGGTACACAGCCGACTGCGGATCGAGACTGACGGCGATTCCTTTTGGGAAAGCTTCAGCCTCCCCGTCAATGGCAAAAGAAATATTTCCCGCTATTTTCGGAATCTCCGCAGGGGCTATTTTTTTCCACTCGACTTTTTTCTTGGCATCCGGCGTCATATTCGCTCCATCAGCGCTATCTCTTTCTTTTTCATATTCCTCGTATCCCGGAAGGCGCCGCAAAAGAGAATAAAATTCCATTTCTCGCATAAGGTTGATTACCTTAACCCGGTCAAAATCATGCCATGCGCTTTTTTCCAGCTCAAATTTCACAGGCACGTCATAGACAAGTCTCGCCAGTTTTTTGCTGAAAAAGGCTTGCACCCGGTCTTTTTCCAGCTTCTTGCGAACTCCCTCTCTGATTTCGGGAAGATTTTTATACACTTCTTCCACCGTCCCATATTTTTTGAGGAGTTCCGTCGCCGTTTTTTCACCCACGCCCTTCACGCCCGGCAAATTGTCCGAAGGATCGCCTCTCAACCCCTTATAATCGATCATCTGATCCGGAGCCAGACCGTAGCGATCAAAAATTGCTTTTTCGTCATAGAGAACCGACTCGCTCATACCCCGACGCAAGGCAAAAACTTTTGTTTTGTCGTTCACCAGCTGCAAAGCATCAAGATCCCCCGTCACAATGATATTTTCGATCTCCGGGTGAAGATTTTCAATTTGCCTCGCGAAAGTGGCGATGAGATCATCAGCTTCAAAGCCTTCTTTTTCGGCAATCGGAATATTAAAAGCCTTGACCAGCTCTTTTATTCTGGGAATTTGTTCATAGAGATCGTCCGGCGCTTTGATGCGTGTGGCTTTATAGTCTTTGAATTCCTTATGCCGGAAGGTCGGTTCTTTCAGATCGAATGTGGCAACGATATAGTCGGCTTTGAATTTGTTGACCACGTTCAAAAGCACCGAAGCGAATCCGTAAACCGCGTTCACCAGCTCCCCCTTTTTGGTCATGAGCGGTGGAAGCGCGTGATAAGCGCGGTGAATAATGGCGTTGCCGTCTATTAAGATTAGTTTTTTCTTATTTTTATCAGGCATACATAGCGAATAAAAAATTTTGAATTATGAATTTTTAATTTTGAAATAATGACTTAATGTTTCAAAATTTTATCATTCAAAATTATTTCAAAATTCGAAATTGAAAATTGAAAATTCAACAGATCATTATTTCTCTCTCTTTTCCCCCTTTATGTCTAAACTTTATCCAAATGGCATTTTTCGGAATAATACGCCTTATTCTCTCCGCCCATTCGACAATTACGACATTACTTTCCCCCGTCACAATTTCTTCCCAACCAAGATCCAAAACATCTTTCGACCCAACCCGATACGCGTCGATGTGATATATGTTTAGTATCTTGTATTTAGTATCTGGTATTTTGTATTTTTTTTGTTTTTTAGATTTTGAAATTTGAGAATTGTTTGAAAATTGAAAATTGAAAATTGAAAATTCTTTCTTGTAATGTTTCATTACAAGAAAGGAAGGGCTCGTATACGGCCCCTTCGCCCCTAGTCCTTTTAATACGCCTTGGGAAAAAGTGGTCTTCCCCGACCCCAGTTCACCCATAAGGCAGATAATTTCGCTTCCTCGCAGTTCTCCAGCCAGCAGTTCTCCCAGTTTCCGGGTTTGCTTGGAATCGCCTGTAATAAAAGTCTTTTTCATTGATTTTATTGTGGCACAAATTTGCTTTTTGGCAAAGAAAAAAGGCCGGGACTGTTATTTTCTTTTTCCCGGACCCTCCGTCAATACAGACAGTAAAACAATCCGGAATAACCCTTTTTTTTGTTTCGCCAAATGGATAATCGAAAACAAGCCCGAAAAGGCTTGCTTGTTTTATATTATAAACTTTCAGGCTATTTTTCTATTGAAGGAGCCAACTTTTATCTTCCTGTCATTCCATACTTTCTTTTGATGAATGCTACCTCATCATCTGTTTTTGCTGCTCTGATTTCATCGTTGAAATTCCGGACTCGCTGCTCGTCAAGTTGTAGTTTTGTCCTGACTGCGTCGGACTCCATATTTTGCTTCCGCCTGACCTCTTCCGCCTGCATATTTTGCCTTTGCCTGATTGCTTCTTCTTCCATCCGCTGGTTTCTTTGTCTTTTTTCCTGGCCTGCTCGAAAGAAGTCGTTGATACCTTGATCAATTGCTTGCTGCGCCGACTGGGCCGCTCTCTGGCCAAAATGAAATCCTTCGCCCGCTTTAGCTTCTTTGGCTGTTCCAGCCATCGCCGAAGCCAGAATAGTGATTCCCAGAAGAACCGCCCTCGCTTTTTGAGGCCAGCTTGGTTTTTTTTCTTCTTTCTCTGGAGAGCCGACCTTTAACGCGGCTGATTCATTGTCTAATGCTCTTTCTAATTCTACCGGCATTCCCGATTTTATTTTCGGAGCTTCTAATTTTTCCTTGGGAATTCTTTCCATAAATTTTTCAAAATTCTAAAAACACTATTCTGCTTTTTCCAATCCTTCCAGTTTTATCTTCTCTTCCTTGAAAATTTCCTCAAGCATCGCGTTCCCTTTCGTCTTGTCGCTTTCCATAATAGAAAAAGCTTGTTTTTTCTTCTTGTAAATATCATTAAACCAGCTTATTTCGGCTGGAAATTTTGAATACATTTCCAAAAGATTACTGACAAAATCATCCGGTGAAGAATTGACCAAAAACTCCCACTCCTTCTTGTCCCCGTCGGAAATACTGCTTTCCTGGATTAATTTTATCAGTTCTTGTTTTTTGTTCATTGCTTATAGTATAAGTTAAGCTGGATTGCCCTGTCAACAAAAGAAAAGGGCCAAGCAAGCCTTTGCCTTTGGCTCTAAAAAAACGCCCTTTGCCAAGGTTCCGTGAAACAATCTGGAATAGGCCTATTTTACGCCTCAAAAGAGCATTTCACGCAAGAGAGAAAGTTTGACGATTCCCGAACCGTTTGGTATTTTGATTGACTAACCCCTTTTCGAAATTATGCTTTCCATTCAAGACCAAATCAAAAACCAAATTGAATCCGCCGAGAGTGTTTTGATTTTGACGAAAAAAAACGCCCCGGACGACGCGATGGCCGCGAGCTGGGGATTGTTCTATCTTCTTAAAAACCTCGGCAAAAATCCTACGGTTCTGGAAAACGGGAATGGAAACGGAAAAATCAGTTTTCTTCCCCGGCCGGACCAGATGATAAAAGAAATCAAGAGCGCCCGGGATTTTGTTCTTTCTTTCAACACCGCGCGCAACAAAATAACTGATTTCCGCACTGAAAACAAGATTGGCACTTTCGATATCTATATCACCCCCGAAAAGGCCACGATTGATCCGCGGGATTTTTCTTTTATCCCGGCCAAGTTCAAGTATGACCTGATTATTGCTCTTGGATGTCCGAATCTTGAAAGTCTTGGAGAAATCAGAGATAAGAATAGCGACCTCTTTTTTGAAGTTCCGATAGTGAATATCGATGCTTCGAGCGCCAATGAGAATTACGGCCAGATAAACCTCGTGGATATGACCGCGTCGTCCATCGCCGATATTCTGTCGGGGCTGGCCAAAACTTTTTGGAAGAAACAAACGGATGCCGGAAGCGCCCAGTGTTTTTTGGCCAGCCTGATTTCAGCTACTTCCAATTTCCAGTCGCCTCACACCAATCCCCAGACTTTTATGACCGCTTCCTGGCTCATCGAAAAGGGCGCCGACCAGCAAAAGATCATTCGCGAGCTTTTCAAGACCCAGTCATTCCCCTTCATGAAGCTTTGGGGCCGGGTAATGGCGCGGCTCAACTGGAATGAAGATCTGCAGCTGGCCTGGTCGATGGTATCGATTGAAGATTTTTTGAAAAGCCGGACAAAACCCGATCAGCTTCCTCTGATACTAGAAAAAATCAAAGATAATTTTTCGGCCGGAAAACTTTTCGCCATCCTCTATTCCGAAACGCTCGACCGAAGCGTCGCCCTTGTCAAAAACGGCGAATCCGAATCACTCACAAAAATCCAAAAAACTTGCGGCGGGGAAATCAAGAACGGTTATCTCGAGATAATTTTCGAGAAGAAGAATATTTTAGAAGCGGAAAAAGAATTGCTAAATAAGTTAAAGTCTGTTTAACCGGACTATTATGCTTTTATTCGCTTTTCAAAACCTCCTTCGCCGCCTCCCAGAATTCGGGGCGGTTTTGTTTTTCTTTCATCCAATACCACCATTCCGCTCCCCAAAGATAGTTTTCCGGAAAGCCAACTTTTTTCGCGTATTCGATATTTTCCCGGAATTGATCGACATCCATCGATTTCATTTGTTCATCAACCGATAAGTCGTTGATCAGTTTCGGCCCCCACGGTTCCGCCTGCAATTCGGAAACAACGATCGGTTTTCCGGGATAGAGCAGATGGACGATATTGGCCTTGAGCCAAAAAAATTTCGGCGGAAGAGGATACTTGAAGTACCCGATCGGATCCTTGTAAATTATCCGATACATCGTCGTTCCGAAAATATCGGCTCTTTTGGCCGCCCGCACCCAGATGGAAAGCTCTCCGCTGTCGGTGACCATGATTTTGTGGTTCGAATCAATCTCTCGGACTTTCGCCACTTCCCTGTCCAAAAAACCCTTGTTCGTCGTCGTGCATTCCCCAAACGGCAAAAAGGGCTCGTTATCCACCTGCCAGAGGTATAAATTGGAAATATCTTTATACCGCTCAACTTCTTTTGACATCACCGCCAGAATTTTCTCCTGCTTTTCCTGCTCCGGGAGCTTGTCCGCCCAAAATGGCGCGTGGCATTCCGGCCAGCGGGGAAGTTTGCGGCCAATTACCAAAATTAACTCTACGTCCCGTTTTTTTGCTTCCTCGATCATCCAGTCGTAATCATCGAAATTGTATTTTCCTTCTTCCGCTTCGACATCCTGCCAATAGATGGGAAGGCGGATCGAATCGGGCTTGAGGTCCGAAAGAATCGCCAGATAATTTTCTTTCCAATCAAGCCCCATTTGGACGCTGAAGATCCTGGAAAAAGCCACGCCCCATTTGATATCCCCGGCGTTCGATACGATCCCCGACGGCTTGCGGATGAGATAGAAAAATCCGGCGGTGATTATGAGTATCACTAATAATGTTTTTTTAAATCTTATTTTCATAAAATATTTTTAAAGGAAGACCAGTATTGTACCGGCGGTGATCAGCGCTATTCCCACGATCTTGGAGAAAATATTCTGCCAGGTCATATGCTGCACGAATATTTTTCGGAAATAAAAGGACAAACCGAAGACAAAAGCGAATGTAAGAAGATATTGGACAGAAACAAGAGCGCACACCACGGAAACACTCCCGAGATATATTCCATAATTTATGAGAAGCATCGCTATTCCCGCTATTGTCTTTGCAATTATAGTTCCGGCAAGATTGATGGTATTTTGGCTCACAGATTTTTTCTTCCAGTTGTTGAGTATTTCTCTCCGGAAAGCGGGAACCGCTAAAGAAAGAAGCGCTCCGGAAAAAATTCCCATCCGATTAAAAACATATCCGGTGATGAAACTCTGTCCGTTGTAAGAATATTTAAGCATTATTAATGAAACTGAAGAAAGCAGGGCGGCAATAATCACCTTCTGCCAACCGGAAAAAAACCTGCCCCGATAGAACTTGAAAGAGATAAAAAAGCCCCCGATAACAAGGAGAACGATAGCGATTATTTTTGAAAGATAGACGATCTCGCCAAGGAGCAAGAAGGAAAACAGAAGAGTCAGCAGTGTTATGCTGGCTCCCTGAAGAGTGTACACTCTTTCGGTTGATGATCGAAGTAAAGCGCTAAAAAGAAATCCGAGTGAAATATAGAAAATTATTCCGGAAAAAAAGGTTATGAGAAATGGAATGGTGCCTCCCCATTTGAGGCCAAAGGGGGAAAGAACAAGGGTGAAAAGAGAAAAAAGACCGACGTAGAAAGTATAAAGACGCCAGCCTTTCATCCGGCCGGCAAGAATGTATTTACTCATCACCGCTTCAACGGCGAGGAGCGTATATCCAATAATTGTGATAGTGATCCAGTTCATATTTTCACTTGGAAACTAAGTTTCCAAGCAGTTATTTTTGCATATTTTCGCGTATTCGCGCGCGCTCGGTCGAATCTTGCGCTCCATCGTCTCATAGTCCACCTCCACGAGCCCGAACCGCGGCCAAAAGCCCTCCGCTAGTTCTAAATTATCCATTAAGGACCAGTAAAAATAGCCCTTTACATCTGCACCCTCTTGAATGGCTTTGTGGATCCAGCAGAGATGGCCGTTAATAAATTTTGTCCGTTTTTTATCTCTTGCGTCAGCAATCCCATTTTCAGTTATATAAATAGGCAAATCGAATTTTTTCAGGTATTTTAAGGTATGATAAATTCCCTCCGGATAAATTTCCCATCCCATATCCGAATGATCCGTTTTTTCATTATCGATCCTGGCAATTCCGTACCGGCCTCCCAGAGAAAATCGCAATCTTTCGTGTCGATAAACCTGCAGGCCGATAAAATCCTGGCAGGAGCCAATCATTTTGATGATTCTGTCCTTTTTTATGTAATCCAGCAGTTTGACAAACAAGACATTTAGAAAATTTTTAGGATTGTATGGTGTATGATGCGTCGCGTGATGGGAGGCGCCGACAAGGACATCTCTTGCTGCAACTTTATGGATTAATCCGTATGCCTTTTTTTGCGCCGTCACGAGATTCTTGAGGACCCTGTTTGCTTTATAGAGACTTTTCTTTTGCGGAGGAAGAATGCCCCCTAAATAGCTATAGCCGATATAAGCCTGGAACTCATTAAGCGGCATCCAGAACTTCACGCTATCTCCGATGCCCGGGAATTTTATGAAGCGATTTACGTAACGAACATAATAATCAACTGTTCTTTTGTTTTCCCAGGCGCCGATTTTTGCAATCCATTTCGGATTTCCCCAGTGCCACAGCACGACCAAAGGTTCGATTCCGCGATCTTTTAGCGACCTGATGACTCGGGCGTAATGTTCCAATTCTTTATCGTTAAATTTTCCTTCTTCCGGCTCGATCCGGGACCATTCGATTGAAAACTTATGAGCATTATGCCTCAAGGATGCGGCAATATCAAAATCCTCTTCGTAGCGATTATAGTGATCGCAAGCTCTCCCGGAGATATAATTTTCTTCCTGAAGCGGATTGGGATAATTGTCCAGAATAAAACCAGGCCAATTTTTTTTCTTCGCTTCTTCCATCTTCCTTCTCGCGTTTGCGAATTCCCACTCTGCCCAGTCATTATCAACATTCCCTTCGACTTGATGCGAAGACGTCCCCGCGCCCCAAAGAAAACCTTCGGGAAATTTTAGGATCTTTTTTTCCATTCTTTTTACTGATTTTACCAGCTTATTGAAAGAATATCTAGTTTGTGTTTTTGATGCGGATGAAATAAAATATAGCTATGCCAAACGAAAACAAAATTAGCAGCGAAATTCACGGAGCACATGAGGAAGAAGTCCGACGGGTGTTGAAAAAAATAAAAAGAGAATCGGAAGAGCAACAATCGGCTACCATAGCCTCCATTTTGAGATTGCCCTATATCGACCTGAACATTTTCCCTGTTGATCCCGAGACATTGCGGACTATCTCAAAAGAAGACGCCGAAAAATATGAAATTGTCTGCATCCAAAGATCCGGAAAAAACGTCAATCTTGCCGTATCCAACATTCAAAATTCCGGATTGAAAGGATTCTTGGAAAAGCTTCGGCAGGAAGAAGGTTTCAAGGAAAAACTTTTCATCTGTTCCGATTCCGGCCTCAAGAAGACCATTGAAAAATACAAGCATATCGCTCTTGTCGATAGTTTGGAGGATATGAAGCTTACTCTTTCCGGAAAAGACCTTGAAGAATTTGAAAAAAACCTCAAAGACGTCATTGATCTCAAGAAAAGAATAAATGAAATTCCGACTACCGAAGTAATCAACATCGTCCTGGCTGGCGCGGTCAAAATGGAAGCCAGCGACATTCACTTCGAGCCCCAGCAGGATGGAATCCGCCTTCGCTACCGGCTGGACGGAATTTTGCAAAACATCACTGTTCTTCCAAGCCAAGTTTATCATTATATCCTGTCGCGCGTGAAAGTCCTTTCAGGAATGAAAATAAATATCCGCGACATTGCCCAAGACGGCCATTTCTCCATCGAGATGGACGGAAACGACATTGATATCCGTGTTTCCGTCCTTCCCGGCAACTACGGAGAAAATATCGTGATGCGGCTTCTCAACCAGCAGGCAGTAGCGCTAAAGTTTGACGACTTGGGCCTCAAGGGACTGGCCTATGACAAACTGCGGGAAGAAATGAAGAAGCCGAATGGAATGATTCTAAATACCGGTCCGACCGGATCGGGAAAAACGACGACGCTTTACGCCATCATCAGCCAGCTCAACACGCCGGAAGTAAAAATTATTACCGTTGAGGATCCTGTTGAATACAAAATTAAGGGCATTTCCCAAACCCAGGTTTCAAAGTCGCGAGGCTATACTTTCGCCAACGCCTTGCGCTCAATCGTCCGCCAGGATCCGGACGTGATTTTGGTCGGAGAAATCCGGGACGATGAGACAGCCAGCATTGCCATCCACGCCTCCCTCACCGGCCACTTGGTTCTCTCCACTCTTCATACAAACAGCGCGATTGAAACAATCCCCCGCCTTATCGATATGGGAATCAAGCCATCTCTTGTTCCCGCCGCCGTCAACGCGCTCATCGCCCAAAGATTGGTCCGCCGGCTCTGTCCTCATTGCAAAGAAAAATACATTCCCGCCAATGTGACCATAGAAAGCATAAAAAAAATACTGGCTGTCATTTCACCGAAATCGAAACTCACTCTTCCCAAGGAAATAAACAACTTCTATCGAGCCAAAGGCTGTTCTAAATGCCACGGATTAGGCTATAAAGGCCGAGTCGGCATTTATGAAATTTTCACCATGAACGAAGAAATTTCCGAAAAGGTAGCGGCAATGGCTCCGGAAGGGGAGATTTTGGCTCTCGCCCTGGAAGCCGGAATGGTAACTATGCTTCAGGACGGCATCCTGAAAGCGCTTGAAGGAATCACATCGATTGAAGAAGTGCAGAGGGTTACCGGAGAGGGAAAATTTCTGGAAGATCTTTATGAGAAAATTATCAGCCAGCTTCTCTTGCGTTCCGTCATTATCACCGGAGAAATCGGCAATCAAATTAAGGGGATAGAAAATGATTTAGCATCTTTTCAAGGAATGATAGCGAAGTCATCACCGGAAAATATTCTCAATCTTGTCATCGCCGTCGCACTTGTCCTCAAGGCTGGCGACATCCATATCGAACCGGAAGAAAATACTGTTAATATCCGTTACCGCATCGACGGTATCCTTCAAGATATCACTCAAATCCCGATGAATGAATACCCTCAATTTCTCGGTAGCATAAAAATACTGTCAGGCTTCAAGTCGACTGACGTGGAAACAGGGGTAAAAGACAGCCGCTTCTCAATCAAGCTGGCGGAAGGCGCTCTCAAGGAAATAGAAGATCGGGAGATTGATGTCAGAGTTTCGATCATATTGGGAGGTTACGGAGAAACTGTAGTTATGCGGCTTCTCAACCAAGGGGCGCAAGCTATTGATCTTGAAAAACTAGGAATCCGTGAGCAAACCCGGAACAAGCTCCTGGACCAGGTTAAAAAACCCAATGGCATCATCCTTAACACCGGTCCGACCGGATCGGGAAAAACGACGACACTCTATTCAATGCTTTCCATTCTGAATAAACCGGGAGTGAAAATTATTACGGTCGAAGACCCGATTGAATACCGCCTCAAGGGAATTCTCCAGACGCAAACAGATGATAAAAGGGGGTATTCTTTCCCGAAAGCTTTGCGGGCGCTTCTCCGGCAAAACCCGGACATCATGATGATTGGCGAAATTCGGGACGAAGAAACGGCGCAAATCGCCGTTCAAGCCGCCCTCACGGGACATCTCGTTCTCACCACTCTCCATACAAATAACGCCGCCGGCTCAGTCCAAAGATTGATTAATATGAACATAAACGCTACCGATATCGCCTCATCCGTTAACGCTTTTATGGCCCAAAGATTGGTGCGCGTTCTTTGTCCGGACTGTAAAAAGAAAATTGAAGTCGATTCCAAAACGAAAGAGCGGTTCGAAAAAGCATTGGGTTCCATCTCCCCCGGCGCCGGCATTGAAATTCCTAAAAAAATAGAATTTATCTATCAAGCCCAAGGCTGCCCGAAATGCAATAGCATAGGCTATCGGGGCCGCACGACGGTCAGCGAAATCATGGAGGTGACCAAAGAAATGGAGGAGCTCATCACAAAACAGCCAACCACTTCGGAAGTGGAGGATTTAGCATCAAAGCAGGGCATGATAACTATGACTCAAGACGGGATTCTGAAAGTAATTGAGGGAATAACGACACTCGAAGAAGTGGAAAGAGTGACGGAAGAATAAAAAAATCTCTAATCTGCAGGCAAATCCCGCAACTAGGGAATCGCGGGGCAGGAACAGTGCCGAGGAGTGAGTCAGCCGAAACCGAATCGTCCATGTCTGGGCAAAAAAGTCCCCTGGAAGGAAAGTTACGAGCTCCCCTTATTGCCTGCAAGTTAGAGATTTTAAGGCGAAAATATCAATTTTAGCCGCTATTAGCCGGACAGAACAGCTTAGCACAGGCTGATTTTTTTGTCAATAAGGGAAAAAATTGCTAGAATAAAGCCATGATCACCTCTTCCCCCGAAAAAATCGAGGATGTGAAGCTCGATGCGACCCTGCGGCCGCAAAGCTTTTCCGAATATGTCGGCCAAAACAAGATCAAACGCAACCTTGACATCCTTATCGGCGCCGCCAAAAAAAGAAAAGAGCCAATTGAGCACGTCCTGCTTTACGGGCCGGCGGGCTTGGGAAAAACAACCCTTGCTCATATTATCGCCAAAGAAATGGGAGCCAATATCCGGGTCACTTCCGGGCCGGCTATCGAAAAAGTGGGGGATTTAGGCTCGATTCTCACCAATCTTAACGACGGCGATATTTTTTTTATCGATGAAATTCACCGCCTCAATAAGCTCATCGAGGAAGTTCTTTATCCGGCCATGGAGGATTTCAAGCTTGATATTATCATTGGGAAAGGCCCCTCTGCTAAAACTTTGCAGCTGGATCTCCCCCGATTCACTCTGATCGGCGCCACCACCCGCCTCGGATCCATTTCCTCCCCTCTTCGCAATCGTTTTGGAGGCATCCATCGCCTGGATTTTTACGAAAACGAAGAAATCGAGAAAATAATCCATCGCTCTTCCCGGATTCTCTCTGTTCCCGTCGACAGCGCCGGAGCAAAAATGATTTCCCTCTCGAGCCGCCGGACTCCCCGCGTCGCCAACCGGCTTCTCAAGCGCGTGAGGGATTTCACCCAAATGGAAAATTGCGAGCTTATCACCGAGGATCTTTCCCGGCGGGCTTTCGAAGCGCTTGAGATTGACGAGCTGGGCCTTGAACCGGCTGACCGCCATATTCTCACTACCATAATCCAAAAATTCGGCGGAGGGCCGGTAGGCGTCCAGACGATCGCCGCCGCCACTTCGGAGGAAACCGAAACCATCGAGGATGTTTATGAGCCGTATCTTCTCCAGATAGGATTCCTCACCCGCACTCCCCGGGGGCGCGTCGCCACGGAGCTGGCTTACAAACATTTGGGAATAGAGTATAATAAGGAGCAAGATAAGCTGTTTTAACTTCAACTAGACGACACAAAATATGCCAGGAATAATTGCCCTTTTTTACGTCTTACTGATCATCATTTATATCGCTATGGGCGTGGCAATCGTTTTTCATATGCTCCATTATAAGATTAACCGCCGTGTCGCCATGATCATGTTTTTTATCTACATAACAGGCGGAATCATTTTACTGATTTCCAATTTTGTCTTTTTCAGTTCGGTAAACTGGTACCAGTTCTCGTCTAATTTTGGATTTTAAAATATCATGTACGAAGAATTTCATTTCCCCGGCCAGCACGAGAATGAAAATATAATACTGTTTTTGAGAAGACATTGGTTTGTTTTCCTTATGAGAATATTACTGGTCGTCGCTTCAGTAATATCTCTTATTTTCGTCTATTTTCTCTTTTCCGCCATTAACAGCAATTTTGCCGAAAGCGAATACCACAATCTTCTTCTTTTCGGCGAAAGCCTGGCCACTCTTTTCGTCTGGAATTTTTTCTTTATCCTCTGGCTCGATTATTATCTCGATGCCTGGATCGTCACCAATGAGCGGATCATCAACATCGAACAGAGAGGATTTTTCAACCGGGACATTTCCGAACTGAAATTAACCAAGATCCAGGATGTAACTTCGGAAATTATCGGAGTCATCCCCACTCTTCTCAATTACGGGAATATCTACGTCCAGACAGCCGGAGAAAAAGAACGTTTCACTTTCTGCCAGATACCCAACCCCAACTACGTGAAGAACGTAATCGTTGAGCTCCAGGAAAAAGAGCGCGAGGTCGAAGAAAAGGAATTAGGGAAAAATATTCGGGGAGATGGATAAGTCAAAATTTTCCTTTTTGGTTTCAGCAAAAAGCGGTATTAAAATCGAATTTTATATTTAAAGCATTGAACCATGCTTGGGATGAATCAAATAATAAAAAATCCTAGCAGTCACTTTTGAGTTGTTTTTTATACATGGTATACAAACATCCGTATTTCAAGCTAGACACCGAAAGCAAGAAGGTTTTTGACGAAAATAGTAAGGAGCTGGCACTAACGGGCAATGCTTACCGCTTGCTTGTTTTCTTATGCGATAAAAACAATGCCACCCTGACTGGCATTAACGACTATTTCGACCCTGCAGGAGCCAAAGACTACACCGAAAATCACGTCCGGCAATACCGGTATAAGATAAATTCCTTGATAGGCCATGGCATAGTTGCATATAAAAATAATGTTTACTCGATAAATGGCACAGTCTCAAAACATGAAGTTGATGCAGATTTAGAATCAGCTGCTCCAAAAACACAGGAGCCTGAAAAAAATAATCCCACGGAAGATACGGACAGAGATATACATAGAAAATATAATCCGTGGATAAAAGAATTATCCAGCAAAGAAAAATTGGTTATTTTTTCCTCGATAATCCTCTTGATAATTTTCAGCGCAGTTGTTCTTAGAGACAAAAACAAAAATGCCGGCGTAACCACAAAATCAAGCTTGGCCGACGAAACAACGGCAAATTTCAGCCCAAAACCTCAAAACGATATGATATTAATTCCAGCCGGGGAATTTCTCATGGGAAGCACCGAGAAGCAGGCTATTGAAGCCTGGCAAAAAAACGATGGCGGTTATGACAAGGAAGATTATCTTGCGGAATATCCCCAGCAGAAAATAATGCTCGGTGATTTCTATATCGACAAAAAAGAAGCGTCCAACAGTGATTACAAAATGTTTGTTGATGCGACAAACCATATCGCTCCCGCGCTTTGGAGCGACCAAAATCTCAATTCGCCCAATCAGCCCGTCGTCGGGGTTGATTGGAATGATGCTGATGCTTATTGCCGATGGCTTGGGAAAAAATTGCCCACCGAAGCCGAATGGGAAAAAGCCGCTCGAGGAGCAGACGGAAGAATTTGGCCCTGGGGAAATGCCTGGGATGGGGCCATGGATAATCACGGCAATGGCACCGAATACGGCTTTGATGAAAGCGACGGTTACAAATACACCGCCCCTGTTGGCGCTGAACTTGGCACAAGCCCCTATGGAGCTTTGAATATGGCAGGCAATGCCTATGAATGGGTGGCAGATGATTTCAGCGCTTATTCAGGAAATGACAAGTTCGTCCAGCAAGATTTCAACAAAGGATTCAAAGTTATCAAAGGCGGGGCCTATACCGATGGACAGAGCGACCAACGCCCGGCCTCAAGAATTGGCTATCAAAAAGATTATAAAGATGTTGACACTGGTTTTCGTTGCGCAAAAAGTGATTAGTTTGGCTTAATTTTCCTCATATAAATCATTTTGGGACCGTAATACGGATTTATTACGGTCTTTTTTGTTAAGCTGTGCGTGGGATTAAATTTTAAAGTAAAAATAATAGAATGAAGGAGAGAAAAATAAAGAAAAAAATAAAGAGAACGGCGCTCCTCCTGCTGAGCGTCCTGGTCTCGACGACAATCGGGATTGGAGTTTTTTGTTGCGCAAATTCCGCTCGCGCGGCAGACAGTGATTTAGTAATAACTGAGATAATGTATGATCAATCGGAAAAAATAGATGATGAAAAAACGCAGTGGGTAGAAATGGTTGCAAAAAGAAATATTGCTTTTGAATTAAGAGCTGATAATCAAATCAAAAGCTTTTATTTATGCGCCAGAAAAAACAAGGCATCGGAAGCCTGCACCTTTTACGCGGTTTATTCACCGGAAGGTATTAATAATGTATCGGCGGGATCATACGTAATCTTTACGGTGAATCCTGACCTAATTCGCAGCACTTACAGTTTGCCGAGCGATATCATCATCTTAAAAACATCCAGTAGTTTCAGCCTACTGGATAAGGACAGTAGCAGCAACTACCCTTTTATTTCTTATAGTCAAGACAATAAAGCAACTTTGCATGAAGAGATTTTCTATGGAAATTATTTCGATAAAAAGGAACCTGGTTATTCTCTCGAACGCATTGATTTTGATAAAGAAAACATCGAGGACAATTGGCAGGAAAGTTATACCTTAGGTGGAACGCCAGGAAGCCTCAGCTCGACAGCTCCTCCGATGCCTCCGAGTATAATTTATTCAAAAAACATAAAAATCAGCGAATTGCTGCCAAACCCTTCGGGGAACGAAGATACTGATGAATTTATGGAACTCTACAACACCGACCCGGAAGAGATCGTTGAATTATCCGGATGGACACTTGAAGACAAATCTGGAAACTCCTATTCTCTGCCTGATATTTCAATAAACCCCGGAGAATACATTGCTTTCTACCGGAACAATTCCGCGTTTTCGCTCAACAACACCGGCGGGGAAACAGTAACATTGAAAAATCCGAAGGGGGATCCAGTCGGCTCCTCGGTTTCCTATTCCGGTAACGCCAAAGAAAATTACTCATACGCTCTGGATAAAGGAAATTTTGTGTGGACATCCACCCCCACTCCCGACGGGGCAAACGTTATCACAACTTCTAATTCCGATGAAGACACGGGCGACACCAATCCCGGAGAAAATTATCTTTCGGCTGAAAACGTTTATCTCAATGAAATCCTTCCCAATCCGAAAAAGGATTCGGACGACGAATATATCGAAATAGTGAACGGCGACAGCGGCCCGGTTGATTTGCGCGGCTGGATGATTCGCGACGCTTCAAAATCAGGAAAATACGTTTTCAAAGAGCACACGGAAATCGGGCCTGGAGAATATCTCGCGATATACAAATCCGAATCCAAAATCGCACTCAACAATTCCAAAGAATCGGTATACTTGCATAATCCCCGGGGAGAAATCACCTCGAGTGCCTCATATGAAAAATCCCAAAAGGACGCTTCCTTCAATTTCGACAGCAAAAACTGGAAGTGGAGCAAATATCTCACTCCTGGAAAAAAGAATAAGTTCGATTCGGAGCCATCAGTAAAAATTAAAAAAATCAAACAAACTTATAAAGACATATACACTGAATTTTCCGCCAAAGCCAAAGATAAAGAAACAAAAAAGCTTAAGTTCTCTTGGGATTTCGGAGACGGAAAAAGAAGCAGCCTTCAAAAAACGTCGCACAAATATCTCGATACCGGAAAATACACCGTGACGCTTTCCGTAAGTGACGATTCACAGACGGTCGAGAAAAGTTTCGCCCTCGCGGTGAAAAAATATCCCCAGCCCGATCTCGAAATCATGAAAATTATCCCCAATCCCATTGGCAATGATTCGAACGGAGAGATCATCGATATAAAAAATGGCTCGGGAAAGAAAATCGACCTTCGGGGCTGGAAAATCGCTTCCGGATCGGATGACAAAATATATAACCATCCGATCAGCGGCGAAATCAGCCTTGGACCGAATGAAACAAAAACGATTACTCGCGAAATATGCAAATTTTCCCTTAATAACAAGGTCGGAAAAGTCCAACTTGTTTCCCTCGACGGAAAAATTATTGACGAAGTCGAATATCAAAAAGAAAAAATCGCCGAGGGCGAGGCCTATGCAAAAACAGATGGCGGATGGCAATGGATTTCCCCGTCGGAAGAAAAAGCTACAGAAAAAGAAAAATCTTCCGATGAGAAAGATTCGAGCGAGACTAATAAAGAAAAAAATAATTCAGACGATAGTGAAGTTCTCGGAGCCACTAATGAAAATGTTTCTTATCGCGCCCCAAGCCAAACTAGATACACTCCTGAAGATAAATTTATATTTTTCAAAATATTCGGGCTATTGGAATACCAACCGCACGAAGCAAACTTTTGCCCCGCAATTCAACCCGCAAACACCCTGGCCTATTTCTGAAGTATACACACTTTTCATCCCACTGATGAACGTTTAAATATGCGATAACTTATCAAAAACTTAAGGTTCCAATTTGGCACCTTAAAA